>NZ_JAUEUE010000026.1:0-83742 GCF_032485055.1 Bradyrhizobium sp. SZCCHNRI20481
GCCATCCGAGTTCGCCGCCACCTGCAATCCGCGTCGGGATCTGGCGCTGCGCTATGCCGAGAGCTCCGCGCCAGCTCGCGCCGCTACGACCGCCCAGATGGGCACATCAAACCGCCCGAACGAACTCAGATCTGGATAAAACTTGGGGGCAAGGTCAGGAGAGCTCGGTTATGAGGAAGGCAGGCCAGTTTTGACCCAGCAGTTTGCTGAAAACTGATCTTTGCCAGGGATCGAACGGCGGCATCAACCGCGCACGAAGATACGTGACTCAGCCCGGCGTGCCGCGCTTGATCGGCATCACCTTCTTGGGATCGAGCCAGTGGTCGATACGATCAGCCCAATGCTGCATCAGCTTCGTGCGCGAGCCGATCAGCGCGAGCGGTCCGTGCTTCTTGTAGAGCCCTTCCACGGTCGAACTATCGAGATGCGCGAGCTGCAGCTCGACGACATCGCCATCCCATGCCTTGGCCTCGTTGATCTCTTCGTGGTGAGACAGGGTCGAGAAGGTGGTCCGGAATCCGTGGGCGCAATGATCAGTCTTGGTGTCAATGCCAAGCAGCCGCAAGCGCTTGTTGAGCGTGTTGTTCGATAGCGGGGCATCCTTTGAGCAGGAAAAAACATACTGGCGATGGCCGGTCAGCTTTTGGACACTCCGCAGGATTGCGAGTGCCTGTCGTGACAAGGGCACGACATGGTCCCAGCCGGTCTTCATTTTGGTGGCTGGAATAGTCCAGCGTTCAGTGTCCCAATCGACCTCGCTCCACTCCATTTCATTGACCATGCCGGGGCGGGGAATGGTCAGCGCATCGAAGCGCAAGGCAAGGCCAACAATGTCGCCAAACCTCCCTCTCGCCCAGGGTGCGCTGATGAGCTTGAAGACGCGCGTCACGTCGCGTGGTTCGGTTACGCCGGGACGCGGCGTCGAAATGTTGGCAATCAGCTTCCCATTCAGATTGCGGAATGGATTGTAGCCGTCGCCTTCGACGTCGGCATAGTCACAGATTTGCGCACCGAGGCTGCGCACGCGGTCGCGGGTTTCCAGCTTTCCCTTGGCTTCGTATGAACGCAGGAAAGCGAGCACGTCCGGACGCTTGATGTCCTGCCTGCACAGCTTGCCAAAGCGGGCCTTGACGTAGCGGACGCGCAGCTCAAGGACCTCGATTGTCTTTGGGTCGCGCACCGCAACGATTCTGCCGCGCTTGACTTTCTCCATCTTTTTCTTCGCGAGCCACTCGTCAGCCCATTGCCCGAAAGGTCGAGCGGCCGCTTGCCTGTGCTTATCGAGCTGTTTCTCGGTGCTCGGGTCTTTGCCGTCCTTGAGCAGGTGCTTGGCCTTGTCGCGCTCGTGACGTGCGTCGGCGAGCGAGAACGTGCCGTTCTTTCCGTTGCCGTAAGGCCCGATGGAGTAGGTTTTCTGGCGACCGGAGAAGCGGTAGGCCATCCGCCAGAGCTTGGAGGCAGCATGGCCGGGTTTATTGTCGTCGGGTGTGACGAAGAGGTAGAGACCGCCGCCGGTTACATCGGAAATCTTGGCGGCACCCCACGCGCCATTGTCGAATCTCGGTTGGGCAGCGCGGCAGTCGACGTCGGTTCTGATCTGCTTGGGATTGACGCACGCGACATCGTTCTTGCGGGTCATCTGCTCCATTCCTTCGTTCGGAATAGCGAAAGTCGCCGTGAACGTTTGTTCTCCCGATACCAACACGATACCAACAAAAATACCAACAAATCGGGCGGCTGGGATCGGGCGAGAACAAACGGTGATGAACGCCAATGTGCGCGGAAAGGCCCACTTTTCAAGGGGTTCCGAGCAGAGCGCGAACTGTTGCGGACGATTTAGAACGGGCTTGAACAGCCTAGTTGGTGCCCCTGGCCGGAATCGAACCAGCACTCCTTGCGGAACTCGATTTTGAGTCGAGCGCGTCTACCAGTTCCGCCACAGGGGCATTCGCCGGGCCTGTGCAGGAACCATAGCGAAGCGGGCGGACTATAGCGGGCGGCCGGGCCGGGTCAACCCGCACGGACGTGATGGGCGCGCATCTCGACAGCTTTCGCTGGCCGGAGTAGGAGCCGGGACGGCCCGGCATGGGACCGGATGCAGCCCCGTTCGGGAGGACCGATGACCAATACGTCTGTGATGGCCCGCCCCGCGGCGGGAGCCATGAGCCCGGCGGTGGCGGCGGCGTTGCTTGCGGCCGGCATCGCGGCGGCGACCCTGGCCGGCGCCTGGTACATGCAGCTGGTCTGGGGCCTGCAGCCCTGCGAGCTCTGCCTGAAGCAGCGCTGGGCCTATTATGCGATCGTGCCGCTCGGGCTGCTGATCGCGCTCGCCGCCAAAGGCGGCGCGCCGCGCGCGCTGGTGCTCGCCGGGGTCGGCGTGGTGGCGCTGGCCGCACTCGGCAATGCCGGGCTCGGCGTCTATCACTCCGGCGTCGAATGGGGCTTCTGGCCGGGGCCGACCGAATGCACCGGGCCGATCGGCAATCTCGGCAGCGCCGGCAACCTCTTGGAGCGGCTCGACAGCGTCAAGGTCGTACGCTGCGACGAGGTGCAATTCCGCTTCCTCGGCCTGTCGCTCGCCGGTTACAGCGTGCTGATCTCGCTCGCCATCGCCGCCATCGCGGGCTGGGGCATCGCCCGGAAGCGCGCCTAGTCGTCGACGTCCTCCTGCGGCCGTCCGAACAGATGGACGATGCCGGGGGTGGCGATGGTGACGAACACGAAGCGCGACAGGTGATGCGCGCCGACGAAGATCGGGTCGATGTGCAGCGTCAACGCCAGCGCCATCATCGCGTCCATGGCGCCGGGCGCGAACGCGACAATGGTGTCGGAAAAGCGCACATGCGTTACCAGCACGATCACGGTGACGAACAGCGCCGAGATCGCCACCGCGATCGCGAACGAGCCCAGCGCAGCCCTGATATGGCCGACCAGGGTCTTCATCCGCATCCGGGCGAAGCGGCTGCCGATCAGGGCGCCGATGCCGACCAGCGCCACGCCGCGCATCCATTCCGGCAGGCCGCCCTCGACGAGGCCGGTGCCGTGTAGGACGCCGCTGGCGACCATCGCGCCGAACAGCCAGCTCGCCGGAAACCTGATCAGCTGCATCAGCATCGCCGCGACCAGCGAGGCCACCAGCAGTGCGAGCAGGCCGAGCGGCGAGGCGACGCTCTGGCCGAGCGAGATCGGCGCGGCCGGTGCGACGCCCGCCACCGCCAGCACCAGCGGCAGCGCCGCGGTCAGGATGATCACCCGAAGCGTCTGCACCACGGCGATCGCCGGCAGGTCGGCACCGCGCTCGACCGCGAGCATCGTGATCTGCGACAGCGCACCGGGACTGCCGGCGAGCAGCGCCGAGGTGCGGTCCCAGCCATGGACGCGCTGCAGATAGAGGCTGGAGCCGAAGGTCGAGCAGAACGTCGCGAGCGCCAGGAGGCCGATGGTCACCGGATAGGCGCTGACATGGTTGATCAGCTCGCGCGAGACCACGGCGCCGATCGAGATGCCGAGCAGCAGCAGCACGGTCTGGGTCAGGATCGGCGGCATCGCCAGCGGGCGGCCGGCGATTGCGGCGATCGCGGTCGCGATCATCGCGCCGGAGATCAGCCCGCCGGGCAGATGGGCGACGAGGAAGATCAGGCCGCCGGCGGTGCCGAGCACGAGGGTCTCGATCGCGCTCAGGGTCTTGGCGCGGCTCGGCAGGTCAAAGGGGAGGGAGGAGATGATCTGGCGCACGGCGCCTTATGCCAAAAGCTGCCTGCGCGAACAATTCCCGCCGCTGCGCAGGCGCCATGCGCGCATGCACCCCGCAGGTGCCGATCATTTCGACTTCTCCGGCGTCGGCGCGGGAGCGGGCACGGGTGTCGCCGCGGCGGCCGCCGCCTTGTCGCGCTTGCAGGCCGAGCGGAATTTGCCGCGTGCTTTGCCCTTCAGCCCCTGCTCGTCAGCCTCCTTGGAGCAGGCAACGGAAATCGTCCGCCGCGCCGCCTTGTCCAGGCTGGCGAACTTGTCGGTGGCGGCATCGGGCCGCGCCGGCAGCGTCAATCCGGGCTGCGAGCAGGCGGGGCCGGCGGTCCACAGGGTGGCAATTGCGATGGCCGCAATCGCCGCCCGGGCAGTGAATCTCATGCTGAAGTCCTCGAACGAAAGGCACGGCGCGATGTCCGGCGATGCTGAACCCGCAGTGAATGGAATGAGCCGGATCGCCGCGCGACGCAAATTATATTTTCGCGCGGCCACGCTCCCGCCTGCTTTGTCGGTCGCGGGCGTCTCGCTAGAATTAGCGTCCCATTCCATCATGCTCCACAGGGAGATCGAGGATGAGTTTTCACGCAAAATCATTGGTTGCTTCGTCACTCGCTACGCTGGCCGTGATCGGGCTCGCGACGTTCGCCGCCGCCCCGGCGAAGGCGCTGACCGCGCAGGAATGCAGCGCCAAGTACAAGCAGGCGAAGGAGGCCGGCACGCTGGGCGGCCAGAAGTGGAACGACTTCCGCAAGGCCCAGTGCGGCAGCGATGCCGCCGCGGCCGCGGCTCCGGCGGCTCCGGCCGCGCCTGCCGCCGAGGCCAAGCCGGCCAAGGCGGCGAAATCCGAAGCCAAGGAGGCCGCTCCCGCGCCGACCGGTCCCGCCGTGTTCCCCAACGCGGTGGACCCGAAATACGCCAAGGAGAAGCCCGGCAAGGCGCGGCTGCAGACCTGCGTCGATCAGTACAATGCCAACAAGGCGACCAACGCCAATGGCGGCCTGAAGTGGATCCAGAAGGGCGGCGGCTACTACAGCGAATGCACCAAGAAGCTGAAGGGCGCTGCCTGATCCGGGCTGACGAGACGTTGCCGGCGGCCGGGGGCATCATGCGTCCGGCCGACGCTTTCGACGCCGCGCATCGCCGCGAGACCGCGGCCGGGCTCGGATCGGCGCCGGTCGCGCGGCGGTTCGCAGCGGTGGCGGCGGCATTGCTGCTCCGGTGATTTTGGGGCTTGCCTTCCTGTGCGGGAAATGACCCTGCTCTCGCCATGATCTCTGCTGTCCAAGGTGTGCTCAGCCTGTTTTGCGGCGCGATGGTCGGGTTCTCGCTCGGCCTCGTCGGCGGCGGCGGCTCGGTGCTCGCGGTGCCGCTGATGGTCTATGTCGTCGGCGTGCCCGAGCCGCACATCGCGATCGGCTCGAGCGCGATCGCGGTCGCCACCAACGCGGCCATCAATCTCGCCAATCATGCGCGCGGCGGCACCGTGATCTGGCCGATCGCGGCGCTGTTCGCAACGGCGGGCATCGTCGGCGCCTTCATCGGCTCGCTGCTCGGCAAGATGGTCGACGGCCAGAAGCTGCTGGCGCTGTTCGCGCTGGTGATGATGGTCATCGCCATGCTGATGCTGAAGACGCGCGCCCGCATCGGCACCCCCGATGTGAAGATGAGCATGGCCAACGTCCCGGCGGTCGTCGGCTTCGGCCTCGCCACCGGCACGCTGTCCGGTTTCTTCGGCATCGGCGGCGGCTTCCTGATCGTGCCGGCGCTGATGGCTGCGACGGGCATGCCGATCATGAATGCGGTCAGCTCGTCGCTGGTCGCGGTGACGACCTTCGGGCTCACCACCGCGGCGAGCTATGCCTGGTCCGGGCTCGTCGCCTGGGATCTCGCCGGACTGTTCATCGCTGGCGGAATCGCCGGAGGTCTTGCCGGCACACACCTGGCGCGCCATCTCTCCGAACGGCGCGGCGCACTGAACGTGGTGTTTTCGATCGTGATCGCAGTGGTGGCGCTGTACATGCTGACGCGCAGCCTGCTGCATATCTGGAGCTGACCTCAATGAAGTGCGTCCCCTCGACTGCGATCACCTCCGCCAGCAGCCGGCGTGACGTGTTGACGCTTCTTGGCGCCGGCGCGGCGCTTTCCTTGTGGCCCCGCGACAGTCACGCCGAGGATGCCGACGAGCCCGACGAGGGCGCGGTGCTGCGCGACCCCGACGCGCCGGTGCTCGGCAATCCTTCGGGCGACATCACGATCGTCGAATGGTTCGACTACAATTGCCCGTATTGCCGCAAGCTCGATCCCGAACTGCAGCAGGTCATCCACGATGATGGCAAGGTGCGCTGGGTGCTGAAGGAGTGGCCGATTCTCGGGCCGACTTCGGTAACTGCCGCGCGGATGGCGCTGGCCTGCAAATATCAGGACAAATATGCGAAGGCGCATGAGGCGCTGATCGGCGTCAGCTCGAAGCTCACCGAGCCGCGCATCGACGAGTTGCTCGCGGGAGCAGGCGTCGACGTCGACCGCGCCAAGCGCGACCTCGCCGCCAACGCCAAGGCCATCGACGACATGCTGGCGCGCAACGACAAGCAGGCGCGCGGCTTGCGTTTCCGCGGTACGCCGTCCTTCATCGTCGGCAAGTTCAGGGTGCCCGGCGTGCTGACCATGGCGCAGTTCGAGCAGGTCATCGCCGACGCGCGCAAGGCCAAGGCGGCCAACTGATTGGCAAAGCAAAGGCGCCTCGACCAACGGCCGAGACGCCTTGAAAACAGCAGCGTCGTGCGCGTTACTTCGACGAGATGCGAACCCAATCGTCATGCGCGCGGGTCTTGAGTGAATTCCAGCTATCCGCCGCGACGTCCCAGTTCACGATGGTCCGGCGCGTCTGCGCGGTCGGCCCGTTGGCGACCTCGGAGGTTTGCATCGAATCATGGATGTAGACGCCGAACCCCAGGATGAGGGCCCCCAGGATCATTCCCACGAATGTCCGCATGTCATGTTCTCCAGTGTGACGGCCAACAACGCCGTGGTCGAAACTTGGTTCCGCGCTCGCCGCGGTCCCGGTCCGCCGCGATCAGAACATCCTAACTGCGCGATTTTTCAGGCCGCGATTCCGGCAGCGAGGTGACGAGATTGAGTGTTTTCATCTCGTCGGGCTTGAACGTGAACAGCTGGTCATGCGGCGTCTCCATCGCATGCACCCAGACCTTCAGATCGATGCCCATCTCGGCGAGGTGGCGCTGGCATCGCGCCGAGATGTTCTGCGCAAGGCTCATGTCGTCGCCGGACCTCACGGCGGTCCCGGACGTGGGGGCTGCGGCGATCTGATGCACGCCGATGATCGCCCGCTCGCCGGCCCGGCGCTCGAGACCGCCGGCGAACACCAGCGGGCACGACGAGGCGCAATATTTTCCCGCCTCCACTTCGGTTGCGAATTTCCGCGCGCGGATCAGTCGCCCCATCGCCAGCGCGTCGGCGACGGAGCCGCCGGGCGAGTTCAGCACGATCGTCCTGATATATTCGCCATGACGTTCGACTGCGTCCGCAAAGCTGCGCGCGCTGCCGGGTGTGATCGTGCCGGTCGCGAACAGCCGGCCGCCGCCGCGCAGCTCGAACTGAATCGGCTGCTGCAAGGCACGATCGCCCTGCGGCAGCGGCATCAGCCGCTTCATCAGGGGCGCCAGCAAGGATGGTGACTCGGCCGGCAGGTCCGGCGCCTCGCGCCGAATGTCGAGCTGAGGCGGGGCTGCATCCGATGGCACCTGCGGAGCATTCAACTCGAGCAGGTCCGCCGCGAGAACCGCGACGGTGACGACGAGAACGCTGCGGAAGACCCAACGCAGAATGCTCTCGTCGGGATTGCCCGCGAGCCAGGCATGGACGCGTCGGTTCAGCGCCGAAGCCACGGGACTACTTTCCGATTCGTGCCGACGACAGCGACGTCACGTTCTCATCCGCCGCGGCCGGCGCCGGCTCAATGGCCGGTGCAGCAGGCGCCTCCGTGGGCGCTTCGGCTGGCCGGCGCTCGGCCGCCCGCCTGGCGTCCTCGACCTCGCGCGCAATCTGCAATGCGGTGACGAGATCGGCGGCCGTCAGGCTGGAGGCGCTCACGGCGGGCAGGCCCTCGCGGCGGATGGCGGCATGGACGACGCAGAGGATCAGCACCAGCACCGCCGGCATCAGGTCGATCGAGATCGCGCCCGCCCAGCTCGGGATGAAATCGCCGGCGTAGCGCAGCACGGCTTCGGCCGGCGACAGCGTCTGGAAGCGGGTCGGCTCGATGCGCGGCAGCGCCAGGATCTTGTCGGCGGCGTCGGCGAGCGAGGCGGCCTGCGTGGCGATCGCGCCTTCCACCTTGCCGACGACGGCGGTCTGGCGCTCGGCCAGGTCGCCGCTGCGTCCGCCTGCGGCGGGCGCGATGAAACCGGCGGACAGCGAGGCCGCGGCGCGCCTCACCGCAGGTGCCACCGAGGTCTGCTGCAGATTGGCGATCACGCCCATCAGGTTCAACGACTCCGTGGCGAAGGCATCGCTGCGCGTTGCGATCGGGCCGCGGTCGGAGATCAGCTCGCGCATCTTGGCGAGGCTCTTGCCGCCCTGCTCGTAGAGAGCAGAGACGCGCTTGCCGGACTCCTGGACCTGCTGGCCCAGTCCGTCGAGCTGCGTCGACATCTGCGCGAGAAGCTGGACCACGGTGCCCGATCCGGAGGTGCCGGTCAGCGAGCCCGCGCGTTCGGCGTCCGCCAGCTTGGCGAAGCGGGAGGAGGCGAGCTGGATATCGGGCAGCAGGCTTTGCGCAGCGATGGCCTGGCTATTGGCCCTGTCGAGGTCGCGCGTGTAGTTCTGCACGGTGATGGCGAGATGCTGCTGGATCGCCGCGGCGCCGGCCAGGGCAGACGCATTCAGCCAGGACGACATCGCGACGATCATCAGCGAGCCCAGCAGCATGCAGCCGGCCATCATCAAACGCCCCATCGCGCTGGTGACGTGCGGCATGAACTGCATCATGAACACCCAGAAGGCGTAGATGCCGACTGAGACCGCGACGGAGTAGATGACCGCCGCAAAGAACACCGTGGTTGGACTGCCGTTGAGCAGCTCGCGGACGCCAAGATAGGTGTAGACGCCGGCGGCCAGCGCCAGGATCGCGGTCGTGAGCTTCAGCGTCACCTCGAGACGGTTGACGCCATTGGCAAGCACGACGGAGGTGGAGGAGCGGGCGGACGAGACTTGCGCGACGGACGCGGCAGGCGAGGGCATCAGCGGCGAGGGCATGAGCAGACCTTCGGCGGCGTCATGGCCGCCCGTGTGCAGCGCCCCCGCTGTATGACCGAGCAGGATCAATGCGGACAAAATCCGCCGACATTGTGTCGGCGGCATTGCCGATCAGCCATGTCGTAGCAAGGAGAGGCAAGCTCAGCGCAACAGCCAGCGCAGCAGCTCGACATTGGCCTCGCGCGGATAGCAATGGCTGAGATCGTCGATCTCGCGATAGGCGACGTTGGCGCCGGCCTTGGCCAGGGCGTCGGCCGTATGCCGCGCGATCTCGACCGGGAACATCCAGTCGAGCCGGCCGTGCACGATCTGGATCGGCAGGCCGCGCAGACGGTCCCGGTCGGCGATCTCGGCCATCAGCGGATGGAACGTCGCGGCCACCGGCGCAAGATGCGTGAACGGCGAGCCTGCGGCCAATCCGCTGACGTAGCAGAACGTGCCGCCGTCGCTCATCCCGGTCAGGAGCATGCGGGCGGGATCGATCGCGACGCGACTGCGGACGAGGTCGAGAATGCGCAGGAGGTTCGGCGTATCGGCGTCGTCGCCCATCAGCGCCCAGGTCGGTCCTGCCGCGGTGGGGGCGACCAGGATGGCGCCGAGGCTGCGCGCGGCGCGCAGCCAGCTCCAGAGAAAGTCGCGGCCGTTGCCGCTGCCGCCATGCAGCGCCATGACCAGCGGCCAAGCCCTGTCCGCCGTGTAGTATTCCGGCACATACAGCGAAAAGCCGCCGCGATTGCCGATCTCGTTATGGTCGTGAAACACTGTGTCCTTGCCTGCAGAGGACGCGGCCAGCAACTGGCGCAGCCCGTTGTCGCCATCGACGGCGGGATCGAGGAAGAATTCGCTCAGCGGCGGCAGCGTCGCTGCCAGTGGAAACAGCGCCTCGAGTGCGCGTGGCAATTGACGAAGGGCCCTGAACACATCGACCAGGTCGCCCTCACCGCGCTGAACGGCGCGCAGGCCGGCAAACGACATCAGCGCGGCGTCCGCCGCGGTGTCGAAGGCGATACGGATATGGGCGAAGTCCGCCGGCCACGACGTGAGATGAATCCGCGCCGTGTGCAGCGTCCGCTCGGGATCGCCGACATCAGCCATCACGCGATCGAAATCCGGCGGGTTCAGGTAGCGTGCAACGTGGGACAGGGCTTCGAGCGTCTGCAGCAGTGGCGGCAACACGATGAGAATGTCATCCACCACGGCATCCGTCATGCAGGTCTCCTTGGTACGCGGGTCTGGCCGTCTCGTCTGCTTGCCGGCGAGCGCTGTCATGCAACGCAAAATCGGACGTCCGGGCAATGACCATTTTCCGAACGCGTGTTCGCTCCGCGAAGCCACAATCTCGCGATGCGGCTCCTGCAAGTCAACACAGCGCGGAGGCTGCCATCGCGCGCGGCAGGTGAGTCGCGCGCGAATACACGCGGAGACGATAGTTGGTTGACAAAATTCGGGCGCGATGTCGCACTTGGTGAGAGCCGGCGGCGCAGCGGAGGGTTCCTCGTGGATCTCCGCCCTGGGTCAAAACTGCCGATCGGTTGCCGAGGGGGGATTCGCATCATGACCAAGTCGCCGTCGGCCGCGTTGATCAACGCGGTGCTCGCCATGGACGTCTACAACAGAGGCGTCAACCCGACGCTTGTGGTCAATTTCAACCGTATCGGGAGCTATGAGCTGGTGGCGGCGAGCGTGACCTCGACCGCCGACAATTTCGAGGCCGCGACCTATCAGCTCGCGGGCGATCCATCGACACGGATCATTTCGTTTCGCGGCACCGACAGTCTCGCCGACGTGCCGTCGTGGCTTGGCGGCGCTGGTCTGACCGGCTGGCCGACGCAGTTCCCGGATGCGGAAGCCTACTACAAGACATGGGCGACATCGAACGTCTCGCTGACCGGCCATTCGTTGGGCGGCGGACTTGCCGGCTACATCGCTGCGCTCAACGACAAGGTGGTCTACGCCTACGACGCGATGCCGTTCGAGTTCGCCGCCGAGGTCCGTTACGATCAGCTGCACGGCTTCTGGGGCGCGCTGACGTCGCACCCCGTCGAGCGCTATTCCGACATCCACATGGTCTCCGTCGCCGGCGAGATCCTGCAATATGTCCGAGCCGCGGCGCCCGTGCTGGAAGCGCCCCTGGCGTTGCTGCAGCTCGGACCGGTCGCCGGCGCGCTCGCCATCGCACATGCTGCGATCGGCATCTCGTCCGAGCAGAAGACCGTGCTCGGCGCGGGCACGGATCTCGGTCTGGATCCGGTCAGCCTGCACTCGATCGCGCTGCTGACGATGATGCAATGGGCGAGTGACAACGGTGCCCAGGATTGGAAGAAGGCGGCGGCTGTGCTGCTGGCGCCGCTGCAGGATGACGCGATTGCTTCGGCCGTCGGCATTCCCGCGGCCGGTGTGAGCGGGGAAGGCGCGCCGTCCGACAAGATGAAGGACATGATCGCCTATTCGACGGTGACCGACGCCAGCGGCTACGGCAACAGCGCCGTGCAGGCCCTGTTCAACGGCGGCGGCGTGCTCGGCAACAGCGTCAGCGCCGACAATGCGGCGACTTACCTGAAGAACGGCGGGGTCGAGAAGGCGCTGGCCGAGATCGTGGTCGAGTATTCGGCGCTGCTGGCGCAGAACCATGACGAGGTGATGTCGACGACGCCCGGCCTGATCGGCCACGAGCACGGCATCCTCTATCAGGACACGGCCAAGAACCTGCTGGTCGCCGACCTGTCATCCGATCTGTGGTCGCGCTGGGACACGGGATCGGCGGTCGACATCCTGGGCAAGGTCGCGCTCATCGATGCCGTCGCCAGCTTCGACGGCGAGGATGCTGGCCTGATCGACATGGCGATCGGCGTGCTCTGGGGCGGCAAGACCGACAATCTCGACTGGCTCAGCGCAGCCTTGAGCGACGCGGCGACAACGGTGACGATCGATCCAGTGTCGGGCGCGACCATTGCTGCAACCGATGGTGCGCTGCTGATCGCGGGCGGCGGCAACGACATGCTGTTCGGGACCGCCAACGACGATCTGCTGATCGGCGGTCTGGGCAGTGACGTGCTGCAGGGCGGGGCCGGCGACAACATCCTGGTTGGCGGCGTCGGCGCCACCTATGTCTACGCGCCCGGTGACGGCAACGACGTCATCATCAATGGCGTCGCGTCGCTGGCGAAGCCGACCGGCACGCTCGATTTCGGCACCGCCTATACGGCCGACAATTTCTGGTTCGTCAAATCGGGCAACGATCTCGAGATCGACATTCTCGGCACCCATCAGCAGGTCACGGTGGCCGACTGGTTCCTTGGCGGCTCCTATCAGCTGCAGGAGATCAAGGCCGGAGGCCTCGAGATCGATACGCACGTTTCGCAGCTCGTGCAGGCCATGGCGACCTACGCCCAGGCGCATCCGGGTTTCGATCCCACAGTGGCATCACAGTTGCCGACGGATGCGCAGCTGCACGACCAGATCGCGGCGGCCTGGCACGTCAACGCGTGAGCGCAGGCCCGCGGCCGCCTCAGTGCAGCCGCGGGGCCTTGAGCAGCTTGGCGCGGTCGGTCGAGGCGATCGTGACGTCGAAGGTGACGCCTTCATGGTGCACCGTCAGCGGCACGTCGACGCCGGCTGCGCCGAGCGCCCAGAGCTTGCGATAGAACTCGCTCTGGCTTGTCACCTTGTCGCCGTTGATCCCGAGGATCACGTCGCCCGCCTTGAGCTCGGCGCGGGCCGCGGGACCGTTGTCGGAGACGCCGATCACGACGACGCGATCGTCGACCTCGGTCGCGTACATGCCGAGCCAGGGGCGCGCCGGCTTGTTGACGCGGCCGAAGCGCCTGAGATCATCGATGATCGGCTTCAACAGATCGATCGGCACGATCATGTTGACGTGCTCGTCCTTGCTGTCGCGCTCGCGCTCCAGCTGCAGCGACCCGATGCCGATCAGCTCGCCCTTGGCCGAGAGCAGGCCGGTGCCGCCCCAATTCGGATGGGCGGGGTGGGTGAAGATCGCCTCGTCCAGCAGATATTCCCAATAGCCGGCGAATTCCTGCTTGGCGATGATCTGGCTCGCGACCGATCGCGTCCGCCCACCGGCGCCGCCGAGCACGACATGATCGCCGACCTTGGTAGCGGCCGACGAGCCGAGCGGCAGCGCCGGCAGGTCAAGCGACCCGAGCGCCTGTACCAGGCCGAAGCCGGTGGTGAAGTCGAAGCCGAGCACATGACCTTCGACCACGCGTCCGTCATTGGGGTGCAGCCAGACGGATTCGGCCTCGGTGATCAGGTAGCCGATGGTCAGCACCAGCCCGTCGTCGATGACGACGGCATTGCCGGCGCGCTCGGTCCCCAGCGTTTCCGCGCTGAAGGCGTCGGACGGAATGATGGCATGCAGGCCCACGATCGAGGACAGGGCTTGATCAAGATCATATTGATAGTCTTCGGCGCGAGGCTGGAAGGCGGATGGCACTTTCCATTCGGTCAAAGAAGGCATTTCGTTCTCCTGCTCTGTCGATACCCCCGGGTGCATCGACCAAGCTTCTGCTTCGTGTCGCGTGACGGCCACAGCGTGAACGCGAGCTTAACATCTTTGGGCGTCGGCGCCAGTTCCGAGGGCTCCGCGTTCGCGCGAGGAGGAACTGCGCTTCACCGACTACCCGCGGCCGCAGCCCCTGCCGATCAGGGGCCAGACCAGCCACGCGCCGGCGGCGTAGAGGCTGCCGACCGTGGCGGCTCCCGTTCTGGCCGCGAGGTGGAAACGCCCGGCGTCGAGCAAGGCTCCATCGGCGGTAACGATCGCGGGGATCACACGGTCTGGCGGACCGAACACGACCACCGCATCCGGCTTGATCACCAGCGCCATGGCAGCCATGCCCGCAAACCAGGCGAAGGCAACTGCCAGCACGCCCTTCACTGGAACGGCGCGGGATCGGGGATGCTGGTCAATAGTCGTAAGCATGCTCGAACGTATATCCCGCGGCTTCGAAACGGGTGATGTCCTGAACCAGTGACCGGACCGGCACGTCGACACCGATGCGACGGGCACCGGGACGGGACTGGATCGGCACGCTGAATATAGGCAGCCCGTCGAAAGCTGCCAGCCGTCCGTCTCCGGGCGGGACCACGATCGTGACCAGGATACGATGGTTGCCTGCGATTTCGCCGAGCGAAGCACCGTCATGACGGCCGAGCTCCTTGGCGAAGGCATCGAACTTGGCGTAGCGCTGGGTCTCCACCAGCACGCCCTTCGCGCCCTTGGCGTCCGTGACCTCGCGGATCACCTTCACTCCCGGAATGACTGCAAGCTCGGCGGCGGGCAGGCCGGTGACGACGCTCTGGATGGTCAGCACGGCCGGATCGTAGCCCGCCGCATAGCCGATGACGGCCGCATAGGCGGCGCGCCCTGCATATTGCAGGCTGAGCGAAACGCGCCGCTCCATCGCGCGGAACGACGGCACGAACGGCGTCTCGCGCCAAAACTCACCGAGCTTGGCGGCGAAGGGATACCGATACCAGGGTGTCTGGTACAGGAACGCCGCGTAGTCCTTCAACAGGGCAAGGTTGAAGGCGTCCTCTGCCGTCTTGACGCCGTTCGTGGTCTCCCAGCTGATCGCTCCGATGCTCTTCTCGTAAGCGCCCTGTAGCGCCATCTCGGCGGTGAAGCTGAAGCCGATGATGTAGTTCGTCAGCTTCTGCTCCGAGGTGGCGGGTCCGGAGCCCGCGGCCTGCCGCGTGGCGCGGCACAGGCTGCGCCAGAAGCCGGAGATGCTCGACAAATAGTGGAAGTCCGATTCCGATGCCTGCCCGGTCACCGCAGCGAGGTCGGCATAGGCGTGGACGATGTACCATTCCGGAAAGGTCAGGAAGCTGTCACCCTGCGATCGCGCATAAGCGGGATCGGTGATGCCGAACTCCGAGGTCACGGCGGGGGTCGGTACGTCGGCGACGCAGACCGTCTCGACGCTGATCGCGGTGGCGGCGATGCCGATCGCGGCGGCCGCGACGAGGGCGCCGGCGAGATATAGCGCTTTGCGACGCAGGCTCATGCGACGGCGGCCTGCGTGCGCCACGGCGACCAGCCGACAGCGATGCCGATCGCGCCGAGTGCGAGATGCGGCAGGCTGGAGAGAACCTTCACCAGCCACGAGGTGTTGCGGATGCCGTCGATCACGATCGAGAGGTCGAGATAGCCGGAGCCGGTGAACACGCCCATCACGCCGTCGAGGAAGTACAGCGTGCCGAACACGCGCAGGAAGAACACCGCGCTGCGGCGGGTCAGCATCGCGGCCAGCGCCCACAGGCCGGAGACGACATGCAGCGCATCCTTGTAGATGTCGAGCTGGAACAGGCCGAACACGCGGCCCTGCGCATCGATGAAGGCCGGGATGTAGTCGGTCGCGGCGGCGAACAGGAGCGCCATGGCGAGCGCCAGCGCGGCGATGCGGTAGCGGTCAAATGCGAAGCCGTCTGCTGCTGATGTATTCATGCGAAGTAGGCGTCCCACATCGCGTTGCGGAACAGGAGGTTCGGATCATACTGCCGCTTGGCGGCGACGAAGCGCGCGGCCGCCGGATAGGCCTTCTCGACCTGGTCGCGGCGGGTGTGCAGACGATAGGGCAGATAGAACGCGCCGCCAATCGCGGTGATGCGGTCGATCAGCGCCTCCGTCGTCCGCAGCATGTCGATCTCGCCTTCGGGCGAAGTGGCCTGTGAGAACGACATCACGGCCGCGATGCGGCGTACCGGCGCGATCGTGAGCGCGGGTGTCCTGTCCTCGGCGACGTAGCGCAGGGTGACGTTGAGGAATTCGGCGCGCGCCTTGGGAATGATCTCGCGGCAGGCGGCGAGGAAGTCGCCGAACCGCTCCGGCGCCACGAAATATTCATGCAGGATGTCGGTGCGGTGCATGTCCTTCTGCGCCAGATTGGCGACCGGCTCGGCCATCAACGAGTTGCGGGTGTAGCGGCTGTCGGAGATGGCGGGGCCGAGCCGCGTCTCCATGAACCAGCGCAGGCCCTTGGCGACCTCCCAGCCGGTCTGGGCGCGATAGATCGTGTTGGCGACGCCGGTGAGCTTGCCGGAGCTCACTGCCGCGGGCAGGGTCGCGGGGGCATCGGGGGCGGGTCGGAAGGTGACGAGCAGGGCGTCGTCGAAGAACGCCTTGCGCGACACCGACATCCGGCCATAGGCCATCTTCACATTGGCGTCGCCGTCGATGCTCTGCGTGAACTTCGCCGCGAACGTCTCCGGCGCCATGCGCTCGAAGCGCGGCTCGAGCAGCAGGTTCGGCACCATCTCGACCTCGAGATCGACGATGATGCCGAACAGGCCGTAGCCGCCCATCGCAAGGCCGAACAGCTCGGCATTCTCGTTGCGCGAGCACTGCACCAAGGTGCCGTCGGCAAGCAGCATGCGGATCGACTTCACCGTGGAGCCGAACGGGCCGTACGGCACCGGCCAGCCATGGGCATTGACGCAGAACGTGCTGCCGACGCCAAAATCGCTGTTCGACTGCATCACCGCCGGCGAGAAGCCTTTGGGATCGAGCGCGGCGATCACGTCCCACCAGCGGTTGCCGGCCGCGGTCCGATAGGTCTTCGCCGCCGTGTCGAGCTCGATCGCGCCGCCGTCGAGCGTGATCGCGGTGCCGTCGCGCGGCAGGCTCTGGCCGCCCATCGAATGCCGGGCCACGGCCGCGGTCACCGGGCGTTTCGCGGCCGCAGCCTCCTTCAGCTCGGCGCGCAGCCGCGCGATCAGATCGTCGGTCGCGGGCTTGCTGATCACCACGTGTCTGGCGACCGGCGTCGGGTTGAGCCGGCTGGCATCGTTGAGGATGGTGCGCAGCTCGGCACGCGCCCGCGGCATCCGCGCAAAGGGCAGCGCCGCGGCCGTACCCGCGGCGCACAGAAACCGTCGTCTCGACATCATGGCGCGGACTCTCCTTCCCTTCACGGAGTCTACGCCAGCATCGTAAACGTTCGAAAAATTTCCGTGCCGTCAGTCTGCTGCCGGTCGCGCCCGCGTGGGCACGAGACGGAAGTCGCAGCCATCCTTCATCCACTCGGCGCGCTCGTCGCGCAGCAAGGTGCGGCGGACCTTGCCGGAATCGTCGCGCAGCATGACGTCGACCAGCTCGTAGCTTTCCGGGTGCTTGTAGCGGCTGAGCCGGTCGGCGAGGAATGCACCCATGCCGTCGACGATGGCTTGCGCGTCCTTGGCCCGGTCGATCTCCACGATCGCATGCACGCGCTGGCCGAGCTCCGGATCGGGCAGGCCGACCACGACGCAGGAGCGGATGTCGGGATGCGCCATCAGCGCCGCCTCGACCTCGGCCGGATAGATGTTGGCGCCGCCGCGCAGGATCATGTCGGCGAGGCGGTCGCCGAGATAGAGGTAGCCGTCGGCATCGAGCCGGCCGATGTCGCCGAGCGACTCCCAGCCGTCGGCGCGCCGTTTCGGCTCGGCGCCGAGATAGTGATAGGTGCTGCCGGCGCCATCAGCGGGAAGAAAGTAGATCTCGCCGCTCTCGCCGGGCGCGACATCGTTGCCGTCGGGACCAAGGATGCGCAGTTTGCAGGACTCGTCGATCCTGCCGACCGAGCCCTTGTGCTGCAGCCATTCGGTGCCGGAGATGATGGTGCGGCCCTGGCGCTCGGTGCCGCCATAGAGCTCATGGACGCGCTCGGGCCCGAGCCACTCGATCCATCTTTCCTTGAGCCATGGCGGCATCGGCGCGGCCATGTGGAACACCATCTTCAGGCTCGATACGTCGTAGCTGTTGCGGACCGCCTCCGGCAGCGCCCAGATCCGGTGCATCATCGTCGGCACGAAGTTGACCCACTGGATGCGCTGCGCCTGGATCAGCCGCAGCGTCTCCTCGGCGTCGAACTTCACCATCCCGGTCAGGCTGCCGCCGGCGAACAGCGCGTAATGCGACACGATGAAGGGCGCGTTGTGATAGAGCGGGCCGGGATTGAGCAGCGATGCGCCCTTCGGAATTCCGAGCGGCGGCTCGGCGGCGGTGTCGGTCACCGCGGGCTGGTGGTCGAGGATCACCTTCGGCCGCCCAGTCGAGCCGCCCGAGGTCATCGCCTTCCAATAGCGTGACACCGGCGCGGTGAGCGGCGCGTCCGAAAATCCTTCGGGCGTGAAATCGGCCGGCAGCGCGTTCGGCGCGTTCCAGTCGGCCTCACCACCGACCACCAGCGACGGCTTGAGGATCTCGAGCACCGCGGCGGCCTCGCCGCGCGGCAGACGCCACGACAGCGACGTCGGCGTCGCGCCGCACTTCCACACCGCGAAGCTGGTCTCGAACAGCGCATTGCCGTTGGGCAAGCCGATCGCGACGAAGTCGCCTGGCTTGACGCCCTTGGCCGCGAAGGCGCGCGCACGCGCATTGGCGCGGCGCTCGAGCTGCTCCCAGGTCAGCGTATCGGTCCCGTGCCGGAGCGCGACGCTGTCCCTGGGTTTGCGCTCCGCATACCAGCGCGGTACGTCGGCCATCGGAATCAGCATCCATTCCTCCACATCGTCGGCGCTTTGCCTGCGCACGTCGTTCTTGGTCCGCGGCTCGGGCCGCCGACGTCAGTGACGAGAGCTGTTGTGCCTCAACCCAACGGGTGCGTCCATACGCGCACGCCGCAAGGTTTCGGATGGCAGTTCTGCAAAATGGCGCTCGTAGGCGCGGGCGAATGAGATGCCGGAAGCCGTGACGCACGGCGAGGTGATAATTCCGTCACGCGGATCGTGAGATGATTGAGGTCGCGCCGCGCGATTGAACTTGATCGCCCAATCGATGATGCAGGCGGGAACAGAGTTAGGCGTCAGCGCGTCCGGATACGTTGATGCCGGCTCTGTGCCGAGGAATGCGAGCAGCACGCCGGGATCCATGCCCATTGCCGGATCGGCGCCGAGTCCTGCCGGCGCTGCACGAATGCCTGCGAGCAGGCTGGACGCAGCACGACGCACTTATGCTGCGCGCTCCATCGAAGAATGGAACTATATCAAAAGACAAAGGCCGGGCGCGAGGCCCGGCCAGTCCGACCATGGCGACCGGATTGCTCCGATCCTGAGAACGCCATTGCAGACAATCGATCGATCAGCCGCCGTTCAGCTTCGTGGTCAGGGTCGTGAAGATGCCTTCCAGGGTCAGTCCGAGCTTGTTGAGTATGGTGATGATCGCGAGCGCGATGCCGGCCGCAATCAGGCCGTACTCGATCGCGGTTGCGCCCGATTCATCCTCGTAAAATTTGAGAAGCAATTTCCTCATCAATTCCCCTCCGCCGTCCGGCAAATGGCCGCCGGGACGATCTCCGCAAAATTACGGAATGGAACCTAAGGTAGTGTGAACGAGGTCCAGCCAAGTTTCGCAACTTTGCCGTTCATGTCGAAAATTTCAGTTGCAGCAGGGTCCGCTGCACGCGAACGGGATCACGGCGGCACCCCGGCTGCGCGCAGCGCCTCCGCATAGGTTGTGGCGAGCATTCCGGCCGGAAACGGGATCCGTTTGAGGAACCCGGACACGGTGAGATCCGGTTCGAGGCTCAGAAGCTGACGCGCGACCTCGCCGGCGCGCGACATCTCACCGGTCCCGACCAGGGCCACGATCAGGACGCGGAGCGCCACGGCGAAACGGCGGTTCTGCGCCAGCGCGATCTCGGCCCATCGAATGGCGCCTGCGAGATCGTCCTCCGCCACCGCGCAGATCGCCAGCGCTCCGGCTGCGAACCAGCCCCGTGGATCGCGCGGGTTCAGCCGCCGAGCCCGTTCGATCATCGCGTGGCCCGTCGCCGGCTGTCCGGCCATGATCTCGATCCACCCGCTCAAGGTCAGCGCCATGGCCGAGTTGGGGTTGATGGCAAGCGAGCGCCTGAACAGCTCCCGTGCCGGGGCGATGTCCTCGGCCATGTTCCAGATCGCGAAGGCCGCCATCCACAGCACCTGCGCGTCGCTGGGCGCACGCTCGCACGCCTGCCACGCCCGCGCGACGGCGGCCGTACGATAGGTCTCGTCCGGCGCGCTCCAGCCCTGGAAATGGCGCAGCGCCTGACAATAGGCCCAAGCCGCCATCGCGGGCGCGCAGGCGGGATCGATCGCCAGCGCCTGGTCGAGACAGGCGACCGCCGCCGCGAGGCTGTCGGGCGTGAAGGCGTCGCGCAGGCTGGCGGCGCGCAGCAGCAGATCGTAGGCGTCCGGATGCAGCGGCGGCGTGGCGCGCCGCCGCTCGCCTTCCGCCAGCTCGAGCGTCGGCTCGATCGCCGCCACGATGCTTTCGGTGATGCGGTCCTGCAGCGCGAACACATCGTCCAGCTGGCCGTCGAAGCGCTCCGCCCACAGATGTGCGCCGGACGCCGCATCGATCAGCTGTCCGTTGATGCGCAGGCGGGACCCTGCGCGGCGCACGCTGCCTTCGAGAACGTAACCGACGCCGAGCTCGCGTCCGACCGCACGGATATCGACGGCCTTGCCCTTGTAGATGAAGGAGGAGTTGCGGGCGATCACGGCGAGGCCGCTGCAGCGGGACAGCGCGGTGATGATGTCCTCGGCCATCCCATCGGCGAAATAGTCCTGCTCGTGATCGCCGCTCATGTTGGTGAAGGGCAGCACGGCGATAGCGGGGCCGTCGAAGGCGGGTGCGGCCGATACGGCCGGCGTCTGCACTGCGTCCGCCTGTTCATGGACTTCCCCGACGAAGCGGACGCCCTTGCGCGGAATGGTGCGGATCAGGCGCTGCGCCTCGCCGCTGTCGCCGATCGCGCTCCGCGCGGCGCTGATGCGGCTCGCCAGCGTCGCCTCGGAGACGATGCGGCCGCCCCACACCTCGGCGAGGATGTCGTCGCGGCTGACGACGCGGTCGCGCGTCCTGATCAGGAACGCGAGCAGGTCGAACACCTGCGGTTCCATCGCAACCAGGTCGTCGCCGCGGCGCAGCTCGCGGCGGCCGGGATCGAGCACGAAATCGTCGAAGCAATACACCACATGCACCGCCCTGGCCGCCGCGGCAGCCGGTTTCACCCTCGCGTCACGCGATCCGCAAAATCAAGCCGGCCTCAAGGAAAAATCAATGCCTCCTCCAAGCGCCGCGCGGATGCATGGCGCACAAGGGCCGCACATCGGAACCAGGAGCCTCCGCCATGCCGACCGTTCTTTACCCCGACCGCCGCCGTTTCCTCACCCTTGCCGGAACCGCCGTTGCGACCTTTCAACTCGGCTCCAGCGCTGGGCAGGCGCAAAGCTTCAAGGCGGCGACGAAGCTGCCGGCGATCCGGCCGGGGGCGGGGACGTCGCTCGGACCGATCAAGCAGGTCACGGCCGGCGAGATCAGCATCGGCTATGCCGAGACAGGTCCGGCCGACGGTCCCGTCGTCATCCTGCTGCACGGCTGGCCGTACGACATCCACAGCTTCGCCGACGTCGCGCCGGCGCTGGCCGCGTCCGGCCATCGCGTCATCATTCCGCATCTGCGCGGCTACGGCACGACGCGGCTGCTGTCGCCGACCGCGTTGCGCAGCGGCCAGCCGGTCGCCGTCGCCGCCGACATCGTCGCGCTGATGGACGCGCTCGCGATCAGGACCGCGACCCTCGCCGGCTATGACTGGGGCGCGCGCACCGCCAACATCATCGCGGCGCTGTGGCCGGAGCGGTGCAGGGCGATGGTCTCGGTCAGCGGCTATCTGATCGGCAGCCAGCAGGCCGGCCGCATGCCGTTGCCGCCGGCCGCCGAGCTGCAATGGTGGTACCAGTTCTACTTCGCGACCGAGCGCGGCCGCGAGGGCTACGACAAGAACCGGCGCGACTTCGCCAGGCTGATCTGGCAGACGGCCTCGCCGAAATGGGCGTTCGACGACGCCACCTTCGCGCGCAGCGCCGCCGCCTTCGACAATCCCGATCACGTCGACATCGTCGTGCACAACTATCGCTGGCGGCTCGGCCTCGCGCAGGGCGAGGCGAAATATGATGCGCTGGAGGCGAAGCTCGCGACCTTTCCTGACATCACCGTGCCCACCATCACGATGGAGGGCGATGCCAACGGCGCGCCGCATCCAGCGCCCGAAGCCTATGCCAGGAAGTTCACCGGCCGCTACGAGCACCGGCTGATCACCGGCGGCATCGGCCACAACTTGCCGCAGGAGGCGCCGCAAGCGTTTGCGCAGGCGGTGCTCGACGTGACGGCGAGCGCGTAGCGCCGACGATCTCAGGCGGGAGCGCGTTGCTTCCCTTGACGTTGCAGCCACGTCTCCCGCCGCACGATCCATTGCTCGGAGCGGGTCTCGCCATTGTGGTGCGCGACCTCGATGAAGCCGACGAACTCGGCGCCCGTCTTCTGCTTGACTCGCCGTGACGCGACATTGGTCGCGACGTTGCAGACGGTGAACTGATCGAGGCCGAGCGGACCGAAGGCGAAGTCGTTCACGGCGGCGATCGCCTCGCTCATCAGTCCCCGATTCCAATAGGGCTCGGCGAGCCAGAAGCCGCGATGGCCCTTCACCGACTTCATGCGCGGCCGGAAGTGAATGTTGCCGATGGCCTCGCCGTCACTGTCGCGCAGCACCAGCACCCATTGATAGAGCTCCTCGCCGGCTGCGATCCTGTCGAGCTGCAGCCTGACGAAGGTCTCGGCGCCGTCGGGAGGATAGGGCCACGGCACGACGGCCGCGAGGTTGCGGATCACGTTCCAGTTGTCGAACTGACGCTGGATCGCCGGCGCATCGGCGAGGGCCAGCGGCCGCAGGATCAGACGGGCGGTATGCAACGTGGGCGTGAGCATGACGCCATGCTGTCGTTTACCAAGCTCGTTTGCAAGCCGGGGTTGCTACGCCGTCTAACTCGCATGTCATTGATAATTCGCATCGCGCTCCGCCATTAAGGTTGCCAGGAACTTTCACGCCCGGACTGGAGCCCGATACTTCCACAACGTTGCATTGCAGTGCATGAATCGAGCACACGCAACCTGCGCGAATGCAGCGCGCGTACAACCGTCGCAGGAAACTGCGCCGGCTCGGGCTCAGGGTTGCGCCCGAACGTCAACCATTCGCTTGCCGCGAGATCATCACGCAGATCTTGGGCTGGCGCGATTCGGGGTGTCGTGGACATGAAGCGCAAAGCGGCGGATCGTCAGTTACGTCGTCTGCGGGCGGAGCAGAGCTTCGATCCGCGCACATGGCGCGATCGGCAGCTCGGCCGGGCCGTGCCGTTCTACGGCTCGCAGCTGTTCCAGCTCGGCTGCCCGCCGCTGGCGTCGTTCATCGCCGCGTTCCTCGGCTGCCTGATGACCCTGCATCTGAGTGCAGCCGGGCTGTCGCCGCTGATTGCCTCGGCGGCGGCGGCTTTGCTGCTGTGCGCCTCGCTGATCCTGACACGGACCGCGGATCTGGTGCCGAGCACGTTCTTCTCGTCGGCCTATGGCGGCAGCTTCGTCGGCATGACTCCCGTGGCGCTGTTGAACGCCAGCGTCATTCGCGCCGGCCTGCCGCTCGACGCCGCCTTCGTTCTGCTCTCGCTGTTCTGTGGACTGATGTTCTGTCTGGGCTGCGCGCTCGACATGTGGCTGCGCGGCGGGCTCGCGCGCGGTTATGGCGGACGACTGGGCGCGCTGGCGGCGGTCGCTTCGTTCCTGTTCGTCGGTCTGGCGCCGCTGCTCGGCGCCGAGGGCGAGCTGTTTCCGATCGCGCGTCGCGGCGCCCTGGAGCAGGGGCTCGGCGGCATCGCGCTCACCTTCGCGTTGTGCTCGGTCGGCATGCTGGCGACGATGGCCGCCTTGCGCTGGGCGCCCGTGGCAGGGTCGCGCCGCGCGGTGCGCATCTTCGTTGCGGCGACCGTGGCCTTTGCCGGCCTCGTGGTGCTGCAGCTCCTGCCCAGCGACGCCCCCGATCTCGACGCCTATTCTGCCGGTTGCTTCGTCGGCATGTCGTCGTCGCGGCGGCTGCGCAGCCTGCTGCAGGCGATGGCCGCGGCGGTGCTGCTGACGGCTCTGCTGATCCTCACCGGTCCCATCCTGCCGAGCGTCGGCGGCAGCCTCGGATACATCGCCTTCGTCTCGGTCATCTTCGTGGATGCTGCGGTCCGGCTGTTCGTCGAGGCAGGGGAATCGCCGTGGCAGACCGCCCTCGCCTGGACGCGGGGGCTCGTCGCCACACTCGCTATCTTCGCGGTGCTGCTCTCCAGCGAGCTGATGTTTCAGCGGCCGGTGGCGGAGCCCAACGGTCCGTTCGTGAACGCGGACGGGGCCGCTGCGCCGGCGCGGACCACGATGCCCTCACGTGACGAGGATCGGCGCGACGGCATGGTGCCCGGCGAGCCGGCCTCGGCCGCTGCCACAGCGCCGGATCTGCCGCTTCAGATCCTGGATCCGCAGGGCGCCAATCCGCTCGCCGCGCGGCGCCCGAGTGAGCCGTCCCAGCAGTCCGCGTCGCCGGCCTCCGCAGGGCCGTCCCGGCGGATCGCTCGCGACGGTCAGGCCGTGGGCGTCCTAGCTGCGCCGCCGAAGCGCCACCAGACGCGTGTGGTGCCGCACACGACGGCGCGACCGCGCATCGTGGCCCGCCATGAGGTGCAGCCCGCGCCGGAGTGGCGGCCGGACCCGTCGACGTTGGCGGGGCCGTGACAGCGGACCGCGATGGCGCGCTCGACCAGTCGTCCGAGCCCGGCTCTCGCCGCTGGCCGCGCCGGTTGCTGAATGTCGTGCCGCTGGCCTCGTTCGCCGGTGCCTTTCTCGGCTGTCTGGCGACGCTGCACCTGAGCACGTCGGGTCTGCCCCCGGCGCTCGCGTCGGTCACCGCCACCCTGCTGCTCTGCGCCGGCCTGATCACGGCAAGAACCAGAGATCTGCTGCCGACGACCTTCTCCTCCTCGGTCTATGGCGGCAGCTTCAGCGGGATGACGCCGATCGTTGCGTTGAGCGAAAGCGTGGCGCGGTCGGGGCTTCCGGTCGACAGGTCCTTCCTGCTGCTGTCGCTGTTCTGCGGCCTCGTGTTCTGCAGCGTCTGCGCGCTCGAAATGCGGCTGCGCGTCGTGCTGTTGCGCGGCTATGGCGGGCGCTTCGGCGCGCTCGCGGCGATCGGCTCGTTTCTGTTCCTCAGTCTCGCGCCGCTGCTCGGCGCCGATGGCGTGCCGTTGCGCGTCGCCAGCCTTCAGGGCTTCGATAAGGGTCTCAATCATTCGGTGCTCATGCTGGCGCTGTGCGGCGTCGGAATGGTCGCAACGATGTTCGCGCTGAGGCTGCCGCAGGTCGCGGCCGCAGGGCGGCCGGCGCGCATCTTCGTCTCGGCAGCACTGGCCTGTGCCGGTCTCGTCATCCTGCAGCAGCTCGTGCCGGACGATGCCCGCCTGTCCGACGCGTATTTTGCCGGTTGTTTCGTCGGCATGTCGTCGCCGCAGCGTTTGCACGGCGTGGTCCAGCCGCTGGTCGCCGCGGTGGCGCTGACCGCGTTGCTGGTCCAGGCGGCGGCGATCCTGCCCAGCGTGGGCGGCAGCCTCGGCTTCGCGGCCTTTGTCGCGGTGGTCGGCGTCGATGCCGGGCGCCGGATGATCAGCAGCGCCGCGCTGCCGCGCGAGCGTCCTGCGCCGATCTCGCTCGGCAGAAGCCTCGCCGCCGCACTCGCGATTGCGGGCGTGCTGCTGCCGAATGACATGTTCCAGTCGGGGCCGGTCGAGGAGACCACGGGATCGATCGTGCGAGCGGAGACGCCGTCTCAAGCTGCGCCCGCCGTTCAGGCCGAGCCTGTTGCGGCCGAGCCGGCCGCGGCGGCAGTCCCAATCGAAATGCCCGCCGATGCGCCGCCGGCCGCCGAGACGACATCCGACATGGTCCGTCCGGTCGCTCCGCCGGTGCCGAGCGAGCCGCCGCGGCGGCGCCGCGCCAGCCGGCCCGCGGTCGTTGCTCCGCAATCGCGTCCGATCGATCCCGAACCCTGGCGCATCATTCGTGACGGAGAATGGGCGGGTGCGGCGACAACGACGACCAGCCTTCCGCCGGCTCGCGCCAAGCGCAGCCAGGCTCGCGCTCCCGGATCGGCGCCGGCTCCGCCGCGCGCCGCGCCACGGCCGCGGACACTCCGGGTGCAGGACCCGCAGCCCTCGGCGTCGGAACCGCGCTGAGCGGGCTCAGCCGAACTTGCGCCGCGCGTCGAGCGCGAGCCCGATGCCGACGCTGCCGAGCAGGTCGGTCTCCGCGATGCGCGCCGCCGGAAACAGCGCCAGGATCGCCTGACGCAGCGCCGGCACCATGCTCGAGCCGCCGGTGAGGAAGATGGTGTTGATGGAAGCGGCCCCGACGCCGGCATCGTCGAGCAGCTTCGTCACGGTGCCGACGACGCGTTCGACGGAATCGGCGATGGCGCGGTCGAAATCCTTGCGCGTAAAGCGGATGCGGGCCCAGTCGTCCTTCTCCGACAGCACCGAGGTCAGCGACTTCGCCGCGGTCAGCGCGATCTTGGCCTGCTCGACGCCGATCGCAAGCGTATGGCCGCGATGCTCCTCCACCACCTTGATGAAGCGGTCGACCAGATCGCGCCGCTCGGCCTCGTAGCGGATCTGGTGCAGCTCGCCGATGACGCCCCTCTTGTAGAGCTGGTTGATGCGGTGCCAGGTGGCGAGCTCGTGATAATAGGCCGTCGGCAGCTCGCGCTTGCCGTCGGCGGTCCGGCTGCCATAGCCGAGATGCGGCATCACGCTTTTCAGGCTGAGAAGCCGGTCGAAATCGGTGCCGCCGATATGGATGCCGCCATTGGCGAGGATGTCGTCCTCGCGCTGCGCCTTGCTGCGCCGCTCGGGCGAGACGCGCACGATCGAGAAGTCCGAGGTGCCGCCGCCGATGTCGACGATCAGCACCAGCTCCTCGCGGGCGACCTGCTGCTCGTAGTCGAGCGCGGCGGCGATCGGCTCGTATTGGAACGCGATGTGCCTGAAACCCTGGTCGCGCGCGATTCCCTCCAGCGCGCTCTGCGCCTCCGCGTCGGCCGCGTCGTCCTTGTCGACGAAGCGGACGGGACGGCCGAGCACGACCTGATTAATCTCCCTGCCGAGCCGCGTCTCGATCTGCGTCTTCAGATGCGCGAAGAAGAAGCCGAGGATGCCGGCAAACGGCACCGCCTTCTGCCGGATATAGGTCTTCTCGTGAATCAGCGCGGTGCCGAGGATGCTCTTCAGCGCGCGCATGAAGCGGCCGTCGTGGCCGGTCAGATAGCGTTCGATCGCGCTGCGCCCGAACTGGGTGCCGTGATCCTCGAAATCGAAGAACATCGCACTCGGCAAGGTCCGCTGCTCGCCCTCCAGGGGGATGAGCTCTGCGGAGGCGGAATTGCTGAGGCCGACCGTGGTGTTCGAAGTGCCGAAGTCGATGCCACAATGGGCCGCTGCCGCCATGCTCGTCTCGTTTCCGTCCGGGGGGGCGGACCGCTTAGCCGTTTCGCACCGCAATGTCATGTGCGAATGTGAGCGGCCTAGCAATCATACGGTGGGCTGGGCATCATTGACTGCTGGCGGCGACATCGTCCCGTGACCGCGCTATTGCAGATTTGCGGGAGCTCAATTTCTCTCAGTTCGCGATGGCTCGACAGGCCTATCGCCAAGACCAATGCCGGGTCAAGAACCGGATTTGGTCCAAAGCGAAAATACTTCTGGCGTCGAATCGTCCTAAGATTGGTTGTAATCCCAATTTTGACTTGGAGTTTTAGATGACAAATTCCATTTATTCGAAGATTCAAGAGACGTTCGGCAGCCAACCCAGAGACGGCTCGAAGCAAGGCGCTCTTTGGCATCGTAGGAGAGAAATTGAAGGACGGTTGTCCCAGCTGATATCGGCTAGATCTCAGAACGTGTGCGTCGATGGTCCCACGGGAAGCGGAAAGTCCTCGGTGGCTCTCACGATGCTGAGCACGATTGGGCAGCCGTTCGTTTGGATCCCAGTCTACAATAGAATGTCATGGGCAGACTTCTGTGAAGAGATAGTAATCAAATATCGAGGAAGCCAGGGTGGCGGACGAAGTCGAAAATCTGTATCGCTTGAGATAGATTCGGCGAAGCCCCTTGCGGGCGGCGAACTGATAAATCCATTGAAGCTTCTTGATAGGCTCACTTTTGCCGCGAAGGACGCCGGAGCCAAAGTCTCGGAAGCACGTAAAGCAGCGAGAGACTGGAAAATCGCAGATGTGGAGGGGTTTATTGACGCTAGCGGGCATTGTCTGCTGATCGACGATTTTGAGAAGGCGCCCGATCCACTTGTTCAAGCGATCGCAGACCTTTGCAAACGGCTGACTACACGGCCAGTCCCGAAGTGCATCATAATTGGAACTGGTGATACCTTTGCTCGTCTATACCAGGCTGATGAGGGGCTCGACGGCAGGCTCGCAGAGTTGCCAGTCGCTTCATTCGGAAACGATCGCGAGGTTTGGAATTATCTAAATGACGGCTTCGATCGTTTGGATTTTGACAATCCGAGGTCGTTGCTTAGGAGTAAGCTTATAACTAAGGGTGAGGCTGATAGCTTGGAGATGGCGTTCTATGAGGCAGCCGATGGTATGCCAAAGTACATCAATGAGCTGGGTGTTCGAATATGTGAGAAGGTTCTTGATGAAAGCAATCCGGGAAGGAGAGTTAGGGTGTCGCCGACAGTGGCTGTTAGCCAAGCCGAGTTAATGTTGCAGGAAAATTTGAGCAGGTGCAACAAGCGAATTCGTGACGTTGAAGTCGAACTTCGAAAGAGTCTTGAGCTTCGTTTTGTTTTGAGGGCGATCTTTAAGATAGGTGCCAATGGAGTTCATGGTGTAGATAGGTTGGTTAGGTTTGTAATAGCATCTGAAGATGAGCATTTTTCGTACGACCAGTTCGTTGCGGGATTTGAGCGTCTTCGAAAGCTGGGCCTATACGTGCAAACTGGTAAGTCCGGTGAGGTAATCTTTGCCAAGGACCCAATGTTCTCTCATGTGTTGGGTTTGATATGCAGCGATCCAAACCGCTTCGGAAAAGATCCCAATGTGTTTGGGTTGGTTGGTCAACGAAGCTTCCCCTTGCTCGAATCGACCTCGCCGCAACGCGCCGCGCCGCTACTCAGCCCGCCCTTAGAGGAGAAAGAGTAGCTGCGCATCGTTCCTGTCCGACTCAATTGGCGTCGGGGGGCGCTGCTCGGCAGCTTCTGTCTTGTCGCATGGGGGCGACGGGCTTCAGCCGAGGCTCGGTCTTCCCTGCACCCTCTCGCTTGCGGAGAGGGCGTTCGATCAGCATGGCTCGGGCGGATTGCGCCGCGAGAGCGCGGGCGCATGTCATCGGAGGATCGCCTGATGAAGACCCGTCGCGACGCCTTGTCGGCCTGAGTGTTGCCCGGCGCGACTGCTTCGACGAAGCGCGTTGTGCTGACAGGCGGCCGAATGTCACGGCTCGCAGCGTCCGGCGCGTGTCCCGGATTGACCGGGATCAAGAGCGCTCGCGCTTGCTCCCTTAAGCCCCTACAACTCTGTTGTTCGTTGTGATCAAGAATGGACGTCGTGGTGCCGCAAGATCCAATCGTGCCTCCATCTGGCTTGCGGCGGCGGCTCGGACTGCCGCTGCTGGTCCTCTATGGCACGGGCGTAACCGTCGGAGCCGGCATCTACGTCCTGATCGGCGCGGTCGCCGGTCATGCAGGAGTCCATTCCTCCTGGGCCTTTGCGCTGGCGGCGTTCGTGATGGCGTTCACCGCCGCCTCCTATGCCGAGCTTGCGACCCGCTATCCCGTGAGCGCCGGCGAAGCCGCCTATGCCCGCGCGGCATTCAAGTCGCGGCTGTTGTCGACGGCGGTCGGCACGCTGCGGCTCGCCACCGGCATCATCGCGGCGGCCGCGGTGACGCTCGGCGGCGCCGGCTACATCCGGCAACTGATCGATCTGCCGACGCCGTTGATCGCGATGGCAATCGTGGTCGCGCTCGGCATGGTCGCGTCCTGGGGCATTCTCGAATCGGTGATGCTCGCCGGACTGCTGACCTTGATCGAGACCGGCGGACTGGTGTGGATCGTCGTTTCGGCCGTTCACTCCGGCGTCGCGTTCGGCCCTGCCTTGCTGACGCCGCCGCCGCTCGATCTCGGCGTTCTCTCAGGCATCACGTTCGCCGGCCTACTCGCGTTCTTCGCCTTCGTTGGCTTCGAGGACCTCGCCAACGTCGTGGAAGAGGCCAAGAGCCCGCAGCGAAGCATTCCGTGGGCGATGGCGCTCACGCTGCTGATCACCACGGTGCTTTATGTGCTGATTGCAGCGATTGCGGTGACCGCCGTGCCGCCGGGCACGCTGTCGGCCTCTTCCGCGCCGCTCAGCGTGGTGTTCAATGCCGTAGCGGGCATCAGTCCGGCCACCTTCAATGCGATCGCGATCGTGTCCACGCTCAACACCATTCTCGCCCAGATGACGATGACGGCCCGCGTCGTCTATGGCATGGCGGGGCAGGGCGACCTGCCGCGCATCGCCGGCCGCGTCGATCCGCGCACCGGAACGCCGCTGATCGCAACCGGGCTCGTCATGCTGGCGGTCGCGGTTCTCGCGCTGGCCTTCCCGCTGGAGCGGCTGGCGGAAGGCACCTCGCTCGCGACGCTGACGATCTTTGCCATCGTCAACCTGTGCCTGCTTCGTATTCGCATCCGGCGCATTGGATCGGATGCCGCCCATGTGCGGGTGCCGCTATGGGTCCCTGCGCTCGGTCTCATCACGTGTATGCTGATGATCGTCAGCGCGTTCGTCGCGCCTTGAGCCGGCCGGGAAGGAACTGTCAGCCCGATGTATCATGTTTCCCGATGGTCCCCGGCGTCGACCCGGCGATGTGATTCAGGACCATGTCGATGCCGGATGTCATGAGCCTCAATCCTGGGATCATCGCGATCGTCGTCGCGCTCGGCATCGGATTGCTGATCGGCTTGGAGCGCGAGCGTCGCAAGGGCGAAGGGCCCGGGCGCTCGCCCGCGGGCTTGCGGACCTTTGCCGTCGCCTCGCTGGCCGGCGCGGTGAGCATGCTGATCGGCGGCAAGGTGCTGCTGGCCATCGTCACCGCTGGAATCATGGTCCTCACGGCGATCGCCTATTGGCGTTCGCGCAGCGACGATCCGGGACTGACCTCGGAGGCGGCGCTGATCCTGACCGTCCTGCTCGGCGGCCTCGCCACCGAGCAACCTGCTCTGGCGGCGGGCGTCGCCGTCGTGCTGGCGGTGCTGCTGGCGGCCCGGCCGGTGCTGCACGACTTCGTCCGTTCGGTGCTCAGCGAGAGCGAGCTCAAGGACGGCCTGATCTTTGCCGCGGCCACGCTGGTCGTGCTGCCTCTGCTCCCGGATCAGCCGATCGGTCCGTACGGCGCGCTCAATCTGCGCGGCATCTGGACGCTCGTCGTCCTGATGATGGCGATCGGTGCCGCCGGACATGTCTCGATGCGTCTGCTCGGCGCACGCGGCGGGCTCGCCGTGTCCGGCTTCGCCTCGGGCTTCGTCTCCAGCACGGCCACGATCGGCGCGATGGGCGCGCGGGCGCGCAAGGCGCCGGAGCTCGGCGGTGCCGCGGCTGCGGGCGCGACATTGTCGACCGTCGCGACCATCGCTCAGCTCGCCGCGGTGCTGGCCGTCACCAGCCTGCCGGCGCTGCAGGCGCTGCTGGTTCCGCTGCTATGTGCCGGCGCGGCGGCGGCGATCTACGGTGCGATCTTCACGATCGTCGGCTTGCGGCAGAGCGGCTCCGCCGATCTGCCGCCCGGACACGCCTTCAGCCTGCCGGGCGCGCTGTTGCTGGCGCTGACGATCTCTGCGGTGTTGGTGCTGTCGGCCGCGTTGCGCGAGGCGTTCGGCGAAGCCGGCCTGGTGGCGAGCGCCGCCGTCGCCGGTCTCGTCGATACCCATGCGCCGGCGGCGGCCGCGGCTGCGCTCGCCGCATCGGGCAAGATCAGCGCGGCCGATGCCGTGGCTCCGGTGCTCGCGGCGCTGTCGACGAACACGATCAGCAAGATCGTGGTGGCGTGGACCAGCGGTGGGTCGTCCTTCGCCCTGCGTCTCGTCCCCGGACTCGTCCTCGTCATCGCCGCCGCGTGGGCCGGCGCCTTCGGACCGAGCCTTGCCCATGGTCTTGCCGATGTGCTGGTCCATCCGTGAGCGCGACGTCCGCGCCGCACCTACGCGCTGCGCGGCAAGCGCTCGACCGCGGCAGCAGCACCGCTGCGATGCTGGACGAGCCACGCGATGGCGTCGTCCTCCTTCATCGGCTTGCCATACAGCCAGCCCTGTCCATAGGAGCAGCCGAGCATGCGAAGGCACTCGGCATCCGCCTCGCTCTCGACGCCCTCGGCGATCATGCGGTGGCCGAGCGGCAGCGCCACCGCGGTGATGGCGGCGACGAGCTGCTGATCCCGTCGATTGCTGGCGATGCCGTGGATGAAGGAGCGGTCGACCTTGATGGTGTCGATCTCGACCGCCATCAGGTTGGCAATCGAGGAATGGCCGACGCCGAAATCGTCGATCGCAAGACCAAAGCCGTATTGGTCGATCAGCTTCAATTCGTCGGCGCAGCGCTTGGGATCGAACATCGCCTCTTCGGTCACCTCGATCTCGATCCGGTGGGGATCGACGCCGTAGCGCTCGGAGACGGTCTTGAGGGTCTGCGCTGGCGAGTGAAGCGGGAATTCCCGCGGCGAGACGTTGATCGATACCCGGATGCCGTGCGCCTTCTTGCGGTCGAGCGCGCGCAGGAACGCGCAGACGCGCTCGCCCACGAACTCCGTGAGCTGGCCGGACAGGCGCAATCGGATCGCCGCGGACACGATGTCCGGCGGCGGGATCAGTCCGGCGCTCGGGTGCTTCCAGCGCAGCAGCGCCTCGAACCCGATGACCTCCTGCGTGGCCATCGCGACCTGGGGCTGGAATTCGACGTGGAGCTCGCGGCGGGCCAGCGCGGCGGGGAGCTCCGCATCGAGCCGGCGCTGCAGCGTCAGCTCGGACTGCATCTTGGCGTCGAACACGCGCATGCAGCCGCGACCGTCGTCCTTGGCGCGATACAGCGCGACGTCGGCGCGGGCGGAGAGCTCTTCCAGATCGATCGAGCCTTCCGCATGCGCCGCGATGCCGATCGAGCAGCTGACGGGCAGCACCTGGCCCGCGATCGCGAGCGGCTGCGTGAGGGCGGCCATCAGCCATTCGGCGAGTGCGACGGATCGGCTCGCGACATCGTCACCCTGCATGACGACCACGAACTCGTCGCCGCCCAGGCGAACCGGCAGATCGTCGGCGTGGCAGGCGGACTGCAGCAGGGTGGCCACGGCCTGGATGACCCGGTCGCCGGCGTCGTGGCCGCGCGTATCGTTGATGGTCTTGAAGTTGTCGACGTCGATCAGGAGGAATGCGACCCCACGTCCGGAACGGCAGGCCGCGGCGGCCACGGTGCGGAAGTGACTGCGATTGGCGAGCCCGGTGAGCGAGTCAGTGCGAACCAGGCGCTCCAGGGCGTGGTTGGCCTCGGCGACGGATTCCGCCAGCACCGTCGCCTCGATGGCGGTATTCTGGCTCGCAATGAAGTTGCGCTCGCCGAGCCGCGATGCGCGGAACAGCATGAAGGTCAGGAATGCGACGTCGACCGCAACGATGTAGTCGACGTCGCTGCCCGAGATCAGCATCCGCAACACGGTCGAGCCCATCAGCGGCGCGCCGAAGGCGATCGCCATCGGCGAATAAGCAAGACTCTGGATGATGGCGCCGGTGGTGGTGCCGGCCATGATGAAGACGACGTCGTTGACGTTGTGCGCGCGGGAGAAGGCCGGCAGTGCGAGCGGGACGATCGCCCACAGCACTCCGCTGGCGAAAGCCATGATGGTGAGATTGCGCAGCACGCGCCGTGGATCGCGCTCGATCCGTCCGGAAGACTTCAGGTACGACACCCATCCAGCGCGGAGCGCCGCGAAGGTGATGGCGGCTGCCAGCCACCAGAAGATGAGCGTGCCCCCCTCTCTGAGATACAGTAACAGCGCCAGCGACGTTGCGATCGCCACATTGGCGAACAGCGTCAGGGAAATGTTCTGCAGCGAGCTCGCTGCCTGGGCTTTCGCGAGCGCCGCCGCTTTGCACTCGGTGATTGCGGTCTGCATGCGCGGAACGGACGGCCCTGCTGAATCGGTGACGGAAGCGGGCAGCCATGGCGGCGCCCAACGCGGCGACGCAGGAGCATGCTGAACAGGGGCCTAAGGTGGGGTTAATCCAGCCCATTATACCGCTGGACGGCCGAGCCATGCGGCGAGCCGTCTGGCCGATCGAGCCGGTGGTCGTCGACGTCGGACATCGATCACCCCCAGCCGGCACGGCCGTGCGAGCGCTTCCGCCATTTCACAGAGGTCCAACGACGACGACAAAGCGCCGATCCGCTACGGATCGAGCTCGGTGTCCCAATAGAGATAGTCGAGCCAGCTGTCGTGCAGGTAGTTCGGCGGAAACAGCCGGCCGTTGCGATGGAGCTGGTGGACGGTCGGCGCGTAGGGCGCCTGCTTGGGGAACATCTTGGCCTGCTGCGGGGTCAGATTGCCCTTCTTCAGATTGCAGGGCGAGCAGGCGGCGACGACGTTTTCCCAGGTGGTCTGGCCACCCTTGCTGCGGGGAATGACGTGGTCGAAGGTCAGGTCGTCGCCGGAGTGGCAGTACTGGCAGGCGAAGCGGTCGCGGAGGAAGACGTTGAAGCGGGTGAAGGCCGGATGCGTCGTCGGCTTCACGAAGGATTTCAGCGAAACCACGCTGGGCAGCTGGATCTCGAAGGAGGGACTTCGGATCGCTCTGTCGTAGTACTCGACAATGTTGACGCGATCGAGGAACACCGCCTTGATCGCGTCTTGCCACGACCAGAGAGACAGTGGGTAATAACTCAGCGGCCGGAAGTCCGCGTTCAGCACCAACACCGGCCAACCGCCTTGCGAGACATGTGCGTTCAAGTAACGCTCCTGGCCTCCATAACGGCTGCGAAGCAGCATGCCCTCACATACTACATGCAGCGTGACGGGATTGTGAAGCCCCAAGAATGGCTTGACACGGCTTCTCCCGTCTTTCGAGGCGGCGCCCGAAAGGCGTCAAAACGGCGGCAGAGCGATTTGCAGCTGCACTGCAAATCAGTCGCAGATCTGCGGTCGCCGCCCCAACTGGCTGGCGAGGCGTCGTCAGGCCTGGACACGCTCCAGCTTCTGCAGGCAGCGGTGGATGTTGACCTCGGCGGGCATCGGCCGGTCCGGGAAGCTTGTGCTCCAATTGGTGACGCCGACCTCGCCGACATAGATGTCGCCGCGGCTGTCGATCGCGAGCCCGTGCGGCGCCAGGAAACGGCCGGTTTCCAGCCCCGGACCGTGCTCGCCGCCCAGCCGCGCCAGCCGCTGACCGCCAGCATCCGTGATGGTCAGGCGAGGGCCGAGATTGGGGACGTTGAGGTTGACCGGCATGCCCGGACCGAGCTCACCGATGATGAAGGTCCTGCGCCCGGCGCCGCAGGCACACAGCGCACAGGGCCGGTGCAGATTGTTCCACTGCGTCTCGTAGCGGCCGTTGCCGTCGAAGATCTGGACGCGGTGGTTCTCGCGGTCGGCGACATAGACGAAGCCGTCGGCATCGGTCGCGATGTTGTGAACGATGTTGAACTGGCCGGGATCGGAGCCCGGCTCGCCCCAGCTGCGGATCAGCCGGCCGTCGGGGGTGTATTTGTGGACCCGCGCATTGCCGTAACCGTCGGAGACATAGATCTCGCCCGAGGGCGACAGCGCGGTGTGGGTGCAGCGGTTGAACGGCTCGCCGCTCATGAACGGGGTCGGACGCTTCGGCAGGCTGATGGTCAGCAGCACCGTCCCTTCCGGAGTGAATTTGCGGACGGTGTGGTCGCCATCATCGGTGCAGTACAGATTGTCGTCGCCGTCGATCGACAGGCCATGGGCGCGGCTGAACAGGCCCTCGCCAAAGCTCCTGATGAAATTGCCGTCGCGGTCGAACACGATCATCGGATGGGCGCCGCGATTGAAGGCGTAGACACGGTCCTTGCTGTCCACGGCAACCGAGGCGACGTCGGTCAGCGCCCAGCCTTCGGGCAGCGGCCCAGTCCTTGACGACGCGATAGCTGTGCTCGCCAGAACCGACAATGGGGGACATGCGGTGGCCTCCGGGAATTCGCGCAATCCAAGTTGCCGCAAGGCTACACGCGACCGGCACCCGGCGGAAAGCGCCTCATGCTGCCATCGTGAGCATGTGCCCCTGATCCGGCGGAATGCGTCCCTGCAACGTGTCGAGATAGACGCGCCGCACCGCGTCGGGACCGCGTCCGTCGACGATCGTGAGCCAGCCGTCGAGCCGCGGAGCGAAGTCCCGCCACGCCGCGCCGAGCCGCGCCTCGATGCCGCCCGGTCCCCATTCCTTGGCGCGCTTCCTGATCTGGTCAGGCGCGAAGAACCAGGTGGGCCGGGCGCCGGAAAGCGTCTCGACATCATCGCTGCCGTCCTGATGCGTCAGGCCGATGCGGCCGGAATAGACGAGGTTGTCGCCGTAGTGTCGATGCAGCGCCGCGCGCAGACTGGCATTGCCGGCCATGTCGACGAAGGCCGCGCGCGACGTCGCGTCGAGCATGTCGACCGCGTCGTAGGTCACGACCTCGTCGTAGCAGCCGAGCGAGCGGACGAAGGCGGCATTCGATGACGAGGTCAGCCCGATCACGCGGATGTCCTTGCGCCGCGTATGCAGGAGGTAGGCGAGTCCGAACGCGGTCTTGCTCGAGGCCGAGGACAGGATGACGGTTGTGGCGCCGAAATGAGCCTGTTCGGCGAGGAAGTCGTCGACCAGGAACGACAGCATGAACAGCGGGCGCAGCAGGGCCTGATGATCGCCGTGCCGTCCGGCAAAGGCGGGATCGTCGCCGACCCGCGCATAGGCGTTGTAGACCGGCGCGACGCCCTGCCGGTGTGCGGCCGCGTCGCGCAGGCCGCGCTTGCCGACGTCGGCGGCCTCGATGACGAGATGCGTCGCCATCGGGAAGTAGCCGAACAGGCGCTCGCCTTCCGCGACGGCAGGATGGCGGGAGGCGATCACGTCGCCGAAGCCCCACACGGGAATGATGCCGAAGCCGTCGGGCGCAGGAAACAGTTGCCAATATTTCAACTGCTCGCCGAGCAGCGCGTAGGTGATGTTGTTGGCGGTGAAGGCGAAGCGGTCGACCTTCACCAGCAGCGCCTCGGCGGGAAGCGCGTCGCCATCGGGAAGCTCGGTGACGATCGTCTTGCACTGCTGCAGATCGCTGCGTGCGACGATGAAATCGGACGATTGCATGATGAAGACCCCGGCCATGCGATGATGTGCGTCGTGGTGCGATCCTGGCCGACATCGATGACCGTTTTGCAACCCCAACTTTGTTTGAAACGGCGTTCACCGGAGTTGTTAGTTCGCCGATGCGATGACGCCCTCGCGCTTCTTGACCACGCGGTAATAGCTCCACCACAGGTGCGCCGCCGCGCCGCGCAGCGGGCGCCACGATTCGGCCAGCGGCATCATCTGCTTGGCCGTAGGCCGCGCCGCAAGGCCGAGCCCGACCTTGACCGCCTCCTGCACGGCGAGGTCGCCGGCCGGCCAGGCATCGCCATGGCCGAGGCAGAACAGCAGGTAGACGTCGGCGGTCCACGGTCCGATGCCGGGCAGGGTCGTCAAGGTGGCGTGGGCCGCATCGGCGTCCTCATTGGCGAGCACGTCGAGATTGAGCCGCCCGGCGCCAAGCTCGCGCGCGATGTGCTTCAGCGTCTTGATCTTGGCCGCAGAGAGACCGAGCCGTCCCAGCCGGTCGGCGCGGGCGCGGCGGATGGCGTCGGCATCGAACGGATCGAATGCCGCCTGCAGCCGGCCCCAGATCGCGGCCGCGCTGGCGGTCGACAGTTGCTGGCCGCAGACGATGTGCGCGATCCCGGCAAAGCCTGGCTCGCGCCGCCGCAGCGCCGGCATGCCGGCGGCGGCGAGGATCGGCGCCAGCCGCGCGTCCTGCTTCACCAGGTCGCGGATCGCATCCTCGAGGATGTCCTGGCTGTCGAGGTGAAGGGTCATCTCAGTGCGACCTTTTCCATTGTCATGCGCGGGCTTGACCCGCGTATCCATCTCGGATCGAACGAGCCGGCGAAGAATGATCGTCGGACCACGCCAGCTCAAGTCCGGCAAGGACGAGATGACATGCCACCCGTTTTCCGATTCGCCCCCAGCCCCAACGGCTATCTGCATCTCGGCCACGCTTTTTCGGCGCTGTTGAACTTCCAATGCGCGCAGCGGAGCGGCGGCCGCTTGCTGCTGCGCATCGAGGACATCGACCCGACCCGCTGCCGCCCCGAGTTCGAGCAGGCGATCTATGAGGACCTCGCCTGGCTCGGCATCACCTGGGAGCAGCCGGTGCGGCGGCAATCGGAGCACCTCGCCGAGTATCGCGCTGCGCTGGAGCGGCTGCAGGGCATGGGGCTGGTCTATCCGAGCTTCGAGAGCCGGGCCGAGGTCGCGCGGATGGTCGCGCAACGGGATGCAGAGGGGAGGTGGCCGTGCGATCCGGATGGCGCGCCGCTCTATCCGGGGACCGCGACCTCGCTCTCCGGAGCGCGCCGTGCGGCACTGATGGCCGGCGGCGCGCCCTATGCCTTGCGGCTCGACATGGTCGCTGCGGTCGCGCGCGCGGGCCGGGCGGCCTGGGACGAGCACGGCGCCGGGCCTTCGGGCGAGAGTGGCAGGGTCGAAGCAAGGCCGGAGGCCTGGGGGGATGTGATTCTGGCGCGCAAGGAGACGCCGACCAGCTATCACCTCTCCGTCGTGATCGACGACGCCCTGCAGGGGGTGACGGAGGTGGTGCGTGGACAGGACCTGTTTCATGCCACGAGCGTCCACCGGCTGCTGCAGGTCCTGCTCGGCCTGCCGGCCCCGGCCTATCGGCATCACCAACTGATTCGCGACGCGCAGGGCCACAAGCTGTCCAAGTCCACCCAGGCGACGGGATTGCGCGCCTTGCGCGCGGAAGGCGTCTCGCCGACGGAAATCCGACACAGGATCGGCATGGTCTAGCCGTGTCCTGTCCGCAGCCCTGATATCTCCGAATGTTTCCGGCGGGGACAACCTCCGGGGCATCGTGACACCCGGAAACGACCGTGCCATGCTGCTCAATGGCGCGGGTAATCGGGAGCTTCAATCGAAAGCGGCACGACGAGACATGACAGTACAAGTGCCCCTTCGTTTTTCGGAGTTCATGTCACAGGGGCCATGATGAAGCGCGTTCGGAAGATGAGTACGGGGCGTCGGGCCCGACCGGCCAAGCCGGCTGCGCCCAGGCCCGCCGGCGCGTCCAGAGCGCCCGCTGAAAAGGCGTCCTCCAGGACGACATCCGTCAGGATGCCGTCGCCCGCAGCACAAGCGCCGAAGACACAAACGCCGAAGACCAAGGCCGCGAAGGCGGCGCCGGCTAAGGAGCGCGCCAAGGCGCGACCGCTCAAGAAGCACGTTCCTCAGGTCACGGCGATGGCGGGGAGCCGGCGAAGCGCGGCCAAGTCCGGAGTGAGGAAGCCCGAAGCCGCGAAGTCAGTGCCCAGGGCTGGCGCCGGATCACCAGGGGTCGTCGAAGCCGCGCTGGCGGTGTTCGCCCATGAGGTGCGGACGCCGCTGACAGGCATTCTCGCCATCAGCGACCTGCTTGCCACCTCCGAGCTCGGCGAGCGCGAGCGGCGCTGGGTCGATACGATCAAGGCCGGCGCGGAGCATCTGTCGAGCCTCGCCACCCTGTTCGTCGATGCCGCCAAGGACGAGACCGCCGGCGCGCTGCTGCGTGAGGATCTGTTCGATCTGCGCGTGCTGGCGCGGGCCGCCGGAGACTCGCTGTCGGGCCGCGCCGCCGCCAAGGGGCTGGATGTCAAGGTCCACGTCTCCGACGACTTGCCGGGACTCGTGTTCGGCGATCCCGTGCGGCTGCGCGCTGCGCTGGAGAACCTGATCGACAATGCGGTGAAGTTCACCGAGCAGGGCGGCGTCGCGCTGGAGGTCGTTCCCGCACGTCGCGGCGGTCGCGGCAAGCCGAGCACGAGCGCAGGCCGAGGCGCGAACAGGGGCCGCGCCGCGATCGCCTTCCACGTCTCGGATTCGGGCATCGGCCTGACCCTGAAGGAGATCAAGCGGCTGTTCCGCCCGTTCAGCCAAGCCAATGTCTCGATCGCCTCGCGCTTCGGCGGCGCCGGCCTCGGCCTGTCCTCGGTCCGGCAGCTGGCGCGCGCGATGGGGGGCGACGTCGCCGTGGCGCCGCATGAAGGCGGCGGCACGACCTTCACGCTGACCGTGACGCTGACCGTTGCGGCCGCGCCGCACACCGCGGCGGGCGGATCGGAGAATGGCGTGACCCTGGCGCCGACCAGGCCGTTGCGCATCCTCGGGGTCGAGGACAATCCGTTCGGCCGCGTGGTGCTCAACACCATCCTCAACGAGCTCGGCCACCAGGCCGAGTTCATCGGCCGTGGCGAGGCGGCGCCGGAGCGGATCGCGGCCGGCAATTACGATGCGGTGCTGATGGACATGGTGCTGCCCGGCATCAACGGCGTCGAGGCGATTGCTCGCATTCGCAAGCTGGACGCGCCCCAAGGGACTATCCCGATCATCGGCGTGTCCGGACGCGGCGAGGACGAGGCGGCCTCGCGCGCTGCCGGCGCGGACGCGTTCCTGCTCAAGCCCGTTTCGCCGCGGGCTCTAGCGACTGCGCTTCTTGGAGCGATACGCCGCGCGGCAGCCGCGACTTGATGATCGAGGCGTTCAACTCGCCGCCATACACGAAAATCGCGGCGATGAAATACAGGAACACCAGCGCGATGATCACCGATGCGAGCCCCGCATACATCGTGACGTAGTTGTTGGCGAAGCGCGCCAGATACTGGCCGAACACGATGCCCGACACCAGCGAGGCGACGAAGGTGAAGACGATGCCGGGCACGATCTGCATGAAGCTGCGCCGGCCCGCCGGCAGCCAGGCGTGCAGGATGAACAGCGCGACGATCAGCGCGCTGATGGTGATGCCGTAGCGCGACAGGTTGACGAAGCGCTCGTTGGCTTCGACCGCCAGCGGCAAATAGCGCCGGGCTGTGGCCAGCATCAGCGGGCCGAGCACGATCAGGAACGACATCGCCAGCGCCGTGAACGCGGCGACCAGGGTGTAGCCGATCGATTCCAGCCGCAGCCAGTACCAGCGGCGCTGCTCGATCACGCCATAGGCGCGGTTGAGCGCGACCCGCAGCGCCTCGACGCCGTTCGAGGCGAAGTAGACCGCGAGCACGGCGCCGATGGTCAGCGCATCGGTCCGGGTCGTGGTCAGCACGTCGTGGATCTCGCCGGTCAGCGCATCCGCCACCTGCGCCGGCCAGGTCTCGAGCATCAGGGTGGCGGCCTGGTCGGCCAGGTCCTTGGAGCCGAGAAAGCCGGCGAGCGAGGTCAGGACGATCAGGAACGGAAACAGCGCCATCAGCGTCGACAGCGCGATATGGCTGGCGATCGCCCAGCCGTCGTCGGCGAGGAAGGTGTAGAACGCGTCCATGACGACGTGGAAGATGTAGCGAAGCGCCTTCACCTGTCCCTGCACTCCGCAAAAGAAACTTGGTTTGTACAATCCGATATTACGGGTCCAAAAGCCAGAAGTTGCAGCGCCGGCCGCGCGGATCCGCCATGGCGCTCTTGCGTCTGCGGTGTTATCTAGCCCCGATGGCTTCACTTCTCGGTAAATTCATCCTTCCCATCGCCGTCGGCGCGGTCGCCCTTGTGCTGTTTCTCGGCCTCGTCAACATGACGCGCGGCGGCTCGCCGAACCTGTCGCAGAAGCTGATGCGCTGGCGGGTGATCCTGCAGTTCGTCGCGGTCGTCATTGCCATGGCGGCGATCTGGGCGATGGGGCGCTGAGACCGAGACGCCGAGGCGTCGAGAAACGGACGTTGAGAAGCAGCATGGTGGTCCTGAATCGCATCTACACGCGGACCGGTGACGACGGCACGACCGCGCTCGGCAATGGCGAGCGCCGTCCCAAGTACGATCTGCGCGTCTCCGCCTATGGAACCGTCGACGAGACCAACGCTGCGATCGGCGTGGTCCGGCTGCATCTGGCCGATGCGCCCGAGATCGATGCGATGCTCGGCCTGATCCAGAACGATCTGTTCGACCTCGGCGCCGATCTGGCCGTGCCGCAGCGCGAGGGCAAGGCGGAGCGGCTGCGCGTCGTCGCCAGCCAGGTCGACCGCCTGGAGCGTGACATCGATACGCTGAACGAACGGCTCTCGCCGCTGACGTCGTTCGTGCTGCCCGGGGGAACCGCGGCGGCGGCGCATCTGCATGTGGCGCGTACCATTTGCCGCAGGGCGGAACGGATCATGACGGAGCTCGCCGGCAAGCCCGACGAGCCGGTCAGCGAGGCCGCCATTCGTTATATGAACCGGTTGTCGGATTTCCTGTTCGTGGCGAGCCGGGCCGCGAACCGGAACGGCGCCGGCGACGTGTTGTGGGTGCCCGGGCAAAACCGTTAACCCGGCGGCGTGCGGGCCTGCGTTTTTTCGCCCGTCGCGCGTTGACCGGGGGGGATGGGGGCTTTAGGTTCCGCGCCCGAAAGGTCAACCCCGGACAATTTAGAGCGAAAGAGGATCGATGAAGGTTCTGGTGCCGGTCAAGCGGGTGGTCGATTACAACGTCAAGGTCCGCGTCAAGAGCGACGGATCGGGCGTTGAGCTCGCCAACGTCAAGATGTCGATGAATCCGTTCGACGAGATCGCCGTCGAGGAAGCGCTGCGGCTGAAGGAAGCCGGCAAGGCGACCGAGGTGGTGGTGGTCTCGATCGGCCCCGCGCAGGCCTCGGAGACGATCCGCACGGCGCTCGCGATGGGCGCGGACCGCGGCATCCTGGTCAAGGCCGAGGGCAACGTGGAACCGCTGGCGGTCGCCAAGATCCTCAAGGCCGTCGCCCAGGAGGAGCAGCCGGGCCTGATCATCCTCGGCAAGCAGGCGATCGACGACGACTCGAACCAGACCGGCCAGATGCTGGCGGCGCTGCTCGGCTGGGCGCAGGCGACCTTCGCCTCCAAGCTCGAGGTCGACGGCTCCGACTTCAAGGTCACCCGCGAGGTCGATGGCGGCCTGCAGACCGTGAAGCTGAAGGGGCCGGCGATCGTCACCACCGACCTGCGCCTCAACGAGCCGCGCTATGCGTCGCTGCCGAACATCATGAAGGCGAAGAAGAAGCCGATCGCCGAGAAGACCGCCGCCGACACCGGCGTCGATCTCACGCCGCGGCTCGAGGTGCTCAAGACCACCGAGCCGGCGGGCCGCAAGGCCGGCGTCAAGGTCAAGGACGTCGCCGAGCTCGTCAACAAACTCAAGACCGAGGCGGGGGTGCTCTGATGGCCACGCTGCTGATTGCCGAACACGACAATGCCGGGATCAAGGACGCGACCAACAAGGCGCTGACGGCGGCCACTGCCCTCGGCGCCGATGTCGACGTGCTGGTCGCGGGCCAGGGCGCCAAGGGCGCGGCGGATGCCGCCGCCAAGCTCGCCGGCGTCAAGAAGGTGCTGCTGGCCGACGACGCGGCGTACACGCACGATCTCGCCGAGCCGCTCGCCGACCTCGTCGTCAAGCTCGCCGCGAACTACGACGCGATCGTTGCGCCCGCGACCTCGCGCTTCAAGAACGTGATGCCGCGTATCGCGGCGCTGCTCGACGTGATGCAGGTGTCGGAGATCATCAAGGTCGTCGCGCCCGATACGTTCGAGCGGCCGATCTATGCCGGCAACGCCATCCAGACCGTGAAGTCGAAGGACGCCAAGAAGGTCATCACCGTGCGCACCTCGACCTTCGCCGCGGCAGGCGAGGGTGGCAGCGCGTCGGTCGAGACCGTCGCGGCGGCCGGCGATCCGGCGCTGTCGACCTTCGTCGGCGAGGAGGTCGCCAAGAGCGACCGTCCCGAGCTGACCTCGGCCAAGATCATCGTCTCCGGCGGTCGCGCGATGCAGAGCCGCGAGAACTTCGCCAAATACATCGAGCCGCTGGCTGACAAGCTCGGCGCCGGCGTCGGCGCCTCGCGTGCCGCGGTCGACGCAGGCTACGCGCCGAACGACTGGCAGGTCGGCCAGACCGGCAAGGTCGTGGCGCCGGAGCTCTATGTCGCGGTCGGCATTTCAGGCGCCATTCAGCATCTGGCCGGCATGAAGGACTCCAAGGTGATCGTCGCGATCAACAAGGACGAGGACGCGCCGATCTTCCAGGTGGCTGATTACGGCCTAGTGGCCGATCTCTACCAGGCGGTCCCCGAGCTGACCGAGGCGCTCGGCAAGCTCGGCAAATAACGCTGCTGGCACCGGCCGCATGGGACCGCGGCGGCCGGTGTTCTCACTTCCAAGGGCATGGACGGGCGCAGCAGGCGTGCCGTCCGGGTGGATGACAACATGGCTCAGATCAACAAGCTCGGTGTGATCGGCGCAGGACAGATGGGCAACGGCATCGCGCATGTCGCCGCGCTGGCCGGGCTCGACGTGGTGCTCAACGACGTCACTGCCGACCGGTTGAAGTCGGGCATGGCCACCATCAACGGCAACCTGACCCGTCAGGTCGCCAAGAAGGTCATCTCCGAGGAGGCCCGCAATCAGGCGCTCGGCCATATCTCGATCACCGAAACCCTCGACGGCCTGGCCGATTGCGATCTCGTCATCGAGACGGCGATCGAGAAGGAGGACGTCAAGCGCAAGATCTTCCACGATCTGTGCGCGGTGCTGAAGCCGGAGGCAATCATCGCCTCCAACACCTCGTCGATCTCGATCACCCGGCTCGCCGCCTGCACCGACCGCCCCGAGCGCTTCATCGGCATCCATTTCATGAACCCGGTTCCGCTGATGGAGCTGGTGGAGCTGATCCGCGGCATCGCCACCGACGACGCCACCTTCGAGGCGGCCAAGGAGTTCGTCGGGCGGCTCGGCAAGCAGGTCGCCGTCTCCGAGGATTTCCCGGCGTTCATCGTCAACCGCGTCCTGCTGCCGATGATCAACGAGGCGATCTACACGCTGTATGAGGGCGTCGGGAACGTCGAGGCGATCGATGCGGCGATGAAGCTCGGCGCGCATCACCCGATGGGCCCGCTGGAGCTTGCCGATTTCATCGGTCTCGATACCTGTCTGTCCATCATGCAGGTGCTGCACGAGGGGCTGGCGGACTCCAAATACCGGCCGTGTCCGCTGCTGGTGAAATACGTCGAGGCCGGCTGGCTCGGCCGCAAGACGCAGCGCGGTTTCTACGACTATCGCGGCCCCAAGCCGGTGCCGACGCGCTAGATTTCCCGCCACCGCGGCTCCCTCGATACGCTTCGTTAAGCCTCCTCGGCTAGCGTGTGCCCCAGAGAGGTAAGCGCGTATGGATATGAGCTTGGTGGCTGCGGTCATGGCGCAGCAGACGGGTGCGATTCAGCAGCAGGTCGCGACGTCCGTGATGAAGCAGAACCTGAACGCCCAGAAGGATGCGGTCATGACGCTGCTCGGCGGCGCGCAGCAGACATTGTCGCTCGCCAATGCCGGCCCCGGCGTCGGCGGCAACCTCAACATCGCCGCCTGATATCTCTGGTTACAGTCCCGCGGCCGCCTTCGTCGTCGCCGCCTGGATCAGCTTGATCGCGTCGGCGCTGTCCCATTCGGCGGGGCCGGCGATGGTGGCGATCTCGCAGCCATTGCCGTCGACCAGCACCGAGGTCGGCATGCCCAGCGCGCGGCCGACCGCCTTCAGGTCCTGGAACACCTTGGCCTTCTGGTCGCTGAAATAGGCGAGCTGCGTCAGCTTGGCGTCGTTGAGGAACGCCTTCGGCTTGTCCGGATCGCGGGTATCGATGTTGACCGCGACCACCTGGAAGGCGTCGCTGCCGAGCCTGGCCTGCAGCGAGTCCAGCGCCGGCATCTCCTTGCGGCACGGCACGCACCATGTCGCCCAGAGGTTCAATAACACCGTCTTGCCGCGGAAATCCGACAGCTTCTTCGACGCGCCTGCGGCGTCCTCGAAGGCGAGATCCGGCAGCCGCAGCGGCACTGTTGCCGCCGTCAGCGCCGCCACCTCGCCCTTGATCAGCGGCGCGATCCGCTTGGCGGTGGCGACCGCCGCCTGGCACGCCTGGTCGCCCGACGGCCGTCCCTTCAGCAATCCGCCAAAGGCCACCGCGGCGATGCCGGCCGCGGCGACGACCGCGACGGCACTGGCCGCGAGCAGCGTCCGGCGCGAGCGGGCGGGGCGGGCAGGGGACGGGTCAGGCTTATCGTTTGTCATCTCGGGTCGGTTGCGGCTATCAGGAGCGCGAGTTTCGGGGCGGCGCCGGACGGCGTGTCCCATCCCATGGCGGTCAGCAAGGTCTAAGAAGCGGTTCAGGCATGAGCAACAAGATGTGGGGCGGACGGTTCTCGGAGCGTCCCGACGCGATCATGGAGGACATCAACGTCTCGATCGACGTCGATCGCCACCTCTACGCACAGGACATTGCCGCTTCCAAGGCGCATGCCGCCATGCTCGCCGCCCAGGGCATCATCACCGCGACTGATGCGAAAAATATCGGCAAGGGTCTAGACACGATTCTGTCAGAGATCACCAAGGGTTCGTTCGAGTTCAAGCGGGCGCTGGAAGACATTCACATGAATGTCGAGAGCCGGCTCAGCGAGCTGATCGGCCCGGCCGCGGGCCGCCTGCACACCGCGCGCTCGCGCAACGACCAGGTTGCAACCGACTTCCGCCTGTTCGTGCGCGACACCATCGACGACATCGACGCCGCGCTGGCCGCCTACCAGCACGCGCTCGCGACCCGCGCGCTCGATTACGCCGGCACGGTCATGCCCGGCTTCACCCATCTGCAGACCGCGCAGCCGGTCACCTTCGGCCACCACCTGCTGGCCTATGTCGAGATGGCCGGGCGCGACCGCGGCCGCTTCCTCGACGCCCGCAAGCGCCTCAATGAATCGCCGCTGGGGGCTGCCGCGCTCGCCGGCACCTCGTTCCCGATCGACCGCCACGCCACCGCCGAGGCGCTCGGCTTCGAGCGCCCGATGGCCAATTCGCTGGACGCCGTGTCCGACCGCGATTTCGTGCTGGAGACCCTGTCGGCCGCCTCGATCTGCGCCGTGCACCTGTCGCGCTTCGCCGAGGAGATCGTGATCTGGACCTCGCCTTTGGTCGGCCTGATCAAGCTGTCGGACAAGTTCACCACCGGCTCCTCGATCATGCCGCAGAAGCGCAATCCCGACGCCGCCGAGCTGGTCCGCGCCAAGACCGGCCGCGTCGTCGGCGCGCTGAACGGGCTGCTGATCGTGATGAAGGGCCTGCCGCTCGCCTATCAGAAGGACATGCAGGAGGATAAGCAGGGCGCGATGGAGGCGTTCGCGGCGCTGTCGCTCGCCATCCGCGCCATGACCGGCATGGCGCTCGACCTCGTCCCGGACGAGGCCCGGATGAAGGCCGCCGCCGGCGAGGGCTATGCGACGGCGACCGACCTCGCCGACTGGCTGGTCCGCACCCTGAAGATGCCGTTCCGCGAGGCCCACCACGTCACGGGGCGGATCGTCGCGCTCGCCTCCAAGCAGGGCGTCGCGCTGCACGAGCTGCCGCTGCAGGCGATGCAGGAGGTCGAGCCGAAAATATCAGCCGAGGTGCTCGGCGTGCTCTCGGTCGAGTCCTCCGTGAAGAGCCGTACCAGCTTCGGCGGCACCGCGCCGAAGAACGTGGCCGCGCAGGCCAAAGCCTGGCTGAAGCGGCTGGAAAAACAGCGAAAGTAGGGCTGCTGTCCGAAATTTGACCGGCTTGGCGTGGCACTCCGGCACTCGCCACATCGGGGCAATCTCTGTATGGTGCCGCCCGCATGGGGATCTCACACGTGAATCGCAGTCGCCGTCCGCTGTCCGTAGCCCGCGCCCTCCTCGTCGTGGGCGCCGCAGCCCTTCTGCTCGCCGCCTGCGGGCGCAAGGGCCCGTTGGACCTGCCGGCGAATTCCCCGCCGGCGCCGCAGATGTCGGCCGCTCCCGCCGACACCGCGACGGAAGCTGCGAACAAGCCTGGCCTGTTCAACTCCGGCTACGGCGCCGACGCCGCCCCCGCCGCCACCCGCGGCCAGAAGAAACCCTTCATCCTCGACCCGCTGCTCGACAGCAAATAGCGGCTGACGCGCCCGCGACGGGCACCACCCCTTCTCCGGGGGAGATCGCATCCGACCGACGCCTGCGCAGGCACCTAGGCCGCCACCGTCCTTCGAGACGCCCGCCTCCGGCGGGCTCCTCAGGACGAGGACTGAACTTGTGGCGCGACCTGGCCCCCGGCGAGATCTCCACCCTCATGGTGAGGAGCGCCGCGCGCGGCGCGTCTCGAACCATGAGGCCCGGACGGCGCGGCATCTGTGCCTCGGCGAGGACGGCAGCTTCAATTGACATTCCCGCTCATTTCCCGGCAATTCGCCGCCACAATCCACCTTCTCGCGGCCCCGTGCGCGGATCAGACCCATGAATCATTTCGACTACCGCGACGGCGTGCTGCACGCCGAGGCCGTCAATCTCACCTCACTCGCCGCCACCGTCGGCACGCCGTTCTACTGCTACTCCACCGCGACCCTGGAGCGGCACTACCGCGTGTTCGCGGACGCCTTCACCGGCCAGGACGTGCTGATCTGCTACGCGATGAAGGCCAACTCCAACCAGTCGGTGCTGCGCACGCTGGCGAAACTCGGCGCCGGCGCCGACGTCGTCTCCGGCGGTGAATTGAAGCGCGCGCTGGCGGCCGGCATCCCCTCGCGCAAGATCGTGTTCTCCGGCGTCGGCAAGACCGAGGCCGAGCTGCGCGCCGCGCTCGCGGCCGACATCCACTGCCTCAACATCGAGTCCGAGCCCGAGCTCGATCTGCTGGCGCGCCTCGCGGTCGAGACCGGCCACACCGCCCGCATCTCCGTGCGCGTCAACCCCGATGTCGATGCCGGCACCCACGCCAAAATCTCGACCGGCAAGTCGGAAAACAAGTTCGGCATTCCGCTGGAGCACGCCCGCCGCGTCTATGCCCGCGCGGCGAAGATGCCGGGCATCAAGGTCACCGGCGTCGACGTCCATATCGGCAGCCAGATCACCGATCTCGGCCCGATGGAGACGGCGTTCCGCATCCTCACCGAGTTCGTGCAGACCCTGCGCGCCGACGGCCACGACATCTCCCATGTCGATTTCGGCGGCGGCCTCGGCATTCCCTATCACATGGACCGCGCGGTGCCGCCGGAGCCGGCGGCCTATGCCGCCATGGTCAAGCGCGTCAGCCACAATCTCGGCTGCACCCTGATGTTCGAGCCCGGCCGCATGATCGTCGGCAATGCCGGCATCCTCGTCGCCAAGGTGATCTATGTGAAGCATGGCGAGGCCAAGAACTTCGTCATCATCGACGCCGCGATGAACGACCTGATCCGCCCGACGCTCTACGAGGCGCATCACGACATCCTGCCCGTCAAGCAGCCCGCGCCGAATGCGCCTGCTTTCATAGCCGACGTCGTCGGCCCGGTGTGCGAAAGCGGCGACTACCTCGCGCTCGACCGCGCGCTGCCCGAGCCCGCGCCGGGCGACCTCCTCGCCATCATGACCGCAGGCGCCTACGGCGCCGTGCAGGCCTGCACCTACAACACCCGCGCCCTGGTGCCCGAGGTCCTGGTCAAGGGCGACCAGTCCGCCGTGATCCGGCCACGGATCGAGGTCGAGCAGCTGATCGCGATGGATACGCCGGCGCCGTGGCTGTGAGGACGATCAATCGAACAGATCGGGCCTGATCTCGCGCGAGTGATGCATGATGGCGCGGATCACGACGCCGTCGCGATCTTCGGTGTAGAACACGATATGCGCCTGGAACCGAAACCGCCGGTGCCCGGGCGCAATATCGTCCACACTCGCACCGATCCGCGGAAAATTCGCCAGCAGATCGAACGTCCGCTCGAGCCCGGCATGGTAGGCGTCGGCTTGGTACGTACCAAAAGTGCTGTTCGTATAATCGTAGATTTCAAGCAGATCAGCCTCGGCGCGGGCTGAGAGCTTGAACTCAGCCACGGCGAGCCGCCGCCCGCCGTTGTGCCTCGGCGCGAATATCGCTCATGGTCGAGCTGCTGATGCGCGCGCAATCGGTATGCTGCAGCACTTCGCGGTAGCGCGCGAGCTGCTCGTCGCGGCTCAAAGCCTGCCATTCGGCAAGCTCGGCTTCGCTCGGCGGCAGCGCGGAAGGCATTGCACGGGTGGTAGCGTCGGTCATATCCATGAAATAGCACGGGCCACCGGGAGATGCGAGGGGGGCCGGTCTGCCGCAGCGCGACAAGCGCACCCAGGACAGGGACATCCGGAACGCCCAGGACCTCGCGGCGACATTGGAGGATTGAGGATGAAGATCAGCAAGCTCAAGACATTCGACGCCGCTGAGCATCTCCGCACCCCGGCCGCCCGCGCGGAGTATCTCAACCTCGTGCTCGCCGACGGTGATCCCGCCGAGGTCCGCGACGCGCTCAATCTCGTCGCCCGCGCGCAGGGCATGAGCCAGGTTGCCAAGGCCGTCGGCGTGACGCGGGAAGGGCTCTACAAGACGCTCGGCGAGAACGGCAACCCGGAGTTTGCGACCGTCCTGCGGATCATCAATGCGATGGGAATCCGGTTGACGGCCGAGCCGGCCCGCGCCAAGCCGAAGACGAAAGCCGCGGCGTCGCGGTGATCATCCGCGTCGCCATCATCTCGGACGTCGTTCGAGACACGCGACGATCTCACCGATGACGGCCTGTAGCAGTCGATGGCTCGACAGGGCATCCTGAGGCGCGCTCTGAGCCGGGCTACGCCACCAATACGCTTCCCAGTCCTGGTCGCTCATCTCCATCGTCGAAATGTCCCGAAGCTCGGCCAGCAGTGGTTCAAGCTCGTCGTCCCCAAAGAACTCGATCAGGAAGACGCCCAGCTCATCTTCCGATGCGAAGACTTTCGACACCCCCTGAAAAAGCCCGCCGGCCATTCGATCGAAGAGCGGATATCGGCTTGGATCGATGGTGCTCATTGTTGTTCTTCACCCCTTGCGGGCAGGACCCGGGATACCGCATATGGCCCCGCCAGCCGGTTACCTCACTCAACCCGTTCCGTCACTCTACCAGCAGGACCCCACCCATGAGCATTCGCGTCGGCATCGTCGGGATCAGCGGTTTTGGCGGCGGCGAGGCGATGCGTCTGGTCGCGGGGCATCCGGCGTTCGAGCTGGTCTACGCCGCGGGCGAGGGCAGCGCCGGCAGCCGGCTGGTGGATCGCTTTCCCGGCGTGCCGGCCGAGCTCGCCGATCTCGTGATCGAGAAGTGGGACCCCGCGCGCCTGCCGAAGCTCGACGTGCTGTTCGCTTCGCTCCCCACCGGCGCCTCGAGGGATGCGCTGGCGCGCGTGCCGGCGGACGTGAAGATCGTCGACATCGGCGGCGACCACCGCTACGTCGACGGCTGGACCTACGGCCTCGCCGACGTCTGGCCCAAGGAGATCGCAGGCAAGACCCGCATCGCCAATCCCGGCTGCTTCCCCGCGGCGGCGCTGACCCCGCTGGCGCCGCTGCTCGCCGAGAGACTGATCTCGCCCGACAACATCGTGATCGACGCCAAGACCGGCATCTCCGGCGCCGGCCGCGGCGGCGACAGCAAATTCGGCTACGCCGAGAGCAACGAGAACCTGATCCCCTACGGCCTGCTCAAGCACGTCCACATGCCCGAGATCGAAAGCACCATCGGGCGCCTCAGCGGCGGCAGCGCCGCCGGCCTCGTGTTCACGCCGCATCTGGTACCGATGACCCGCGGCATCCTCGCCACCATCTACGCCCGCGGCCGCGCCACGACGGCGCAATGCCTCGACGTCGCCCGCCGCTTCTACGAAGGCAGCGCCTTCGTCCGCGTCACCGACAAGCCGCCGCAGACCAAATGGGCCACCGGCTCCAACCTCGCCTTCGTCAGCTACGCCGCCGACCCCGACCGCAACCTGGTGATCGCGCTTGGCGTCGTCGACAATCTCGGCAAGGGCGCGGCCGGACAGGCGGTGCAGAACGCGAATCTGATGTGCGGGCTGCCGGAGACGGCCGGGCTGGAGGGGGCGCCGGTTTGGCCGTGACGATTGATCCCGGTATGCAGTGGCCGGTCAAGGCGACAGGGCCGCAGTGATCGCACCTCGGAAACCACAACATTTTGTGGCGAGATGGTATTATAAAACCGTAAACATGATGTGACCCTCGCTTTACGCAAAGAATCACGATAAAAATCGGATCTCGCGCAATCTGGAGATTCGCACCGCATGTTGCCCACCGGCAAGAGCCATTTGGTCAAGGTGTTGACCAGCAACCTCCTGGTTGATCTCGAAGACCACCTGCGCGCAGAAGCGCTAAAGGCATTTGAGATCGTCCGGGACCACACCAATCTCAACAAGAAGCGTGCACGGGAATCCGAGGGCCAACTACGCTTTCGGATGATGGAGCAGCGTTTTGAAGAAGTATGTCTGACGCATGGTGGAACAGTGCTTGAGGGCGGCGTGATCCCCAGCACGGACCTTCGAGTGTTCCAGCCCTTTATGCGATTCGAAGTCGACGGGAAGGGCATCATCTTCGGCCTTGCGACGATGTCAGAGCCTCAAACGATTCCTAATAAGAACAAATCTCGAGTAGCAGGGGTGAGCCTGAATTATCACCTGACACCCCGGCTGGATTTCGATTCGTCCGGCCCGAAGATGGGTGACAATTTCGTCCTGCTATTGGTCTCCCGTCACCGTGAGAGGGCGGGGCTGATCGAGGAGATTGCGATCGGCATCATCGATTCCAAATACGAGAACTTTCTCTTCTACGAGACCGTCGAAACGTTCCTCAGCGGCCACGCTGACGTTCCCTCTCTCCCGCCAGTGAACCCCACCGCAGGCGCGGTCGCAGCGGTTGCGTTGAAGGCGCACGTAAAGCCGTTTGTGCCACCCGAGGCTACGGCGGATGAGGAGGCGATCGCGAAAGATGGACCGCCGGTCGGGGCGTGACCAATAGTTGGAAGGCAGGGATTTAGAAATGCGTGTTGGTACCCCCGGCTTCGTGCCGGAACGGCTGGTCGAGGCTCGGGCTGCCCGCGGAATCGCGAGCAAGTCCGCTCTGGCGCGGCTGCTGACAGTGAACGCGAGCACGGTGACGCGCTGGGAGGATGGTTCCAGCGCTCCCGACGCCGAAGCGCTTGGCGCACTGGCGTCCGCTTTGCATGTTCGCCGTGAATTCTTTCTGCGCCCCATTGTGAATTCTATGCGGCCGATGTTCCACCGCTCACTGATGAGCACCCTTGTAAGGGATATCGAGTACCAACATTCTCAAATGCGCTGGCTTCAGGAGATCAGCGGGATTCTAGAACACTACGTCGACTTTCCCGTCGTCGATCTACCAGACTTCCTTGCGGGAGCAAGTTATCGGCAACTTCGCGATGACGATATTGAGCGTATCGCTATCGAGATGCGACGATATTGGAAGTTGGGCGAGGGGCCGTGCGGCGACATGGTTGCGCTGCTTGAGCGCATCGGCATCATCGTTGGTACGATCGAGATGGGGACGTCGAAGCTCGACGGACTTTGTAGTTGGAGTGCCGAAGATCGACCTCACATACTACTTGCGACTGACAAAATGTCATTCCCACGCCGTCAGATGGATGCGGCTCACGAACTGGCCCATGCCGTTTTACATAGGGACGTGACGGCGTCTGAACTAAAAGAGAATTTGAAAGCGATTGAAACGCAGGCGTTCCGGCTGGCAAGCGCCTTCTTAATGCCCTCCACAACCTACCCGTCCGAAGTCTCTCGGCCGTCGCTGGCATCCTTCTTGACCCTCAAGGCGCGTTGGCGAGTTTCGATCAAAGCACAAATCAGACGGCTCACCGATCTTGAAATCATTCCCGAAGGATACGACACCGACCTTTACAAGCTGTACTCCGCGAAAGGCTGGAATCGGCAAGAACCGCTCGATCAAGAGTGGCCGATGAATGAGCCGCGTCTCCTGAGAGATGCTCTCAATGTTATAGTCAGCGCCGGTGTGCGCACAAAGAACGATTTACTCGCGGTCGAGTTTACAATGTCACCTAAGGACATTGAGAATCTCGCGTGCCTTCCTCAAGGCTGGTTCACTGAAAAGACCGGAGAAGTAGTGCAGCTCAAACAATTGGGAGAGAGGGGGTCTCCAAAGGGAGACAGTAGTGGCGAGGTCGTTCCGTTTGGGAGACGACAGTAACCCGTTCTAATTCTTTCGCTCGGCTTTGGAACGAGAAGCACTAGGCCCGGAACGCCGGCCACAGGCACGAGTTGCTTAGTCATGGTGCTGATGCCTATGGTCTGATGGCGGTGGCCAATGACCCCAAGGCACTCGAGTGTGGCGTTCAATTGGAATTTGAACTACGGGGATACGGGGCGTCGCTGAATAAGCGCGGGTCGTTGGTCTCTATTGGATCGCCTCTGATAGTCGTCCTATCTTGGAGCGATCTGGTTCGGGGAGGATAGCTCTTTGGGAGCGATGACTACGCTTTCTACGCGACGTCCCCCGAGTGCCCAGAGCAGATCCCCTGTGAACGTTGGCTTCACATCCGCCTGGAGACCAATCGTCGTTGAGGGCTTGTCGAGTGCGAACAACTGAGCGTCGACCATTACGGCGACAGCCGCATCGGGTACTTGGAAGGTTGTAAATGACGAATCTTTGGGCCGAAACAGCTCCTGATCTAGGCAAGTGATCTCAGGGGTTTCCTTGCCTTTTGTCGAAGCGTTTAACTTGATGATTTCGTCTTTGGTAAGGTAGCAAATATGAGCAAGCGATTGGGCAGCTTTGTCGTTAGTTGCGACTATCAAAAGAGTTCTAGGATTGGGAAGCTTTATGAACGCCTTGTCCATCAAGATGCGATCTATAGTCGACTGCAAAGTGCGCTGAACGTCTGAGTCGTCGGCCTTCGCGCTACCAATGAAGCTGTACGAGGTCAAAGATCGCTGCTGTGGTGTGGGCTGCACTATGGGCGGTAGGGGATGACGAGCATCCTGAAATCCTAAGGTGGCTTGCGCCAAGATCGCCGGACCTGCAATGCCTGCAGCCATCGCGCCGCGTCTCGTTTGCGATTTCTTTTCAAGCAATCCGTGGGCGGCAATTGCACCGAGTGCCGCAAGTCCAAGTTCGACAAGAACAAAGACTAATATAAGCTGCGGGGTAAGAGAGATGACTGAACCAGCAGCTGCGCCAAAATCGCTAGCGCCGTAGGTGATCATTCTCGCCAATTGCGGGGAAAGGCCACCCAAAGCGCCAAAAACGGTGGTGTCGTCCGTTAAGGCATCTTTCCAGCCGCTCATGGTCCAGAATCCCCCCGAGGCAATTTTAGAGGAACTGCATGGAGATGCAACTGGAAGGTGAATGGCCTTGAGTGCGGTAGGAGCTACCATAACGGCCCTCATAGCTGGGGAGCGATTGCGCTGCCTTGTGAGTTATCGACCCAAAATTTGGCAAGTTTCATGCCAGCGGGCCAAAATTCCGTTAAAGCGATTAGTAGCTCCGTAATGCTGCGGAGATTGCAGGACCGCTCTAGTAGCCTGGCGACAGTGTTGGATTGCTCCCTCAAATTGGACAAGCGATGATTTGGCAGTCCTCGTCAGCGCGACATGCGCCTCGGTCCTCTACTCAGACTAGCTATTGCGCTTTATCCGAAATCGTGCTCTACTCCCCGCATCCCGTCCCGCTGAGGGGGCGCTTCGCGGTCGTCACGGACGTCGGGTGCGGGATGCGGTGGGCGCATTGGGGCGCAGCGCGGGTTGTCCCGCGCGGACGAACGATCCCGGTGCGACGATGAAGTCGCGTGGTTCTGGCATCCCGGTGCTGATGCCAAGTTGGCGGTGACGAATCGCCGGCGACGGGGGCAAGACAGCCGATCCCCGGGAAGATCGCGTATAAATCGTAACACCATCGCGCAGGGAAGGCCGGGTGATCTCGGCTGAGCCTGTGGTTCTGCCGCGTGCTTTTTGTTGCACGCGGACCATGGGCGCCGGCCGGCGCCCGGCCTTCCCTGCGCCCTCGCTTTTTCAGGGGGCGACGCATTCTCGAATAGCTCGGGTGACAACACGCCGCGAGAACGGATTTCCATGCGACGTGCAAGCTGCAGATGCGGTCGCTACGTCGGTCCACGCAGGCTACAGTGCGGGCCTCGCCCTTCGAGACGCCCGCCTGCGGCGGGCTCCTCAGGGTGAGGAGCGAAGGTGGTGCCCGGAACATGAATCGTGCAGATCGAATCCGGTGCGCTCGACCTTGCCCCCGGGCAGGCTGTTCTTGGGCAGGTGAATCTACGATCTCTGAGCTTACCCCTCATGGTGAGGAGCGCCGCTTGCGGCGCGTCTCGAACCACGAGGCCCCCGTGCGCCCCGTAGCTTTCCGGGAACCCGGCCGGTCACACTCCCGTGTGAACCGCGGCCGGCGCCGGGAAAGTCCCCGCACAGCGGGTGCCTCACGGCTGCCTTTGTGCTAGGTTGAACATCCGGGCAACCTGGAGGGATTGTTGAGCGGTGTCACCCCCGAGCCGGCTGGGCCGGCAAGCAGCACGCCCGATGGCCTGACGCATGATGGCTTGGCGCGGCTGAAGCTGGCGCAGGCGCTGAAGCGGGCGCGTCTCGCCATCGCCTGGGAGCGCGGCTGGCCGCATCTCGCCCGGCTGCTCACGGTGGTCGGTCTTTTCCTGATCGTGTCCTGGGCCGGACTCTGGCTCAGCCTGCCGTTTGCGGCCCGCATGATCGGGATCGGGCTGTTCCTCGTGCTGCTGCTCGGCGCCGCCGTGCCGATGCTGCGCTTCCGATGGCCCGGCCGCGACGAGGGGCTGGCGCGGCTCGACCGCGGCTCGGGCATCGCCCATCGCCCCGCCACCGCTCTCACCGACACACTCACCACCAAGGATCCGATCGCGCACGCGCTGTGGCAGGCGCAGCGCGAGCGCACTTTGGCCTCGATCAAGCGCATCCGCGCCGGGACGCCGCGGCCGCGGCTGTCGCTGCACGACCCCTGGGCCGTGCGCGCGCTGGTCATCGTGCTGCTGGTGGCGACCTCGATCGCGGCCGGCGACGAGCGGGCGCTGCGGGTGGCCTCGGCGTTCGACTGGAACGGCGTGCTGACGCCGGTGACGATCCGCGTCGATGCCTGGGTCAAGCCGCCGCTCTACACGGCCAAGCCGCCGATCATCCTGTCCGCCGCCAACAAGGAAGGCGCCGTGCCGGCGAACGGCCCGATCGTGGTGCCCCAGGGCTCGACGCTGATCGTGCGTTCCAGCGGCGGCAATCTCGATGTCATCACCGGTGGCGGCGTCGCCGAGGCGGCGCCCGGCGAGGGCGCGGCCGGCGAGGCGGCGCCGAAGGGCACCACCGAGAAGCACTACACGATCAAGGCCGACGGCACCGTTCATGTGCGCGCGCCCTCGGGGCAGCCGCAATGGGTGTTCGCGGCGACGCCGGACAAGCCGCCGGTCATCAGCATGGCCAAGGACCCCGAGCGGCAGGCGCGCGGCTCGCTGAAACTGTCCTACAAGCTCGAGGACGATTACGGCGTGACCGAAGCCCGCGCCCGGGTCACCGCGCGGCCTGTCGAAAGCAAGTCTACCGAAAACAAGGCTGCCGAGACCAAGACGGCTGATGCGCCGGCCGCGCGGCCGCTGTTCCAGCCGCCGGAGTTTGCGCTGGTGCTGCCGAATGCGCGCACCCGCAACGGCGTCGGCCAGACCGTCAAGGATCTCAGCGAGGACCCCTACGCCGGCGCCGACGTCACGCTCACGCTGACCGCCAAGGACGAGGCCGGCAATGAGGGCACCAGCGAGCCGTTCGAGACCAGGCTGCCGGAGCGGCTGTTCACCAAGCCGTTGGCGCGGGCGCTGATCGAGCAGCGGCGCATCCTCGCGCTCGACGGCAACCGCAATGCCGACGTGTTCACCGCGCTCGATGCGCTGGCGATCGCGCCGGAGATGTTCACGCCCGAGCCCGGCCAGTATCTCGGCCTGCGCTCGGTGACGCGGCAGCTCGAAGCGGCGCGCACCGACGATGCGCTGCGCGAGGTGGTGGCGAGCCTGTGGGCGCTGGCCGTCACCATCGAGGACGGCAACATCTCCGACGTCGACAAGGCGCTGCGCGCGGCCCAGGACGCGCTGAAGCAGGCGCTGGAGCGCGGCGCCAGCGACGAGGAGATCAAGAAGCTCGCCGAGGATCTGCGCAAGGCGATGGACAACTACATGCGCCAGCTCGCCGAGCAATTGCGCAACAACCCGCAGATGGCGCAGCGGCCGCTCGACCAGAACACCAAGATCCTGCGCCAGCAGGACCTGCAGAACATGATCGACCGCATGGAGCGGCTGTCGCGCCAGGGCGACAAGGAGGGCGCGCGCGAGCTGCTCGAGCAGTTGCAGCAGATGCTGGAGAACCTGCAGATGGCGCAGCCCAACCAGGGCGGCGACAACGACATGGAGCAGGCGCTCAACGAGCTCGGCGACATGATCCGCAAGCAGCAGCAGCTCCGCGACAAGACCTTCAAGCAGGGCCAGGATTCGCGCCGCAACCGCAACAAGCAGCAGGGCGACCAGGACCAGAGCATGGGCGACCTGCAGCAGGACCAGCAGGCGCTGCGCGACCGTCTCAAGCAGCTGCAGGACCAGCTCGCCAAGCGCGGCATGGGCCAGAAGGGCGAAAAGGGGCAGAAGGGTCAGAAAGGCCAGAAGGGACAACAGGGTCAGCAGGGCGATCCCGGTGATCAAGGCGACCAGGGCGATTCCGGCGACGGGCTCGACGACGCCGACAGCGCGATGGGCGATGCCGGCAGCCAGCTCGGCGACAACAATGCCGACGGCGCGGTGGAATCGCAGGGCAAGGCGCTGGACGCGCTGCGCAAGGGCGCACAGAGCCTCGCCGAGGCGATGCAGCAGGGCGACGGCGACCAGCCCGGCGACGGCCCCGGCCAGCGCGCCGGCCGCCAGCAGGGCGCGCAGCAGACCGATCCGCTCGGACGTCCGATGCATCCCGGCCGCGACATCGACGATTTCTCCCAGAAGATCCCGGGCGAGATCGACGTGCAGCGCGTCCGCCGCATCCTCGAGGAGCTGCGCCGCCGTCTCGGCGATCAGTCGCGGCCGCAGCTCGAGCTCGACTACATCGAGCGGCTGTTGAAGGACTATTGAGGATGGGTCGGCCACGGGAGGTCATGCCCGTGGCTCACCGTTTTGACCGGAGGCCGCGTCGGTCAGTAGCGTTTCTCGGACAGGATGCGCGCCGCGTGCTGCAGCCTCTCGACGGAGCGTTCGGTGTCGGTGAGGGCGCAGCAGCTGACCAGCGTGTCGATGATGGCGAGCTGCGCGACGCGGCTGCTCATCGCCTCCGGGCGATAGCGCGTCTCGTTGGCGACGGTGTAGAGCAGCACCTCGCAATGCGCCGCCAGCGGCGACTTGCCGAGCCGGGTGATGCCGATGGTCCGCGCACCCGCGGCCTGCGCCAGCCGCGTCGCCAGCACGGTCTCGACCGTGCTGCCCGAATGCGACACCGTGACGGTCGCGACGTCGGGCCCGGTCATCCCGGCGCTGACCGCCTGGACATGCGAATCCACGATCGCATTGGCCGCCAGCCCGAGCTGCAGCAGGCGATACGACAGATCCTGCGCGATCGGCGCCGAACTGCCGATGCCGTAGATCTCGACCCGCCGCGCCTGCCGCAACAGCTTCGCCGCCTGCGCCAGCGCGTCCATCGACAGCAGCCGCCGCGTCTCCTGCAGCGAGGCGGCATGCGCCGCGAAGATGTGGTCCGTGACCGTCGCCGGATCATCGCCGCGATGCAGGTCCTCCTGGATCAGCCGCACCGGCTCGATCAGGTCCCGCGCCAGCATGATCTTGAGCTCCTGAAACCCCCGCACCCCGACCCGCCGGCAGAACGACACGATCGTCCCCTCGCTGACGCCGCAGGCTTCCGCGACCTCGGTGATCGACATGTGGATGAACGGCTCCGGCCGGGCGATGACCAGCTCCGCGATCTGCCGCGCTTTCGGCGGCAGCTCGTTCTGCAACTCCCGAATACGAAACAAGATGCCGTTCACGCCCGGCCCAGAACGAAAGGTCGATCCCGTCACGCTGTGCCCCGATGCTGAGAAAATCTCATTCAGATTCATTTCGTAAATAAAAATTTCACAGCGCTGTCAAGTCGCGCTGATACGCCAGCGACGTTCGCAGGAGCAGGTCGGGCTCGCCCCGCCAACCCTGAATACGTTCTTCAAGATTTCAAAAGGTCGTATCAGCATGACAACACGTCGCGATTTTCTGGCAGGCGCCACGGCGGCGGCTGCCTTCGCCAGCATCCGCCAGGCGCTGGCCATTCCGGCACGGCGCCGGACCGGCACCATTCAGGACGTCAAGCACATCGTCATCCTGATGCAGGAGAACCGCTCTTTCGACCACTATTTCGGCACGTTGCGCGGCGTCCGCGGCTTCGGCGACCGCTTCCCGATCCCGCTGGAGAGCGGCAAGCCGGTCTGGTTCCAGTCCGACGGCAGCCGCGAGATTCCGCCCTATCACCGCGACTCGGCGACCTCCAACGCGCTGGTCGGCTACGGCACGCCGCACTCGTTCGGCGACAGCCAGGCGGCCTGGAATCAGGGCAAGATGGGCTATTGGGCGAAGTACAAGACGCCCTATGCGATGGGCTATTTCGGCCGCGACGACATCCCGTTCCAGTTCGCGCTCGCCGAGGCCTTCACCCTGTGCGACGCCTACCATGCCTCGATCACCACCGGCACCGATCCCAACCGCATCGTGTTCTGGTCCGGCTCCAACTTCAATCCGGCGCTGCGCGCGCAGGGCATCAACTCTACGACCAACGACTCCGAGCCCAACAATCTGCGCTGCTGGCCGAACCCGCACAATTGGGTCGCCGGCCAGCCGCAGCCACAGGCGAGCTACAAATATGTCGGCAGCGACTTCGCCTGGGACACGCTGCCCGATCTGCTGAACAAGGCCGGCGTCAGCTGGCACATCTATCAGGACATGAACGACAACTGGACCGGCGCGATGCACGGCTGCCTCGCGTTCTCCAGCTTCCGCCATGCGCAGCCGGGCGATGCGAACTACGTCCATGGCCTGACCGGCGGTCCCGACTACCTCGACCGGCTGAAGGCCGACGTCATGGCCGGTACGCTGCCGGAGGTGTCGTGGATCCTGCCGACCCAGGCCAACTCCGAGCATCCCGGCGGCGGCAGCCCGACCCGCGCCGGCAATTTCACCGACCAGGTTCTGGAGGCGCTGACGGCCAACCCCGAAGTCTGGAGCCAGACCGTCTTCCTGCTGACCTTCGACGAGAATGACGGCTTCTTCGATCATCTGCCGGCGCCCGCAGTGCCGTCCTACGACGTCAACGGCAAGCTGATGGGCAAGGCGACCTTGCCGCTCGACGGCGAGTATTTCTCCAACACCGTCGGCAACGTGCTGACTGCGACCGACACGGTCAGCGGCAACATCCGCCCGTGGGGGCTCTCTGCGCGCGTGCCGATGTATGTGGTGTCGCCCTGGAGCAAGGGCGGCTGGGTCAACTCGCAGGTGTTCGATCATACCTCGATCGGGCGATTCCTCGAGAAGCGCTTCGGCATCAAGGTCGAGGCCATCAGCCCGTGGCACCGCGCCGTCTCGGGCGACCTGACCTCGGCGTTCGATTTCGCCAGCCCGAACGATCCGCGCTTCCCGGAATTGCCCGACCAGAGCAACTGGCAGGCGTCTGATGCGCACCAGAAGACCTTGCCGGCGCCGGTCGCGCCCGCGACGCCGCAGCCGCTATTCCAGGAGACCGGCGCGCGCTATTCGCGTCCGCTGCCCTACATCCTCCACGCCACCGCGAAGGTCGATGCCGCCGCGGGCAAGGTGAAGCTGCTGTTCGCCAACACCGGCTTTGCCGGCGCCGTGTTCCACGTCTACGACAAGCGGCATCTCGATCTCATTCCGCGCCGCTACACCGTCGAGGCCGGCAAGATGATCGACGATGAATGGAGCGTCGGCAGCGATGGCCTGTATGATCTCTGGGTGCTCGGCCCGAACGGCTTCCACCGTCATTTCAAGGGCGACCTCGACAAGGTCAGGCCGTCGAATGCCGCCAACCCCGAGATCTTCGTCGGCTACAACGTGTTCGAGGGCGGACTGCACATGCAGCTGCGCAACGACGGCCATGCCCGCGCGAGCTTCACGGTGAAGTCCAACGAGATCTATGGGCCGCTGCAGGCCGTCACCGCCTCGGTCTCCGCCGCGCTGGAGCCGCAATGTCCGGGCTTCGGTCCGCTGCCCGGCTTCCACCCGGTGGGTTTTGGCGCGGTGCCAGGCTTCCGGTCGGCTCCCGACTTCGAGGCGCCCGGCTTCGGCTTCGGCGCACCGAGCTTCTTCCCCGGACCGAGCCATGGCGGTCCGTCGACGTCGTGGACGGTCAAGGTGTCCGCGCCCGGACGCCACGGCGAGCTGTACTGGCAACTGCGCAAGTCGGGCCATTGGTACGACTTCGTCGTCACCAGCGACACCGACGACAGCTTCTATCGCCGCGTCGCCGGCCACGTCGAGACCGGCCGTCCCTCGTTCAGCGACCCCGGGATGGCGCTGGCCGATCGCTTCTGATCGATGTATCTCATACGGGGGTCGGGGAGGGCGCCCATGGGCGCCCTTTCGCTTTGCCTCAGGCGCTGCCGAGATCGTGGATCGCGGGTGACAGTTGGCCTGAGGAGATGTTCAGCGTCGCCAGCGTGATCGGCAGCTTGAAGCGGCGCGGCCCTGCGCTGCCTGGATTCAGGTAGAGCACGCCGTCGCGCCTCTCGATGCCTGCGCGATGCGAGTGACCAGACACGACGATGTCGATGCCCGACGTTGCAGAATCGATCGCGAGGTCGTGGACGTCGTGCACGACATGGACGGCATGCGTGCCGAGCCTGACGGTCTCGGTCGCAGGATATGCATTCGCCCAGTCTGCCGTGTCGATGTTGCCGCGGATCGCAGTCACCGGCGCGATCAGGCGAAGCCGGTCAACGATCTCGTGCCGGCCGATATCGCCGGCGTGGATGATGTGATGGACGCCCGACAGACATCGCACTGCCTCCGGCCGCAGCAGCCCATGCGTGTCGGAGATGATTCCAACTTTGAGCATCGTTTCCTGCCGGCGTGATGGGTACCGCCTCAGGCGATCGTGAGAATCTCCAGCTCTTGTCCGGTAACCTCGACGACGTCGCCGGCCGACTTGCCCATCAGCAGGCGAGCCACCGGCGAGACGTGCGAGATCATGCCGCGCTTCGGGTCAGCCTCATCCTCGCCGACGATCGTGTAGGTCTGCACGCGGCCGTCGCCGCGCTTGAACGTCACGGTGCTGCCGAACGCGATCTGCTCCGTCGATGTCGGCGCCGGCATCACCTGCGCGGTCCGCACGCGCGCTGCAAAGTAGCGGGCGTCGCGCAGCGGCAGCGCCGACTCCCGTCGCCGTTCATTCACGTCCTCGATCCCCTGCGCCGCTTCAAACGCCGCCTGCGCCTCGCGCAACTGCTCCTCGAGCGCCTTGAGTCCCGCCTCGGTGACGAGGTTCGGATGCGGCGAGACCGGCCGGTCGGGTAGCTGCGTTTCGGCGGCCGTCTCGGCGCTCTCTTCCTTGGTGAATGCAACGCTCACGCCGGACTCCTGAAAAAGGCCGCGAGATGTCGCGGCCCTCAGGGAGAGATCATGCCGGCTGCGCAGATTTCAAGCCGTGCGCGCATGCGGCGTGCGAGCGCGCTTGACAGAAGCGGCTATGCGCATTCTAATATACGAACTATAGTTCGCAATCCGAACTATAGCAAATCAAAATGCCGGTCGCCAAGGCCGGCGTCAGTCAGGAAACGTCGGAGCCTCCAAGTGGACGAGGACAGCAAGGCTGGGAAAAGCGTCGTGCAGTCGCTGGCCAAGGGCTTTCAGGTGCTGAACGCCTTCACCAGCGAGGAGCCCGAGCTGGTGCTCGCCGACGTCGCGCGCCGCGCCGCCCTCGACAGGGGCACCACGTTCCGCCTGCTCAACACGCTCGTGATGCTCGGCTATGTCGAGAAGGTCGGCGACACCAGGCGCTTTCGCCTCACGCTCAAATGTCTCGACCTCGGCTTCAACGCGATCGCTCGCTCTGAGCTGCGGACTCAGGCGCGCCCGATCCTGCGCAGCCTCGTCGGCGAGATGAACGAGGCCGCCTCGCTCGCCGTGCTCGACGGCAGCGACATCGTCTATGTCGAGCGCATCCAGGCCGGCCTCGTCAGGCTCGGCGTCGATGTCCGCATCGGCAGCCGGGCGCCGGTCTATTCGACCGCGGTCGGCCAGGCCATTCTCGCGCTGCTGCCGGTCGAGACGCAGATCGAGGTGCTGGAGGCGCAGCCGCGCATCAAGCGCACCGAGACCACGATCACCGAGCTCGACGCGCTGCTGCAGCGTCTGCGTCAGGTGAAGGCGGCCGGCTACGCGCTGTCAAATCAGGAAAATGCGCCCGGGCTGTGCGTGCTCGCGGCACCCGTCATCGATCGCGACGGCATTCCGCTCGCGGCGATCAGCATCGCTGCGCCCACCATGCGCATCACGGCGGACGACTTCGAGCGGCTCGGCGTGGCGCCGCTGCTCAGAGCGGCCGCCCAGCTGTCGCGGGCTCTGGAGGCGATGGGCGGGGCGACCGCGACGGTCTCGAAACGATGAACATCGATGTGACGAAACAGGAGCAAGCATGAGCGTCATGACCAACTTCAAGGGGATCATCCCGGCGATCGCCGTCCCCTTCAACGCCGACCATTCGATCGATGAGGCCGAGCTGTCGCGCTACGCGGCCTGGCTCGGCAAGCGCCGCGGCATCGTCGGCATCATGACCAACGGCCACACCGGCGAGGTGTTCAGCCTCACCGCGAAGGAGCGCGCCGAGGTGACGCGCATCGTCGCCAAGGCACTCACCGGCATCTGTCCGACCATTTCTTCTGTCGTGTGCGAAGGCATCAAGGACGGCATCGAGCATGCGCTGATGGCGAAAGAGGCCGGCGCCACCGCGCTCGACATCATGCCGCCGCATCACTGGCTGCGCTTCGGCTTCAAGCGCGAGCACTGCCTGGATTATTTCAGCGCGATCGGCGAGGCGACCAGGCTGCCGCTGATCGTGCACGTCTATCCCGCCTGGACGCGCGCCTCGTTCTCGTCCGAGCTGCTCGCCGAGCTCGCCCGTCTCGATCATGTCCAGGCCTTCAAGATCGGCACCCGCGAGATGAACAAATACGCCCGCGACCTCAAGGCGATCCGTGCGGCGGCGCCGCACAAGGCGCTTCTGACCTGCCACGACGAATATCTGCTGGCGTCGATGGTGCAGGACGTCGACGGCGCGCTGGTCGGTTTCGCCTCGCTGATTCCGGATCTGATCTACGATCTGTTCGCGGCCGTCACCGCCGGCGACCTCAAGCTTGCGATGAAGCTGCAGGGCATGATCGATCCGCTGAAGGACGCCGTCTATGGCGGCGGCGAGCCGACCGGCGAGGCGCATGGCCGCATGAAGGCGGCGATGCAGGTCGCCGGCGTCATCCGCGACGCCACGGTGCGCCCGCCGACCCATGCGCCCAGCGCCGAGGAGATGGCCGCGATCCGCGCCGCGGTCGCGGCTGCCGGTCTGACGGTGCAGGCTGCGGCCTGATTGATCGACAAGCGACGGTCGGGTGTGGCCCGGCCGTCACTCCAGACGACAACGAATAACATTCCGGGTGGACGCTCATGCTGATGATGGATGTCGACAATGCGCCACGGCGTGCCGCCGCGCCGGACGATGTGCTGATTGCGATCGAGCAGCTGTCGAAGACCTACGTCTCGGCCTCGGGCGCGGCCGTCCATGCGCTGAGCCGGATCTCGCTCGACATCAAGCCGGGCGAGTTCGTCTGCGTCGTCGGCCCCTCCGGCTGCGGCAAGAGCACCCTGCTGCGTCTGCTCGCGGGGCTTGATAGTTACAGCGACGGCCGGCTGCTGCTCGATGGCGAGCACGTCGCCGGTCCCTCGCGCAAGGTCGGCGTCGTGTTCCAGGCGGCCAATCTGCTGCCGTGGATGACGGTGCGCGACAATGTCGGGCTGCCGCTGCGCGTCGGCGGCCAGCATGCGCCGGCCGGCGACCGCATCGATCGTCTGCTCGCCGTGACCGGCCTTGCCGATTTCGGCGACAAATATCCCTATGAGCTGTCCGGCGGCATGCAGCAGCGCGCCGGCATCTGCCGCGCGCTGGCGCGCGATCCCGAGATCCTGTTGATGGACGAGCCCTTCGGCGCGCTCGATGCGCTGACGCGCGAGCGCCTGAACCTCGAGCTGCAACGGATCTGGCAGGAGAACCGCAAGACCATCCTGCTGATCACGCACTCGATCTCCGAGGCGATCTTTCTCGCCGACCGGGTCATCGTGATGTCGGCCCGCCCCGGCCGCATCCTCGCTGATCTCCACGTGCCCATTCCGCGGCCGCGCACGTTCGACGACATCGTGTTGCATCCGGACTATGCGCGGCTTGCCAGGGAAGTCCGCGGACTGCTCAATGCGCAGGAGCACGGCCATGACTGATCTCGCCAACGTCGCCGTTTCAGCCGTGTCCCAGAAGCCCGCAAGTCCGCGCCGCCGCATCCGCCTGGGATCGCCGATCGCCTGGATCGGCCTCGCGGTGCTGATCCTGAGCTGGATTGCCGCGGTCAACCTGCTGAACATTCCGTCCTACATCCTGCCGAAGCCCGAAGCCGTCGTCCGCGCGCTGTGGTCCGGGCTCGCGGTCAGCCCGGCCAGCCCGCTCGGCTATTACCTGCCGTTGTGGAGCACGCTCAGCAATGCCGCGGTCGGCTGCGCCATCGGTGTCGGGCTCGGCCTGGTCATCGGTTCGCTGATGGCGGAAGTGGAAGCGATCGAGCGCCTCGTGATGCCCTATGCGTTCGCGCTGCAGAGCCTGCCCAAGGTGGCGATCGCGCCGCTGATCGTGATCTGGTTCGGCTTCGGCGACGGCTCCAAGATCGCGATCTCGGCGCTGCTGTCGTTCTTCCCGGTGCTGATCAACAGCTTCACCGGCCTGCGCGCGGTCGAGCCGGAGCGCATCGACCTGATGCGCTCGCTGTCGGCGTCGCGCTTCGAGACCTATCGCATCGTCAAGCTGCCGAACGCCGCGCCCTTCATCTTCGCCGGCCTCGACATGGCCGTGGTCTATGCGCTGCTCGGCGCCATCGTCGCCGAGTTCCTCGGCGCGCAGCGCGGCATGGGCGTCGTCATCACCCAGGCGCAGGCGGTCTCCGATGTCGCCGGCGTGTTCGCGGCGCTGATCATTCTCGGCGTGCTCGGCATTGTGCTGCACGGGATCGTGCGCTGGTGCGAGGCCAAGGTCGTGCACTGGGGCGCCAACCGCAAAAAATGAAGCAGGGAGGAACGAAGAATGGTTTCGCGCAGGTCATTCCTGAAGGGCAGCGCCGGAGCGGCGTTGCTGATGAGCGGCGCTCCGGCCGGGCTGATGGCCGCCGACGTCAGAAAGATCCGTTTCGGCGTTGGCCTCAAGGCGCTCAACGCCACCGTCATCAATTGCGTGATCGGCGAGGCGCTCGGCTACAATGCGCTGGAGGGTTTTTCGCTCGACGTCCAGGCGCTCGGCACCAACGCCAACGTCCAGGTCGCGACCGATCGCGGCTCGGTGGCGATCGGCGTCGGCGTGCCCTCGACGGCGCTGCCGCTGCTCGCCAAAAATGAATGGGGCGGCGCGAAAATGTTCTATCAGTACACCTACCCCTACAAATGGGACATCGCCGTCCCGCCCGGCTCTGCGCTCAAGAGCTACACCGATCTCAAGGGCAAGAAGATCGGCGTCTCGGACTTTGGCGCCACCGAATATCCGGTGACCAAGAATGTGCTGAAGGCGCTCGGCCTCGATCCGGACAAGGACGTGAGCTGGGTCGCGGTCGGCAACGGCACGCCGGCCGGCGTCGCCCTGCAGCGCGGCGTGGTCGATGCGCTGGCCTATTTCGACACCGGTTTTGGCCAGATCGAAGCGGCCGGCATCGAGCTGAGCTACCTGCCGCGTCCGACCTCGATCCCGATGGTCGGCGGCCAGTTCCTGATGGCGATGCCCCAGACGTTCGAGAAGGACAAGGATCTGCTGATCGGCTTCGGCCGCTCGGTCTGCAAGGCCTCGCAGTTCCTGCTCGCCAATCCCGCTGCCGGCGCCAGGGCGTTCCTGAAGCTCTATCCGGAGACGGCGCCGCGCGGCGCCAGCGAGGACGAAGCCGTGAAGGCCGTGCTGCAGTCGATCAGCCGCCGCATCAAGCTCTACGCGCCGCCCTATGCTGATACGAAGATGGGCGCGATCAACGAGCAGGAGTTCCGCACCGAAGCCGCGATGAACGGGCTCGACATCAAGGACTACAATGCGCTCTACACCAATGAGCTGATCGACAAGATCAACAATTTCGATGCAGTGAAGGTCAAGGCCGAGGCGGCTGCGTACAAGGGATGACAGTGGATCACGACAGCAGTTCCGGTTTTCGCCACGCGGTGGTGACCGGAGCCAGCTCCGGCATCGGCCGCGCCATCGCCGAGCGCCTGCTGGCGGCCGGCTGGCGCGTGACGGGCATCGACCGCGCGCCGTCGGCGTTCTCACATGAGGGCTTTCGAAGTCTGCAAGCTGATCTCGCCGAGCCGCACGCGCTGGTCGCGCGACTCGCAGGCATCGGCGTCGTCACTGCGCTCGTTCATGCTGCCGGCTACATGCGCGTCGGAAGGCTCGGCGAACTCACGCGTGAGAACGGCGAAGGCATGTGGCGCGTCCATGTCGGCGCGGCGGAGGTGCTCGCCAATGCGCTCGCGCCGCACATGACGGAGGGCGGGCGCATCGTCCTGATCGGCAGCCGCACCGCCAATGGCGCGGCGGGGCGCAGCCAGTACGCAGCGACCAAGGCCGCGCTCACCGGCCTCGCGCGCTCCTGGGCAATCGAGCTGGCGCCGCGCCTGATCACCGTCAACGTCGTCGCTCCGGCCGCGACCGACACGCCGTTCCTGCGCGATCCCAGCCGCGCGGGCACCGCGCCGGTGCTGCCGCCGATGGGGCGCTACGTCGATCCAGCGGAGGTGGCCGCGCTCACCGCCTTCCTGCTGTCGCCGGACGCGGGCGCCATCACCGGACAGACCATCACCATCTGTGCAGGCGCCTCGCTGTAGAGCGGCGCGTGCGGCCCCGACCAGGAGAATGACCATGACCGTCCGTATCGTCGACGTCCGCGAGGTGACGAAGCCGATCTCATCGCCGATCCGCAATGCCTATATCGACTTCACCAAGATGACCTCCAGTCTCGTCGCCGTCATTACCAATGTCGAGCGCAACGGACGGCCGGTCGTCGGCTACGGCTTCAACTCCAACGGCCGCTACGGCCAGGGTGGCTTGATCCGCGAGCGCTTTCGCGCGCGCCTCCTGGAAGCTGACCCGACATCGTTGCTCGATGCCAGCAAGGACAACATCGATCCGGACAGGGCCTGGGCGGCGATGATGATCAACGAGAAGCCCGGCGGCCACGGCGAGCGCTCGGTCGCGGTCGGCACGTTGGACATGGCGATCTGGGATGCGGTCGCCAAGATCGCCGACAAGCCGCTGTTCCGTCTGCTCGCGGAGCGGCACGGCCGCAAGGCCGAACCGCGCGTCTTCGTCTACGCTGCCGGCGGCTACTACTATCCCGGCAAGGATCTCTCGGCGCTCCGCCGCGAGATGCGCGGCTATCTCGAGCGCGGCTACAATGTCGTGAAGATGAAGATCGGCGGCGCCCCGATCGATGAGGACCGTGAGCGCATCGAGGCCGTGCTCGATGAAATCGGCCCCGGCCATCAGCTCGCCGTCGATGCCAATGGCCGCTTCGACCTGGAGACCGCGATCGCCTACGCCAAGATGCTGCGCGACTATCCGCTGTTCTGGTACGAGGAGGCGGGCGATCCGCTCGACTATCACCTGCAGGCGACGCTGGCTGACTTCTATCCCGGCCCGATGGCCACCGGCGAGAACCTGTTCAGCCACCAGGACGCGCGCAACCTCATTCGCTATGGCGGCATGCGTCCCGATCGCGACTGGCTGCAATTCGACTGCGCGCTGTCCTACGGCCTGTGCGAATATCTGCGCACGCTCGACGTCCTCAGGACCTACGGCTGGTCGCCGTCACGCTGCATCCCGCATGGCGGCCACCAGATGTCGCTCAACATCGCCGCCGGCCTCGGCCTCGGCGGCAATGAGAGCTATCCCGACCTGTTCCAGCCCTATGGTGGCTTCCCCGACGGCGTGAAGGTCATCGAGGGTCACATCACGATGCTGGACCTCCCCGGCATCGGCTTCGAGGGCAAATCCGATCTCTATGCCGAGATGCGCGCGCTCAGCGCGTGAAGCTGAGCGGGGCGTCCGACGGCCGCCCCAGCGCCATTGCGAGCGCAGCGAAGCAATCCAGACGGTCTCCGCAGAGGGATTCTGGATTGCTTCGCTGCGCTCGCAATGACGGAGGAGAGAGGATCAGTTCCTTCAGCGACCTTTACGCAGGCGCGAGCCCATCAGGCATGTCCGCGCTCCATCGCACCCATCGCTGTCGTCCCGGGCAAGCCGCGATGGCGCGAAGCGACGGCGTGGTGCCGACCCGGGACCCATACCCCCAGGGAGATGTGATGGCGCGAGATGTGGGACCAGTCTTGTCCCTCAACGGCGGCGGTGGCTATGGATCCCTGCGTTCGCAGGGATGACAGCGCGGACTGCAGCAACGTCGAGGATTATCGTTGGCGCGCTACGCCTTGCCCGCCTTCGACGCCAGCGCGTCGGCGACCGCGGTTCTGATATCGGCGACCGAGAACGGCTTGGTGATGACATCATGTGCGATCGCGCTGAGATTCGACGCCCGCTCGCGCTGATGGGCAAAGCCCGTCATCAGCAGGATGGTCAAATCGGGAAAATCGCGTGCTGCCGACAGCGCCAGCGCGATGCCGTCCATGATGGGCATCTGGATGTCGGTCAGCAGCAGGTCGAAGGCGCCGGCCTCGCGCGTCAGGATGTCGAGCGCCTCGGCACCGTCCTGCGCCGTCACGATCTCATGTCCATCCATGGCAATGGCGCGCGCGACCAAGGTCCGCATCGAATCTTCGTCGTCGGCGATCAGCACGCGCGACATGTCGTTTCGTCTCCGTGTCGTGGGCCCCGCGAGAGAGCCGCGAGACCGGAACCATCATGCACTGCCGGCGGCGAGGTCGCGCCGGTTGAAGAACCGTATATCGATATTGCGGCCTTCGGGAGGGGGCGAGGCGAGCCGCGACTTGAACGTCGTGCGCTCGCCGGGCTTGAGCGCGGTCTGATCGAGCAGCGTGTTCCAGGCGTAGATCTCGGTGCCCTGCGCGTCACGGACGCTGAAACGCAACCGCGGCAGATCGACCGATTTCTTCGTCAGGCTGACGATCGTTCCCTCGATCACCAGCACCGGCTTGCCGTCGACGGTTTCGGTCGCCACCTTCAGGTCCTTGAAGTTCAGGCCGCGCAGGTTCACCTCGAGCCCGACCAGCTTGTAGAACGACGCCGTCTGCGGCAGCAGCCTGACGACGTCGGCGCGCCACACCACGAGCGCAATCGTGAGCGCCGCCATGGCGGCCGTCAGCACCGGCAGGTTCAACAGCTTATTGCCTGGGAAATCCGGCAACGTCGGGCGCCTGATGAGCTTGCGGAGACCGGCGAGGCGCGAAGCCCCGCTCTGCGCCGGCTGCTCGGCATCGGCCGTGTCGTCGTCGGGCTCGGCGAGGGCATCCTCGGGCCAGCCGGCAGCCAGCGGCGGACTTTCCACATCGGGCGTCCGTTCGTCGTCGTCTTCCTGGCGCGCGAGGGCTTCCCACTCGTCGGCGGCGTCACGGGGCGCGGCCGACGCGCCGGCCTCCGCCATGGCAGGCATGGGGGCGGGCGCCTCGACCGCATCCTCCGGTCGTGCCAGCCAGACCTCCTTGCAACGGGAACAGCGTACGCTGCGGCCAGCCATACCCAGGGTTGCCAGGTCGATGGCATAAGATGTCGTACAATGAGGGCAAACGATGAACATCGCGCCTGTTCTCCAACGGCCATTGCCGCTTTGTTTCCGACAGTTCGTGCTACAAGGACCGCCATGTCGACGAACTTCGGAACTCAATCGCGCCAATGGTACACGGCGACCGTTAACGAACCGGAAACCATAACGGGCGCTCAATCGGGCCATCGTACCGCTGAGCTTGGAGCGTGCGGGTCTGCCGCGCACGCGGTCGAACGGAGCTGACGCTTTGGTTCGGTTCGAAAATGTTGGGCTGCGCTATGGATTGGGGCCGGAGATTCTCCGCGACCTCAGTTTCCAGATTCCTGCCCATTCCTTCCAGTTTCTCACCGGCCCGTCGGGCGCCGGCAAGACCTCGCTGCTGAAGCTGCTGTTCCTGTCGCTGCGGCCGACCCGCGGTCTGGTCAATCTGTTCGGCTACGACATCTCGCTGCTCAGCAAGGAAGAGATCGCCGATCTGCGCAAGCGCATCGGCATCGTGCTGCAGGACTTCCGGCTGCTCGACCACATGACGACCTATGAGAACGTGGCGTTGCCGTTTCGCGTCATGGGTCGCGACGAGTCAAGCTATCGCAAGGAGGTCATCGACCTCCTGAAATGGGTCGGCCTCGGCGAGCGCATGGATGCGCTGCCACCGATCCTGTCGGGTGGTGAGAAGCAGCGCGCGGCGATCGCGCGCGCCGTGATCTCGCGGCCGCAGCTGCTGCTCGCGGACGAGCCGACCGGCAACGTCGATCCGACGCTCGGCCGCCGCCTGCTGCGGCTGTTCATCGAACTGAACCGCTCGGGCACGGCGGTGATCATCGCAACCCATGACATCACGCTGATGGACCAATACGAGGCCCGCCGGCTGGTGCTGCATCAGGGACGATTGCACATCTATGAGTAGCGTAGACGATCGCGGCCTCCTGGTCGATCTCGGCGACGACCGCCCGCAACTGCCGGCGCAGGCCCGCATCGTGTCGCCGATCGTGCCGCGCGCCTCGATCGCGGGCCGTGCGCTGGTCGCCGTGGTGGCGATCATGACCTTCCTGGCCTCGATCACGACCGGCGGCGTGCTGCTGGTCAGCGAGTCCGCGGCCGAGTGGCAGTCGGAGGTGGCGAGCGAGATCACGGTTCAGGTTCGCCCCAAGACCGGCCGGGATCTCGAGCGCGACATTGCCCTGGTGACGGAGGCGATGCGGGCGCAGTCCGGAATCGTGGAGGTCCGGCCATTCACGAAGGAGGAATCGAGCAAGCTGCTGGAGCCGTGGCTCGGCAGCGGCTTGTCGTTCGATGAGCTTCCGGTGCCCCGCGTCATCATCGCACGCGTCCAGCCCGGCACCAGCTTCGATCTCAACGCCCTGCGCGCCCGCGTGACCCAGGTTGCGCCGACCGCCAGCGTGGATGACCACCGCGCCTGGATCGAGCGCATGCGCTCGATGACCGGTGCTACCCTGTTTGCAGGCTTCGGCATTCTCGTGCTGGTGATCGCGGCCACCATCATCTCGGTGTCGTTCGCGACCCGCGGTGCGATGGCCGCGAACCGGCCGATCGTCGAGGTGCTGCATTTCGTCGGCGCCGGTGACCGCTACATCGCCAATCACTTCCTGCGGCACTTTTTGCAGCTCGGACTGGAGGGGGGCGTGATCGGCGGCGGCCTTGCGATGCTCGGATTCGGGTTCTCGGAGTCGATCGCCAACTGGTTCTCCGGCACCCCCGTCGGCGATCAGTTTGCGGCATTGCTCGGGACGTTCTCGCTGCGCCCGCTCGGCTATGTCGCGATCGCGCTGCAGGCCATCGTGATCGCCGCGGTGACCGGCTGGGCCGCACGCCGGACCCTGTTCACGACGCTGGCGAGCATCGACTGATGGCGGCTTCTATCCCCAGCCATCTCGTTGCGGATTTCACTTGGCCCGAAAACCGCCTAAAATCGTCTGCGCCGGGGTGAGGCAGGACGGGGTGAGCTGGGTCACGAACACGGCGGAGGTCGCGCGCCAGGATCGGCGGCGAGCGAACGTGATCGGGAGGCCGGCGAAACCTGCCTGCGTTCCCGGACTTGAACGACGGGATCGCGCGACGGCATGGCGCCGCGCGCAGGCAGGCAAGGACAAGCCAGGCGTTGCATGGAGCCGGAGACCGACCATAGCAGGCGAAAGCTGCCGCTCACCGTGGCGGTGTGGCGGACGCTCGCGGGCGCCGTGGCGACGCTCGGGCTCGGCTTCTTCGTCGCCGCGGTCGGTTTCGTCGGCTTCCTCTCGCAATTGCGCGGTGCCGAGATCCAGCCCGAGCGCAAGGCGGACGGAATCGTGGTCCTGACCGGCGGCTCGTCGCGCGTGTCGGACGCGGTGGAACTCCTAGCGGGAGGCTATGGCCGGCGGCTGCTGATCTCCGGCGTGCACCCGACCAACGAGGCCAGCAACATCACCAGGTCGCTGCCCGAGGCGCGATCATTCATCAACTGCTGCGTCGATCTGGATTATTCGGCGATCAACACCCGCAGCAACGCCGCGCAGACGCGGCGGTGGGCCAGCGAGCGCGGCTTCAAGTCGCTGATCGTGGTGACGTCGAACTATCACATGCCGCGGGCCATCGTCGAACTGTCGCATGCGATGCCGAGCATGGATCTCATTCCGTACGCCGTCGTCGGCGAGAAATGGCGTGACGAGCCGTGGTGGACCAGCGCGCCGACGCTGCGACTTCTGCTGTCCGAATATGCCAAATTTGTCGCCGCCGAGATGCGGCTGCGGCTGGCCGATCTCGGCCTCGATCTCGCGCCCGAGGTCGATCCGCCAACCGGCTCGGTGGCGCGCCGACCGACGACGGCGCAAGCCAATTGAACTGGGTTTCTGATGGTCTCGATCTTCCTGCGTTCGCTGCTGTTCAACATCCTGTTCTACCCGAACTTCGTGCTCTGGGCGCTGATTGCGTTGCCGACCCTGGCGATGCCCCGCAAGGCGCTGCTGCGCGTCGCCAATTGGTGGGCGCAGAGCAACATCGTGTTGATGCGCGTCGTCTGCAACATCCGCGTCGAATATCGCGGCGTCGAAAAGATCCCGAAGGGGCCGCTGATCGTCGCCGCCAAGCATCAGTCGATGTGGGAGACGATCTCGCTGCTGCATTTCTTCGACGCGCCGTTCTTCGTTCTCAAACGCGAGCTGCTGCGGATTCCCTTGTTCGGACAATATCTGGTCAAGGCGGACATGATCGCGATCGACCGCAGCTCCGGCGCCCGCGCGTTGAAGCAGGTGATGCGGCGGGCGGCGGAGGAGGTGAAGCACGGCCGTCAGTTTGTGATTTTTCCGGAAGGCACGCGGCGCCCGGCGGGCGCACCGCCGGACTACAAGGGCGGGGTCGGCTTGATCTACACGGATTGCGGCGTGCCGTGCCTGCCGGTGGCGCTGAACTCAGGGCTGTTCTGGCCGCGTCGCACATTCCTGCGCTATCCGGGCACGCTTGTGGTGGAGTTTCTTGATCCGCTGCCGCCGGGCCTGCCACGCGATGAATTCATGCAACGGATCCAAAGCGTGATCGAGGAGGCCACCAATCGGCTGGTCGCCGCAGGGCAGGCCGAGCAGGCCCGGCTGTTCGGCCGCATAGCGGCGGCGGTGAAAGCTTGACGCTATGGTGGCGCACCTTCCGGCGCAGGATGCAGCGAGTGGCCGTCATCGTGCAGCATCGTTGCGAGCCGATGCAACTGCGTGTCGCGAAGGCCCTGCGCCTCGATCGCCTTCACGGTCGAGATCACGTAGTCGCGATTGGCGCCGGACTGGCCGTGACCCTGGCGTACATGGCGCAACTGCTCCTGCGGCGACAACCGGCCGGCATATTGCACATGGCCGCGATCGACCACGTAGACCAGTGCGCTCACCCGCTCGCGGGCGTCGTTCTCCAGCCATACCGAGCGCGTCACTTCGCGATACACCGAGGTCACCTGCTCACGCGCCCGCAAATAGGCGATGGTATCGTCGCGCTTGTCTGCTGCCACCCGAAACGCAATGCCGCGACACGCGCCGCCGCGATCGAGACCGAGCACGAGGCCGGGCTTCTCCGGCGTTCCGCGGTGGACGAACGAATACACACAGAGCGCGCGATGCTCGCCGATCAACCGCGCCGGCACCTGCTCGAGAAAGGCGAATCCGGGTCGCCACATCAGCGAGCCGTAGCCGAAGACCCAGAGGTCGCCGTGGGGAAGGTCGCGTTCGGAGAGGGTCATTGCGGACATCAATGCGGAGGCCTAAGTGTGGTGCTCGCGAATTGTTAATCTAGATACACAATCCGTGATCGCCGAATTGCCAAAATTGCTGCCCAAAGGGTGTCCTGCATGTCTCGTTTGCCGCAACCGCCGCGCAGGCGCTCTCGCTGGGGGCTTTTCATAGCTCCCGTCCTGCTCCTGATTGCCGCCGTCGCGTGGAGCGCATTCTGGTTCTTCGCCGCTTCGCAAGTGGATGTCCAGGCCGACGCCTGGCGTGCGCGGGAAGCGAAGTCCGGCCGCGTCTTCGATTGCGCGAACCGCTCGGTCGCCGGCTTTCCGTTCCGGCTCGAGGTCCGCTGTACGGATCCGAACGTAGCCCTGTTTTCGCAGGCCGCCGGCACGCCCTTGATGAACGCCAAGCTCGACGAGATTCTCGTCGTCGCACAGGTGTGGGACCCGAAGCGGGTCATCGCGGAGTTCAAGGGACCCGCTATGATCGCCGACGGTCGCGGACCGGCCTCGTTCTCCGTGAACTGGCGCGTCGGTGAGGCCAGTGTCCGCGGTCTGCCAGGGCCGCCGCAGCGCGCCGACCTCGTGTTCGAACAACCGACCATCGACCGCATCGAGGGCAACACCGCGGTGCCCGCCGCGCGCGCCGATCATGCCGAATTGCACGGCCGTGTTGCCGAGGGCTCGCCGCCCGACCATCCGGTGCTGGAGACTGCGTTGCAGATCGCGAACGGCAGCATCCAAGGCAGCCATCCTCTGCTTGCCGAACCGTTCAATACCGACGTCCAGGCCCGCGTCACGGGTCTCAAGGACTTCAGGCCCAAACCCTGGCCGGAGCGGTTTCGCGAGATCCAGGCGGCGGGCGGTCATGTCGAGATCGTCCAGTCGCGCATCCAGCAGGGAGAATTGCTCGCGGTCGCCGCGGGCACGCTGAGCTTGACCGCCAATGGCGGGATCGATGGCGAAGTGCAGATGACGGTCGCGGGGATCGAAAAGGTCATCCCGGCGCTCGGTCTCGACAAGATGCTCGAAAACGGCGTGCCGCAGGGGACGCTCGATCGCGTGGCGCCCGGTGTGAAGTCGCAGGACGTCAACAACCTGCTCGGTGCGCTCGACCGCGCGATTCCCGGCCTCGGCAAGGTCGTCAAGCAGAACGCCAATGTCGGCGTCGCGCTCGGCATCAATGCGCTCGGCAAGGAGGCCACGCTCGAAGGGCGCAAGGCACGGACCTTCCCGTTGCGCTTCGCCGACGGGGTCGTGGTGCTCGGTCCGTTCAAGGTCGCCCGCGTCCCACCGCTGTTCTGAAGCCTTCAGGGCTTCTTCAACTGCGGCAGCGGCCGGCCGAAGTCCGGCGCCGCCGAATCCTGGCCGATATCGACGATGCCGCGGCGGATCGCACGGGTGCGGGTGAAGTGATCGAACAGCGCATCGCCGTCGCCGCGGCGGATCGCCCGCGTCAGCTTGGAGAGGTCCTCGGTGAAGGTGCCGAGCATGTCGAGCACGGCATCCTTGTTGCTCAGGAAGATGTCGCGCCACATCGTCGGGTCGGAGGCGGCGATGCGGGTGAAATCGCGAAAGCCGCCGGCGGAGAACTTGATCACCTCGGACTCCGTGACCTGCGCCAGCTCGTCGGCGGTGCCGACGATGGTGTATGCGATCAGATGCGGCAGGTGGCTGGTGATCGCGAGCACGCGGTCATGATGATCCGGTGTCATGATCTCGACCTTGGCGCCAAGCGCGGCCCAGAACGCGCGGAGACGGTCGATCGCGTCGGCATCTACACCGTCGGGCGGCGTCAGGATGCACCAGCGGTTGATGAACAGCTCGGCGAAGCCGGAGTCCGGTCCCGAATTCTCGGTGCCGGCGACCGGATGGGCCGGTACGAAATGAACATGCGCCGGCAGGTGCGGCGCCATGTCGCGAACGATGGCGCCCTTCACGGAGCCGACGTCGGAGACGATGGCGCCGGGCTTCAGATGCGGCGCGATCTCTTCGGCCACGGGACCGCACGCGCCGACGGGAATGCAGAGGATGACGAGGTCGGCATCCTTGACCGCCTCGGCATTGCTCGCAACGACGCGGTCGACGATGCCGAGCTCGGTCACGCGGGCGCGGGTCTTGTCCGAACGCGCCGTGGTGACGATTTCGCCGGCCATGCCTTGCAGCCGCGCCGCGCGCGCGATCGAGCCGCCGATCAGGCCGAATCCGATCAGCGCGACGCGTTCAAATCTCCCCGCGACGCTCACTTCGTCCTCATGAATTCGCTGAGAGCCTCGACGACCAGACGATTGGCCTCCTCGGTGCCGATCGTCATGCGCAGCGCATTCGGCAACTTGTAGTTGGCGAGCGCGCGCAGCACGAGGCCGCGCCGTGTCAGGAATTCGTCGGCCTCGACCGCGGTGCGGCCCTTGTCGGTCGGGAAGTGGATCAGGATGAAGTTGGTGACGCTCGGCGTCACTTTCAGCCCGAGCTTGCCGATCTCCTCGGTGAGCCAGTTGCGCCAGGTCTCGGTGTGTGCCTTCGACATCTGCTGATGCGCGGTGTCCTCGATCGCGGCGACCGCAGCGAGCATCGCGGGCGAGGAGACGTTGAACGGCCCGCGGATGCGGTTGATGGCATCGACGATGTGCGCCGGGCCGAACATCCAGCCGACGCGGAGCGCTGCGAGGCCGTGGATCTTGGAAAAGGTGTGGGTGACGACGGTGTTCTCGGTCGTGGCGACCAGCTCGATCCCGAACTCATAATCGTTGCGCGAGACGTAGTCGGCATAGGCGGCGTCGAGCACCAGCACGACATGCGAGGGAAGGCCGGCGCGCAGCCGCTTGACCTCGTCGAACGGGATGTAGGTGCCGGTCGGGTTGTTCGGGTTGGCGAGCCAGACCAGCTTGGTGCGCGGCGTCACCGCGCTGAGGATCGCATCGACGTCGGTCCGATATTCCGTCTCCGCGGCAACCACGTTCTTGGCGCCGCAGGCCATGGTCGCGATCGGATAGACCAGGAAGCCGTGCGCGGTGGAGATCGCCTCGTCGCCTTGCCCGAGAAAGGTGTGTGCCAGCAGATTCAGGATCTCGTCGGAGCCGGCGCCGCAGACGATGCGGCCGGGATCGAGGCCATAGGTGCGGCCGATCGCCTCGCGCAGCACCCGCGAGGTGCCTTCCGGATAATCCTCCAGATGCGTGGCCGCGCTCTTGAAGGCGTCGATCGCCTTGGGTGAAGGACCGAACGGAGTCTCGTTCGCCGACAGCTTGAACACCTTGCGGCCAAGCTCCGGCTTGGGACTCTTGCCCGGCGTGTAGGGCGCGATGTCGAGGATGCCGGGATTCGGCACGGGGCGGTTCATCGTCAACTCCGGAAAATCATCACTGGCGCGGGGCGTCTCAGTTGGGAACCGTATAGCGTTTCGCATGGCCGCCGACGAGGGCCGTCGAGCGCACCGAGGCGCCCGCCGCGATCAGGGCAGCCTTGATCTTGTCGAGGTTCGACGGCGACTCGATCGACACCAACAGCGCCGCGCCGTCGAAGGCGGTATCGGGCACCGCGATGACGTCGGCGAGCGGCGACAGCGCGCGGGACACCTGCGCATTCCAGCCGGAGACGCGGATGCTCCAGGTCTCGACCTCCAGCACCAGCGCGTCGTCCGCGACGCGCGAGATCGCGAACACCGGCAGCGCCGCCGGATGGTCGGCACGCTCGATGAACGGCATCCGCGCGATGATCTTCGGCGCGCCCGCGGGCTCCAGCGTGATCCACCACGGCGTATGCCCCGAGGTCGTCGACACCAGCGCGAGATCGCCCTTCGAGCGCGCCACGGCTTCGACGGCGGCCTGGGCGCTGAAATGGGCGACATAAGGCACCACGAAGCCGAAATGGAACCTGGCGGAATCGCGCATCGCGGATTCGCCGACCGACACGTCGGCGTGAACCGAGAACGGCGCCTGCACGTAAGTGAACGTCGAGACGATCACGCGCCAGATGCCCTCGACGGTGTCGAGCGGCAGGATGCCGCGATGGCGCTGCACCAGGCGCCGCATCATGTCGGCCTCGCGCGCCGGACGGAACGCCGAGCCGACCTCCTGGGTCTTCTTGACCTTGATCAGCCGGTCGATGATGTCGGCCCTGTTCATCAGCAGCTGATGGACCTGCTCGTCGATCGCGTCGATCTCCTTGCGCAAATCGGCGAGCGAGGGAGGGGCTGGCGGCGGGGTCGACATGGGCAGGGTCACTCTTCGCAGGCCGCGGGTCAACGCGCGGCGGACTGGAACGGATGCCGTTCTCTCCGATGCGGGGGACGTGCGCAACAGCAAGTTTACCTCGTGCTGCCTAGGCTTGGCTGACCTGCAGCCATGGAGCGCCCGATCGGCGGTCAACCCGAGCTTGCCTTGACGAGGAGCGCCCGCGGGACTAGTTTCTGCCCGTTCCGTGGTCATTTGAGCCGGCCGGCTTGCAGCCACGTTAAAAAACTCGCTAAACAGGCCGGGGACGTTATCGATCCCGGCCGAACCCCAGTTCAGGCCGGGTTTTTCATGGCCTGATGTGTCACGTGGTTCGGGAGCCCTTGCCGGATGGCCGGGGTGAGAGACATGACAGGCCTGACGCCGAAACCCACCTCCGCGCTGCGCACGATTGCGCCCGAAGAGCGCTCGCACGAGGTCGATCATCCGAGCTCGCTGGTCGCGCAGTTCGGTGCCGACAAGCCGCTCAGGCTCGATTGCGGCGTCGACCTGTCGCCGTTCCAGATCGCCTACCAGACCTATGGCGAGCTCAACGCCGACAGATCGAACGCGGTCCTGGTCTGCCACGCGCTGACCGGCGACCAGCACGTCGCCAACCGTCATCCGGTCACCGGCAAGCCCGGCTGGTGGGAGACGCTGGTCGGTCCCGGCCGCCCGCTCGACCCAAGCCGCTATTTCATCATCTGCTCCAACGTGATCGGCGGCTGCATGGGCTCGACCGGACCGGCCTCGCTGAACCCTGCGACCGGCAAGGTCTGGGGGCTCGATTTCCCGATCATCACCATCCCCGACATGGTGCGCGCCCAGGCGATGCTGATCGACCATCTCGGCATCGACACGCTGTTCGCCGTGGTCGGCGGCTCGATGGGCGGCATGCAGGCGCTGCAATGGACGGTGGCCTATCCGCAGCGCGTGTTCGCCACGCTCGCGATCGCCTGCGCGACGCGGCATTCGGCGCAGAACATCGCCTTCCACGAGCTCGGCCGCCAGGCCGTCATGGCCGATCCCGACTGGGACCACGGCCGCTACGGCGACAAGGGCGTTCATCCGCATCGCGGCCTCGCGGTGGCACGGATGGCCGCGCATATCACCTATCTGTCGGACGCGGCGCTGCATCGCAAGTTCGGCCGCCGCATGCAGGACCGCGAGTTGCCGACGTTCTCGTTCGACGCCGATTTCCAGGTCGAGAGCTATCTGCGCTATCAGGGCTCGTCCTTCGTCGAGCGCTTCGATGCCAACTCCTATCTCTATTTGACGCGCGCGATGGACTATTTCGACATCGCCGGCGACCACGATGGCGTGCTGGCGGCGGCGTTCCGCGGCATCAAGACCCGCTTCTGCGTGGTGTCCTTCACCAGCGACTGGCTGTTTCCGACTTCGGAATCGCGGGCGCTGGTGCATGCGCTCAACGCGTCCAGCGCGCGGGTGTCGTTCGCCGAGATCGAGACCGACAGGGGGCACGACGCGTTCCTGCTCGACGTCCCCGAGTTCTTCGAGATCGCCAGCGCTTTTCTCGATTCCGCCGGCAAGGCGCGCGGCCTCAAGGCTGTGACGGGAGGCTGAGACATGAGCATGCAGGGTGTGCTGCCGCTGAACGGATTCTCCGGCGGCGAGGTGCTGGCCTATCGGCCCGATCATCTCCTGATCGCCGGCATGGTCGAGAGCGGCTCCAAGGTGCTCGACATCGGCTGCGGCGACGGTGACCTGCTGCAGCTGCTGGAGAGCCGCGGCATCGACGGCCGCGGCATCGAGCTGTCGCGCGAGGGCGTCAACCATTGTGTCGCCAAGGGCCTCGCGGTGGTGCAGGGCGATGCCGACACCGATCTCGTCGATTATCCCGACGATGCGTTCGACTACGTGGTCCTGTCGCAGACCCTGCAGGCGACGCGGCGGCCCAAGACGGTGCTGGAAAATCTCCTGCGCATCGGCCGCCGTGCCATCGTCACCTTCCCGAATTTCGGCTTCTGGCGGCTGCGGCTGCAGCTGCTGGTCGGCGGCCACATGCCGCGCACCGACAATCTGCCTTTCACCTGGTACGACACGCCGAACATCCATTTCTGCACCATCAAGGACTTCGTGCAGCTCTGCGACGAGATCGGCGTCAAGATGGAGCGCGCCGTCGCACTTGATAGTTACGGCCGCCCCTTGCGCGTCGCCATGCCCTGGTGGTTCTGGAACATGTTCGGCGAGCAGGGGGTGTTTCTTCTGAGCAGGGCGGAGAAGGGGCGGTAGGGGGACGGGGGGCGACCGCAGCCCCGGGGCCTCGTTGAAGTTTGTGGCCCGCTCTCTCCGCCGTCATGGCCGGGCTTGTCCCGGCCATCCACGTCTTGCAGTATGGCGAGATGGCGGGCGGCTACGTGTACTTCATGACTAATCGTCCCAACGGTGCGCTCTATGTCGGCGTGACCAGCGATCTCATGCGCCGTGTCTTTCAGCATCGATCCGGCTTGGTTGATGGCTTCACCAGGCGGTATGGCTTGAAGCGATTGGTGTACTTTGAAGTCTTCGACGACATTCAGAGCGCGATCCAACGGGAGCACAACATCAAGCATTGGTCGCGCGCCTGGAAGGTTGGACTGATCCTTGCGAGCAATCCCAGCTGGGATGATCTCTACGATAGGATCACAGCTTGAGGCGCGCACGAGGACGGACGTGGATGGCCGGGACAAGCCCGGCCATGACGAGCTTGGGGTGGCGGGATTTCACTTTTCAAAGAGCCGATGGCGGTTGAGACAAGGCTGCGCATCCCCGCGGCGCATCTGCGCCCGAGCTATGCGTCATGCATCGCCTCCGATAACGAAGAGGCGCAGGGAAGGCCGGATGCTGGCCGCACCCATGGCCCGCCTGCGGAAAAAATGCAGGCGGCAGGAACCACAGGTACGAGCCGGAACACCCGGCCTTCCCTGCGCGATGGTTGAACGGCTGCTTCGCATTCTCCTCGGTGCGCCGGGCTTTTTGGCCACCGTGTCGCGCAATGCGCTTGCGCGCATCGCGCTGGATACCAGCATCGGGGTATCAGGACCGCGCGACTTGACCGTGCGTGCCGGAATTGCTCGTCCGCGCGAGGAAGCCCCACGCGCAATCCGACACGCCCACCGCATCCCACCTCAGCGTTCGTGACGACCGCGATACGCCCCTCTTGCAGTGAGGCGGGACGGGCGGAAATCTGCGCTTGATTTGGCCGACGAGGCTGGGCAAGAACTCAGTGTTCACGGTAAGATTTGGGGGCATGACGAATCGGCCGTTCAAGAGCGGCG
>NZ_JAUEUE010000027.1:0-50076 GCF_032485055.1 Bradyrhizobium sp. SZCCHNRI20481
CTCTCCACCGAACCGGTCGAAAACTTTGAATCACATCCAGAAATCGCTTGGAATCGCTTTCGGGCATCCCGTAGCCCGCAAGGGGGAGGGTCGCCTCACGAGGAGCGAAGCGAAACGTGAGGCGGGGCGGGGTGATCTCTCCACGAGCACTGGTATCCGTGGCTTCACCCCACCCCGCTCGCCCGCTTCGCGCGCGAGCGACCCTCCCCCTCCAGGGGAGGGTGGGCGTCGTGCCCCACACTCCGTGATCGCGAGGCGCCCTCGCGCCGACGCTCGTGGCATATTTCAGCTGATGATTTCGAACGGCATCTGCGGATACACCTCCGCAATCTCGCGGCGCGTTTCGCGTCCGAGCTTTGCGATATCATCACCCTCGATAGAGAGAGGACCCGTAGGGCGGATTAGCGAAGCGTAATCCGCCACCCCTCGGCACGAAGACAACTTGAACGGCTTAACGCTCCCCGAACGTTCCGCTCACAGCGACATCACCGGCCCAGTCTGCGGGAAACACTCCTGCCTGCACATCCCGATGAAACGAAGAATGCTGCCAGTCCGCCACGCGACTCATGAGGCGATGCTTCACCGGATTGATGTAACAATACTCTACGTGACGCGAATAGTCGTCTTCATCACGGATCAGGTGCTCCGAGAACCGACGCTGCCAGATCCCGCGTTCCTGCCGCGCGACACGAGTGGGGCTGAGATTCTCTGTCCTTGGAAGCGCCCGCGCGAAGCGGCTCTTGATCAGACGCCAGCGCATCGAGAAGTCGGCGTCATCGGGCGGCAAGGTCCAGATCGCATGAAGATCCGGCATGACGACGAAGGCATCGATCTCGAAAGGAAATCGTCGTTTCGCGGCAGCGACCGCGGAGCGCAGTAGGTCGACGTGATCGATCAGCAAAGTCTGACGCCGATCGAGCAAATTCACCGTGAAGAACCAACACCCGCCCGGAACGAATGCGCGTCGATAGTTGGGCATCGATTGAGTCTCGAGTCGAGACGATCAACGTAAGCCTACTCTCGGCGGATGTATGAGTTCAAGATCTGCGGCGGATTACGGCTTCGCCTAATCCGCCCTACGCTCAAACCCGCACAGCGGATTAGCGCAGCGTAATCCGCCAATCAGCCCTACGCCTTGCACGACCCGTCCGCTTCGGCCAACATCCCCCAAGACACCAAGGACAACAACAAGAACCCCGCCCGAGCCCTGCCCTCCATGCTCAACGCCATCGAACGCCCCGCCGGACCGCCGCCCGGCCTCGGCCAGATCACCAGCGATTTGGGCCCACTCTACGCCTCACACGGCTTCATCGGCTGGCTGTTCGCGATCACCGGGCCGGTCGCGATCATCCTGTCGGTCGGTGCCAATGGCGCGCTGTCGCAAGGCGAGATCGCGTCGTGGATCTTCGGCGTGTTCTTCATCAACGGCCTGATCACGCTTGCGCTGTCGTGGCGCTATCGCGAGCCGTTGGTGCTGTTCTGGACCATTCCGGGCACCGTCCTGGTCGGCCAGTCGCTGACGCATCTCAGCTTTCCGCAGGTGGTCGGTGCATTCTACGGCACCGCGCTGTTGATGCTGGTGCTCGGGCTCACCGGCTGGGTCAAGCGCGCGATGCAACTGGTGCCGATGCCGATCGTGATGGGCATGGTCGCCGGCGTATTCCTGCGCTTCGGCCTCGATCTCGTCCGCGCCGTGTTCGCCGACTTCGCCATCGCCGGGCCGATGGTCGTCGCCTGGCTCTTGCTGACCGCGCTGCCAGCGCTCGGCCGGCGCTGCCCGCCGATCATCGGCGCGCTCGTCATTGGCACGCTCGCAGCCATCCTGTTCGGCAAATACGACCAGAGCGCGTCGCTGCAGATCGCGCTGATCCGGCCCGTGATCCAGACGCCGTCCTGGTCGCTGGCGGCCATGATCGAGCTGATCGTGCCGCTCGCGGTCACCGTGCTGGTGGTACAGAACGGCCAAGGCTTTGCGGTGCTGACCGCCGCCGGCCACACGCCCCCGGTCAATGTGGTGACCGTGGCCTGCGGCATCGGCTCGGCGCTCGCGGCTGTCGTGGGCGGCGTGTCGACCTGCCTGACCGGACCGACCAACGCCATCGTCGTCTCCGGCGGCGAGCGCAAACGTCACTATTCCGCGGCGATGGTCGTGGGCGTGCTTGCGCTCGGCTTCGGCCTGCTGGCGCCGACCTTCACCACGCTGCTGCTGATCGCGCCCAAATCATTGATCACCGCGCTGGCCGGCCTCGCCATGCTGCGCGTGCTGCAGACGGCGTTCGTGACCGCGTTCAGAACGAACTTCTCCCTCGGCGCCCTGATCGCCTTCCTCGTCACCGTCGCCGACGTGCCACTGCTCAACATCGGCGCCGCATTCTGGGGGCTCGTCGCTGGCTTTGCACTGTCGTGGCTGCTGGAGCGGGCGGATTTCACAGCCGCATCGGGCGCATAACGGATTGCCGCATCGCACCACGCGCTGTCGTCGCATCCCCAGTCGAACGGGCACCATGCTGTTGCAGCGCCGCTGGATCGCGCTACACTTCACGACCAAACAAGAAGTCTTCTGGGAGGATACCAATGACCGCGATCACGCGTCGCAACATGCTTGCGGGCACGGCAGCAGCGGGCGCGCTGGCGCTCACCGGCCAGCCGGCCTGGTCTGAGCCGCAGTGGAAGAAATATGCCGGTACCAAGCTCGAGGTGATCCTCGCCAAGGGGCCGCGCGGCGACAATCTGCAGAAGAACATCAAGGAATTCACCGCGCTGACCGGCATCGAGGTGGAATCCGAGCAGATCCCGGAGCAGCAGCAGCGACAGAAGGTCGTGATCGAACTGTCGTCGGGCAAGCCGAGCTTCGACGTCGTCCATCTCAGCTATCACGTGCAGAAGCGGCAGTTCGAGAAGGCCGGCTGGCTCGCCGACATCACCGACTTCATGAAGGATCCGAACCTCACGGCGCCGGACCTCGTGCAGAGCGATTTCTCCGCCGCCGGGCTGACTTACGCCAGCAACGACAAGGGCCGGATGTTCTCGCTGCCATGGTCGGTGGACTACTTCATCCTCTACTACAACAAGGAGCTGTTCGCGAAGAAGGGCGTCGAAGTGCCGAAGACGCTCGACGAGATGGTCACGGCGGCGCAGAAGCTGACCGATGCCAAGGACGGCACGTTCGGCTTCGTCGGCCGCGGCCTGCGCAACGCCAACATGACCCTGTGGACGAACTTCTTCCTCAACTATGGCGGCGAGTTCCTGGACGCCAAGGGCAACATCCTGACCGACGGCCCCGAAGCGATCGAGGCCACCAAGCTGTATCAGAAGCTGCTGACCACCTGCGCGCCGCCCGGCGTGGCCGGCTTCAACTGGATGGAGTCGATGGCCTCGTTCACGCAAGGCCGCTCGGCGATGTGGATCGACGGCGTCGGCTGGGCGCCGCCGCTGGAGGACGCCAATGCCTCGCGCGTGGTCGGCAAGGTCGGCTACACCGTGGTGCCCGCCGGACCGAAGGGACAGTACTCGGCGACCTATGGCGACGGCATCGGCATTGCGGCTGCGAGCAAGAACAAGGAAGCCGCCTGGCTGCTGTGCCAGTGGCTTGTGTCGAAGCCGCAAGGCGCCCGCCTGGTGCAAGCCGGCGGCGGCGTGCCGTTCCGCAACTCGGTGCTCAACGATCCCGGAGTCCAGGGCGGCGTGAAGATGCCGAAGGAGTGGCTGCAGTCGGCGATCGACTCCGGCAAGATCTCTAAGCTCGGCCTGCCCGTGATCATCCCGGTCGCCGAATTCCGCGATCTCGTCGGTGCTGCGTTGACCGCCACGCTGTCGGGCGCCGATCCCGCGACTGAGCTGAAGAAGGCGCACGAGCAGTTCCGCCCGATCCTGGAGCGCAGCGAGAAAGCGTGAGCACGATCGTCGAACAGGCCGGCGCGGCAGCGGACGCCGCTGCGCCGGAACGTGCGTTGCGGCCGCCGTCGTACTGGCCGTTCGTGGTGCCGGCGCTGGTCACCGTGCTCGCGGTGATCATCTTTCCCTGGCTGTTCACGATCTGGATGAGCTTCCAGGAGTGGAAGGTCGGCTCACCCACGACCTTCGTCGGGCTGTCGAACTACCTGCGGCTGCCGGCAGATCCACGCTTTGTCGAGTCGGTCGGACACACGCTGTCCTACACCGCGCTGTCGGTGCTGCTGCCGCTGGTGCTCGGCACCTTCGCCGCGGTCGTCTTCCACGCCCGCTTTCCCGGGCGCGGGCTGCTGCGCGCCCTCTTCATCATGCCGATGATGGCGACGCCCGTCGCGATCGCGCTGGTGTGGACCATGATGTTCCACCCGCAGCTCGGCATCCTGAACTATCTTCTGTCGCTGGTGGGCCTGCCGCCACAGCTCTGGGTGTTTCATCCGGGCACGGTGATCCCCTCGCTGGTGCTGGTCGAGACCTGGCAGTGGACGCCGCTGGTCATGCTGATCGTGCTCGGCGGCATCGCCTCGCTGCCGACCGAACCGTATGAGAGCGCGCAGATCGACGGCGCCAGCACCTGGCAGATGTTCCGCTACATCACGCTGCCCTTGATCATGCCGTTCCTGTTCATCGCCGCGATGATCCGCGCCATCGACGCCATCAAGAGCTTCGACATCATCTTCGCGATCACCCAGGGCGGGCCGGGCTCGGCGTCGGAGACCATCAACCTCTATCTCTACAGCGTCGCCTTCGTCTATTACGACCTCGGCTATGCCTCGGCGATCGCGGTGGTGTTCTTCGCGCTGATCATCGCGCTGACTGCGCTCTTGCTGGTGCTGCGCCGGCGAGCACAGTGGAATGCGCTGGGGAGCGACACATGAGCGCGCAGACCATCCTCGGCCGGCTCGGCCTCGCGCTCGGCGTCTTCCTCATCGTCTCCCCGGCGATCCTGTTCTTCCTCTGGATGATCTCGCTGTCGGTGAAGTTCGAGGTCGACAACGCCGCGTATCCGCCGGTGTTCTGGCCGGAGCATTTCGCCTGGAAGAACTACGGCGACGTGCTGTCGTCCAACCGCTTCTTCACCTATTTCAAGAACAGCCTGCTGGTGACCGGCGGCGCGACTTTTCTCGCCATGCTGGTCGGCGTGCCCGCCGGCTACGGTATCGCACGGATGGCCGCGCATAAATCGGCGATCGTGATCCTGATCGCGCGCATCACGCCCGGCCTGTCGTACCTCATTCCGCTGTTCCTCTTGTTTCAGTGGCTCGGCCTGCTCGGCACGCTGTGGCCGCAGATCATCATCCATCTCGTCGTCACCGTGCCGATCGTGATCTGGATCATGATCGGCTATTTCGAGACCACGCCGATCGAACTCGAGGAAGCCGCGCGCATCGACGGCGCAACGCGCTGGCAGGTTTTCCGCCACGTGGCATTGCCGGTGGCGAAGCCCGGCCTCGCGGTCGCCTTCATCCTCGCGGTGATCTTCTCCTGGAATAATTTCGTGTTCGGCATCGTGCTGGCCGGACGCGAGACCCGCACCTTGCCGGTCGCGGTCTACAACATGATCTCGTTCGATCAGCTCTCGTGGGGGCCGCTCGCGGCGGCGGCGCTGATCGTGACCCTGCCGGTGCTGCTGCTGACCGTGTTCGCACAGCGGCAGATCGTGGCCGGCCTGACGGCGGGTGCGGTCAAGGGGGGCTGACGGGTATAATGCATACCAAAGAGAACCTGCGGCGGAATGCCGAACTTGCCTTGGTCAGGCCATAGTCTACCACTTGGTTACCTGCGTGGAACCGGGATTCGCCCCGCCCCTGAAGCGCGGCGATGGCCGCGTTGATGGCTTCATCTCGTCTCTGCGCCGGCTTCGTTCCAGCCGAATACCACTGCGCCGCACGATCGACCGGCTCCGGATTTGCGCTCCGTCCGGTCCGTCTTGCAACCTGTCACCGGCTGAACGCCCGACCGACGAAAGCTGCATGACGTCCGATCGCGACGCCTCCGCGCCAGACCGATTGACTTCCCTGTTGCAGACCGAGCTGCTCGACTCGCCGCCGGAGCCGGGCTTCGACCGCGTCACGCGCCTGACCACGCGGCTGTTGCAGGCCCCAGCGGCGATCATCGCGCTGGTCGATCGCGACCGGCAGTTCTTCAAGAGCTCGGTCGGCCTGTGCGAGCCATGGGCGTCGCTGCGCGAGACGCCGCTCAGCCACTCCTTCTGCCAGCACGTCGTGACCTCGGCGCAGCCGCTGGTGATCAGCGACGCCAACGAGCATCCGCTGGTGAAGGACAATCTCGCGGTACCAGTTCTCGGCGTGATCGCCTATCTCGGCGTTCCCCTGCGGCTGCCGAGCGGCGAGGTGATCGGCGCGCTCTGCGCCATCGATCACGAGCCGCGGCCGTGGAGCGACGACGACATCGCCCAGCTCACCGAGCTCAGCGAGATCGTGATGGACGAGATCGCACTGCGCACCGAGAATGCGCGGCGGCGCACGGTCGAGCAGCACCATCGCGTGCTCGTCCATGAGCTCAATCACCGTGTCAAGAACACGCTGGCGCTGGTCGACAGCGTCATCGCGCTGAGCATCCGCGCCGATTCGGCGCTGGCCGAGTTCGGCGAGGTGCTGCGCGGGCGCATAGCGGCGCTGACGCGCAGCCACGCGCTGGCGCTGGATCGCGGCCGCGAAGCGATCGCGCTCAATGAGCTGGTGTGCGCCGAGCTGGCGCCGTTGCAGTCCGACCGGATCGCCGTCGACGGCCCCGCCCTGCAGCTCGCGCCGGGCATCGCGCTGTATCTGTCGATGGGCTTGCACGAGCTCGTCACCAACGCGGTGAAGTATGGCGCGCTGTCGAACGATGCGGGGCGGGTGACGCTGGGCTGGACCCATGCCGACGGACGGCTCAAGCTGTTCTGGCAGGAGAACGGCGGGCCGGATGTCTCCCCGCCCGCACGCAACGGCTTCGGTTCGCTGCTGTTCGAGCGCATTCTCGGCGCCGCGCTGAAGGGCGAGGTCACGCGCGACTTCGCGCCGGACGGGCTCAGGGTCTCGTTCGACCTGCCGCTCGCGCCGTGACGGAATTCAGCCGCGCTGGCCGCGACGCCGCACCTGAGTGACCTCGGCCAGAATCGACATCGCGATCTCCTCCGGCGTGATGGCGCCGAGATCGAGGCCCGCCGGGGCCTTGACCTTGTCGAGCAGCGCGGCGTCGATGCCGTCCTTGATCAGCTTGTCGCGCAGGCTGTCCATCTTGCGGCGGCTGCCGACGAAGGCGTGGTAGGCCGCATCGCAGGCGAGTGCGGCGCGCAAGGCCGCCTCGTCGCCCTTGCCTTGCGTCGACACCACGACGAAGCGGCTGCTCCCGGCCGGTTGATCCAGCGCGAAGCCATCGATCAGCACATCGGCCTCTGGTGTCGTGACGAGATCGGACGCCGGCGCCGCCAGCGTCACGTGATAGCCGAGCGGCCGCGCCTGCGCGGCGAGCGACAGCGCCACCGGGCTCGCGCCTAAGATCACCAGCGAGGGATACGGCAGCACCGGCTCGACGAAGATGTCCATCGTACCCTTGCTCGGGCACATGTTGGAAGCGAAGCGCACGCCCTCTTTCATCTCACCCGGCTTGACGCCGAGCTCGGCGAGCAGGTCGTCCGGCTGCACCGACACCATGCGCGGAATGCCGTCGGCGAGCGCCTCGCGCGCCGCCTTGAGCACCGCGCCGCGGGCGCAGCCGCCGCCGATCCAGCCCGCGACGATGGCGCCATCCGGTCGGATGATCGCCTTGGCACCGGCCTTTGCCGCGGTCACCGACACCGTGCGCACGACGGTGGCGAGCACGAAGCTTTCGTCGGCAGCTTTCAATTGGGCGGCGAGATCGAGCAGTTCGGAGGAGGTGGTCATGGGTGCCCCCTCTGACGCACGTTCGAGGCAATCTGCAGCAGCACTGAAGGTCTGTTCCCTCCCCCCTCGTGGGGGAAGGAGCCGACCGCCGATGCCGAGGCAGTCTGCGTCAACAACACTTCAGAGCGGCTCACCCTCGTCATCTCACAACCTCGCCAGATACGGCTCGAGCGCCGCGAGCGAGCCCAGCGTATGCGCGGGCGCGTAGAGATCGACATGCGGCAGCGCCGCCTTGATGCCGCGGGCTTCCGGCGCGTAGCCGTGCCAGCCGAGCATCGGATTGAGCCAGACGATACGGCGGCAACGGCGTCGCAGTTGCGCCATCTCGCGGCCGAGCAAGGCTGGATCACCGGTGTCGTAGCCGTCGGAGACGATCATCACGCAGGTGCGCGAATGGATGACGCGCGGCGCGTGCCAGCGATTGAAGGTCGCTAGGCTTTCGCCGATCCTGGTGCCGCCGCCGGCGCCCTGCGCCATCATCGACAGCCGATCCAGCGCCCGCGCGGCATCCCTCTCCTTCATCGCATCGGAGACGTGAGCCAGCCGGGTGTGAAACAGGAACGCTTCGGCCTCGCGGAAGGCGTCGAGCACGCCGTGGATGAAGCGAACAAACACCGACGTATAGGGGCTCATCGAGCCGGAGGCGTCGAGCAGCACCACCAGCCGGAGCGGCTTGGGCTTGCGGCGGCGATGCACCAGCGCGATCGGCACGCCGCCATGGCTGATGTTGCGGTGGATGGTGCGGCGCAGGTCGAGCCGCTCGCCCTTGCGCCGCAACTGATCGCGGCGCGTCAGCCGTGTCCGCATCGCCTGGGCGAGCCGCGCCGCCGCCTCATGCGCCAGCGCGACCTGGTCGGGATCTGCGAGCTTGCGGAAGTCGGTATCGCTGATGGACTCCACGCGCGAGGCACCTTCGCGGACGCCCTCGCCGCCCGCCTCGCGTGGGGTTTCGTCAGAGGGAATCTGATCGGTCGGGCCGTGATGCCCCTGCCGAGCAGCATTCGCATCCTGCAGACTCTTCAGGGACGGGCTGTTCGCCGATTGCGGCGACCCTGCCGTCAGAACGCGCGAGCGCACGCGCTTGCCGAGCCAGAACGCGTCGAACAGGCCGTCGAAGCGATCCCACTCGCTCTTGCGCGCCGAAAACAGGTGCTTGAAGGCGGAGCGCAACAGGCCGGGCCTGTCGGCATAGCCTGCGGTCATCACGGCCGCCGCATCCTGCCCCTCCGACAGGCCGACCGCAAAGCCGTTGTCGCGCAGCGTCTTGAGAAATGCGCTGAGGCGTCCCGCGACCAGCCGCGCCACCGCGTCCATGTCCTCATGATCAGGCGTGGCGCCACAGCAGCTCATGCGACCTTCCCCAACAATCGCGCGGCGACCTCGCGGGTAATGCGGGAGCGGTCCTCATGCGTCTTGAGCAGACACATCAAGGTGTCATGCACGACCTCCGGCTGGTCCTCGAGGTCGCGCACATCGAGCCCGACCAGTGCGGCTGCCCAGTCCAGCGTCTCGGCCACACCCGGCACCTTGCGCAGCTCTTCTTTTCGCAGGCCCTCGACCAGGCGCGCGATCTGCAGCGCAAGCGACGCCGACGCGCCATCGATCCGCGCCAGGATGATGCGGGCCTCGCGATCGACATCGGGATAGTCGACGTAGTGATACAGACAGCGCCGGCGCAGCGCGTCCGACAGCTCGCGGGTGCCGTTCGAGGTCAGCACCACGTGCGGGATGCTGATGGCTTTGATGGTGCCGAGCTCGGGAATCGATATCTGGAAGTCCGACAGGAGCTCCAGCAGGAACGCCTCGAATTCGTCGTCGGCGCGGTCGATCTCGTCGATCAGCAGCACCGGCGGCGTGGCGCGGCGGATCGCCGCAAGCAGTGGCCGCTCCAGCAGATACTTCTCGGAGAAGATCTGGTCCTCGATGGTCTCCGGCTGGCCGCGATGCGCCTCGATCGCGAACAGCTGGCGCTGGTAGTTCCACTCGTACAGCGCGGAGCTCTGGTCAAGACCCTCATAGCATTGCAGCCGGATCAGCTCGGTGCCGTGCACGCAGGCGAGCGCCTTGGCGACCTCGGTCTTGCCGACCCCGGCCTCGCCTTCCAGCAGCAACGGCCGCTTGAGCAACTGCATCAGTGAGAGCGCCGTCGCCAACTCGCCATCGGCGATGTAGCCGCAGGCGGCGAGGGATTGGGCGATGTGGTCGCGGGTCTTCATGTCAAGTTCGACTGCTGCGTCATCGGAGGTGAACTCCCCTCCCCCTTGTGGGGAGGGGTTGGGGGTGGGGGTCTCCACGCACACTGCCCGTGGGGTACCCCCCTCCCTAGCCCTCCCCCACAAGGGGGGAGGGAACGCGCGCGCGCGGCGAACGCCAACGCCTTCAATATTACGACCCCAATACGCCCAGGTTCTTCGCCGCCTGCCAGTTGCGCCAATAGTCATGCGGCATCTGGATGTGCGTCGAGCCTAAGAACGAGAACGCGTCATTGACCGCGTTGGAGAACGCCGGCACGCCGCCGACATTGGGGCTTTCGCCGACGCCCTTGGCGCCGATCGGGTGATGCGGCGAGGGCGTCACCGTGAAGTCGGTCTCCCAATGCGGCGTCTCGACCGCGGTCGGCATGAAGAAGTCCATGAACGAGCCGGTCACGACATTGCCCTCGGAATCGTAGCGGATCTCCTGGCCCATCGCGATCGCGAAGGCTTCGGTGAGGCCGCCATGAATCTGGCCCTCGATGATCATCGGGTTGATGCGGGTGCCGCAATCATCCAGCGCATAGAAGCGCCGGACCTTGTACACGCCGGTGTCGACGTCGATGTCCATCACGCAGAGATAGGCGCCGAACGGATAGGTCATGTTGGGTGGATCGTAGTAGCTCACCGCCTCCAGCCCCGGCTCCATGCCGGGCGGCACTGAGTTGTAGGCCGCCCAGCAGATGTCCTTCATCGACATCACCTTCTCGGGCAGGCCCTTGACCCGGAAGCCGTCGATGTCCCATTCGAGATCGTCCTCGTGCACCTCGAGCTTGTAGGCCGCGATCATCTGCGCCTTGGCCTTGATCTTGCGCGCGGCCATGGCGATGGCTGCCCCTGCGACGGGCGTCGAGCGCGAGCCGTAGGTGCCGAGACCATAGGGCGCCGTGTCGGTGTTGCCCTCCTCGACCATGATGTTGTCGGCGGGAATGCCGATCTCGCTGGCGATGATCTGGGCCCAGGTGGTCTCGTGCCCCTGGCCCTGGCTCTTGGTGCCCATCCGCGCGATGCCGGCGCCGGTCGGATGCAGCCGGATCTCGCAGGAATCGAACATCGCGATCCCCAGGATGTCGCAGTTCTTCGACGGTCCGGCGCCGACGATCTCGGTGAAGAAGGAGACGCCGATGCCCATGATCTCGCGGGTCTCGCCGAGCTGGAAGGCGGCGCGCTTCTCGGCCTGCTCCTTGCGCAAGGCCGCGTAGTCCACGGCCTCCATCATCTTGCGCATGGCGGTGTGGTAGTCGCCGGAGTCATATTCCCAACCGAGCGCCGAGTGATAAGGAAACTGCTCCGGCCTGACGAAGTTCTTCAGGCGCAGCTCGGCCGGATCCATGCCGAGTTTCTGCGCCAGAATGTCCATCGCGCGCTCGATGCAATAGGCCGCCTCGGTGACGCGGAACGAGCAGCGATAGGCGACGCCGCCCGGCGCCTTGTTGGTGTAGACGCCGTCGACGACGCAATGCGCGACCGGGAAGTCATAGGAGCCGGTGACGATGTTGAAGAAGCCGGCCGGCCATTTCGACGGGTCGGCGCAGGCATCGAAGCCGCCATGGTCGGCCAGCACGTGGACGCGCAGGCCGGTGACCTTGCCATCCTTGGTCGCCGCGATCTCAGTGGTCATGTGGTAGTCGCGCGCGAACGCGGTCGCGGTCAGGTTCTCGATGCGGTCCTCGACCCATTTGACCGGCTTGCCGGTGACGATGGAGGCCACCGCGGCGCAGATGTAGCCAGGATAGGCGCCGACCTTGTTGCCGAAGCCGCCGCCGATGTCGGGCGCGATGACATGGATCTTCTGCTCCGGGATCTTCGCGATCAGCGACACCACGGTGCGGATGACATGCGGCGCCTGGAAGGTGCCCCAGATCGTCAGCTCGCCCTTGATCTTGTCGAACGAGCAGACGCACTGGCAGGTCTCCAGCGGCGATGGATGGGTGCGGTGATAGGAGATCATCTCCTTGATCGTGACGTCGGCCTTCTTGAACGCGGCGTCGGTGAGCTCCTTGTCGCCGACGCTCCACTCGAAGATGTGGTTGTGGTGCTTGCGCGGGCCGTGCGCGCCCGAGGTCTTGCCGACGAGGTCCTCGCGCAGCACGGGCGCATCTGAATCCATCGCCTTGAACGGATCGACCAGCACCGGCAGCGCCTCGTACTCGACCACGACCTTGTTGACGCCGTCATCGGCGGCGTAGCGGTCGGTGGCGACGACAAAGGCGACCTCTTGGTTCTGGAACAGAACCTTGCCGTCGGCGAGCACCATCTGCACGTCGCCGGCCAAGGTCGGCATCCAGGCGAGGTTGACGGTCTTCAAGGTCTCGGCGGTGATGACCGCGAGCACGCCGGGCACTTTCAGCGCCTCCTCGGTGTGGATCGCCTTCACCCGCGCATGCGCATGCGGCGAGCGCACGAAGTCGCCGTGCAGCATGCCCGGCAGCTTGACGTCATCGACGTAGTTGCCCTTGCCTTGGGTAAAGCGGATGTCCTCGACGCGCTTGCGCCGGCAGCCCATGCCTTCGAGCGCGGCTTCGCGTTGTTCCCGCGTGGGAGTCATGTCGTTCATTCCGCGGCCTCCTGGAATTCAACGCCGTTGATCTTGGCGGCGGCGTATTGGATCGCCTTGACGATGTTCTGATAGCCGGTGCAGCGGCAGATGTTGCCGGAGATGCCGGCGCGGATCTCGGTCTCCGTCGGCGACGGATTTTCCTTCAGCAGCCGATGCGCGCGGATGATCATGCCGGGCGTGCAAAAGCCGCATTGCAGGCCGTGCATCATGCGAAAGCCTTCCTGCAGCGCCGACAGCGATCCGTCGGCGTTGGCCATGCCTTCGATCGTGGTGATCTCGGAGCCGTTGGCCTGCACCGCGAGCATGGTGCAGCTCTTCACGCTCATGCCGTCGATGTCGATGGTGCAGGCGCCGCAATGGCTGGTCTCGCAGCCGATATGGGTGCCGGTGAGCTGCGCCTGCTCGCGCAGGAAATGAACCAGCAGCGTGCGCGGCTCGGCGAGGCCTTCGACCTCGCTGCCGTTCACCTTCATCGTGATATGGGTTTTGGGCATTCGTTGCTCCCTGGGAAATCGCAAAGCTTGGGCACCACTTGAGCCGCAGTGTCAGTGCGCTCCCCTCCCCCTTGCGGGGAGGGGTCGGGGGTGGGGGTCCTCAGCAGCAGTGTCGCTTGGGGCTTCCCCGGCCCTCCCCCACAAGGGGGGAGGAGAAGAGAGAGTTCGCCGAGTGGCGATGTGCGTTCAGGTTGCCCGCCTCGCAGCGCGCTGCAGCGCGCGCATCACCATGATGCCGCCGACATGCGTGCGGTACTCGGCAGGTCCCCGCGCGTCGGAGGCCGGCTGCATGATCGCGCGCGCGGCGCTCGCCGCCGCCTTCAGCGCGGCATCGTCGAGCGTGGTGCCGATCACTGCAGTCGCCGCGTCGGTCGCCAGCAACGGCGTCTCGTGCAGATTGGTCAGTGCGATCACGCACGTCGCCACCTTGCCGCCCGCCATCGTCAGCACCACGGCGGCTGCCGCCGTCGCATAGTCGCCGACCTTGCGCTTCAGCTTCTCGTAGGCGTAGCCGTGCCTCGCAGCCGGAAGCGGGATGCTGATGCCAGTCAGGATCTCGCCGGGCTCGAGCGCTGTGAAATAAGCGCCCTGGTAGAACTCGCGCGCCGCGATCTCGCGAACGCCGTTCGGCCCTTCGAGCCGATAGGACGCGTCCAGCGCCAGCATCAAGGCCGGCATGTCGTTGCCGGGGTCGCCATTGGCGACATTGCCGCCGAGCGTGCCGCGGTAGCGCACCTGCGGATCGGCGATCAAGAGCGCGGTCTCGTGCAGGATCGGCAGCGCCTCACCGATGTCGGCAGACGCCAGCAGCTCGGCCTGCGTGGTCATCGCGCCGATGACGATGCGGTCGCCATCGCGGCGGATGCCCTTGAGCCCGGCGATGCCGTGCAGATCGATCAGATGCGCCGGGGTCGCCAGTCGCAGCTTCATCATCGGCAGCAGGCTGTGGCCGCCGGCGAGCGGTCGCGCGTCATCGCCGAGGTCGGCGAGCAGCTTGATCGCATCGCTGACGCTCGCCGGCAGGTGATAGTCGAACGGGCCAGGAATCATGACGTTTCCTCTCCTGTGCTGGCCTGCTTTATCGGCAAGGCCGTCGCGTTGTTGCGGCGGGCGTTCGTGCTGCGAGAGCGAAGTGCGAACGCGGACGCATCGCGGATTGGCGCGGAGCGTCGATCGGGATCGCTGGCCGCGCAACGAAGCCGGCACGGAGAGCGGCGAAATCGCACGAAATGCGGCTGGTCGCGCACGAATTGCGTCAGCGAGGGCGACCCAATCGCGCGAGTGACGGCGTGAGCGGCCGGGCAAGACGCGCGCGCGGTGTTGCATGCGTTGGGGAGAATGGCGGCGCTCTGTTGCGGCAGCGAAACGAACGCTGAACTCAGGCCGGCCGCCGCAGCCCGAGCCGCGCCTTGACCTCGGCGACCTTGGCGCGGCTCACCGGCACGCGCGGCTTCGAGGGGCCATCGAGCTCGATGATCGCGCCCTCGCCTTCCCGACCGACGTAGATCACATGCTCGATCGCCACGATGTGACTGCGGTGCACGCGGATGAAGCGGCCGGGATCGAGCTGCGCCTCAGCCTCGGAGATCGACCATGGGCACATCCGCTCCCGGGTGCCGTCGTGAATCCGTGTGTAGTGTGCATCGGCGCGCACACTGCGCACGTCCCCGGCATCGATGAAATGGGTGCCGTTGGCGCCCTCCAGCGGCAGCCGCGCCGCGGTCGCGCGCGGCGGCTGGCCGATGCCCCCCAACGGCGCCGCCGTCGCCCGGCTCGGAGCGGCGACCTCGACAACCGGCTCGGCCGCCGTCGCGGCCGGCTCCGGGGCCAATTGCGGCGCAGCCTCGGCAACGGCCGGCATCGGCTGCGATTGACGGCGCGGGTCCGGCACCAGCGACAGCAAAAATCCGGCGGCGATGACGAAGCACAGCACGGCGACGACGATCGCGAGCGCTTGCGGCGACGCAGCAAGTCCTGGTGCGGCGTGATGGTGTCCCTCGCCGATCGGCACGACATGCATTCCCAGCATCGCCGTGTAATGCATGCCGGACACGGCGATGCCGAACGCAACCGCGCTGATGGCGAGCCGTAGCCCGTCCTGCCGCGCCAGGAAGATGCGCAGGCCGCCATAGGCGGCGACGATTGCAATCGCCACCGACAGCGCCACCAGCGCCGGATCATGCGTCAGCCCGAACGAGCCGGACAGGCCGTGCATGCCGACATAATGCATGCTGGCGATGCCGGCGCCGAGCAGCAGTGCGGAAGGGACGACGCGCCGGGGGGAGGGATCGCCGATGCTGACGAAGAACAGCGAGATGCCGATCACGAGCGCGCAGATCAGGAACGAGATGATGGTCGGCAGCACCAGATAAACGGCATCGGCCGGCAGTGGCGCCGCCATCATGCCCACGAAATGCATGGTCCAGATGCCCACCGCCAGAATGCCGGCGGCGCCGGACAGCAGCACGCGCGCATTCTCTCCCGGACCGCTGCGGATGCGCGCGGTGAGACTGAAACCGGTATAGCCACCCAGGCTCGCGATCACGACCGAGAGCGCGACGAGATAAGGATCGTATCCTTCGATCATCCTTGTCGGCCGCCCGTCGCCACGGGCAAGCCTCCTCCCAGGAGAGATTTTACAGGGGTGGCGAGGAAATTGACAACACAAGGCGGGGAGCGTGAGGGGGCGTGGTGTCGCTGGGGGTGGGGCAGACGACACGATGACTGATCGGCGCGGAGCAAGAGGCTGAATTCGAGCTCGAGCCGCGAGACGGTGAGCCCCCTCCCCCTCGCGGGGAGGGAGCGGGGGTGGTCCACGAGTCGTGCTCTCGATGATGATCACTCGTATTCGAGAGGATGACGGCGATGACACACGCCATCGCATTCGTCTTGTTCGGCAAAACCGAAGATGCACATGACGAAGTTCGGCGCCCGGAGACCCCCACCCCCACAACCCCTCCCCGCAAGGGGGAGGGGAGTTCACTGCCGTTGCCGTGAGATCTCGATCCCGGCGTTTCGATAGCGGGCGTGTGGCTAGCCTGAAGCCAGCCACACGACATCACCGCCTCAGATGATCCCCGCGGCCACCTGCCCCCGCAACCGCTCCAGGCTCAGCAGCGTCTCGGCGCAGGCGGTCGCCACCTCGATGCCCTTGGTCGCAAAATGCTTGCGGAAGAACTCGAAATGCGCCTGCGTCTCGTGGAATTGCTGCGGCGTCAGCACCGCGGAGAACACCGGCACCTCGGTGCGCAATTGCACGTCCATCAGCGCCTTGATGACGGTGTCGGCGACGAACTCGTGGCGGTAGATGCCGCCGTCGACAACGAGGCCGGCCGCGACGATGGCGGTGTAGCGCCGCGTCTTGGCCAGGAGCTGCGCATGCAGCGGGATCTCGAACGAGCCTGGCACCTCGAAGATGTCGACCCGATCGCGCGGGATGTGGCGCGCCTCGATCTCGTCGAGGAAGGCCAGACGGCATTCGGCGACGACGTCGCGATGCCAGGCCGATTGCACGAAGGCGACGCGCTGCGGCTTGCTGAAGCGCGGATGCGACGGCGCCGGTGGCGACTCGTCGAGCGGTGACGCGACCGGCGTATCCGCCGGCGGCGACGTTCCTGCGGTGATGGTGTCGGTGGGCGTATCAGTAGGCGCGTCTTGCAACATCTGATTCATGGTTGTCCTCGTCAGAGACCAGAATCAGGGCACACGGAACAACGACGCCCCCACGCTGGATTGCGCGGGGTGCCGGGACCCGTTCTCTTTCATCCGGACTGTGACCGTCGGCTTCGGAGTCGCACCGAATCTGCTGACCCTTCTCTGCGCGACGCGTTCCGGAGAACAGAATTCTCCAGACCGAGCCTTGCCGAGAAGGCGCTCGCGGGCTCGCGCTCGACCGAGAACGCTTACCGCCGGTGGGGAATTTCGCCCCGCCCTGAGAACATCGGCCGCCCGGATGGACGGCCTGAACGAACTATGCAGGCGGTCGGCGGCTGCGGCAAGGCCTCACGCCCGCGGTCCACGACGGGCGGCCATGCAACCGCTCGCGGCCGTTCCCGCGGCCAAATCGGCTCGGACGGGGCGGTTGCGGCGAATCCGATTCCGTTTTGTTCTCATTCGGCCATGATTCCACAGGCCGGACAGGAGTTGTGGACGAAGCGGTGTTTGGCTGTGGACGGACTCGCCCCCCCGTTGCGCAGATTCCGCAAATCACATCAGTTTGTCCTCGCACGCCCGGGGTACCTCCGGGACTGCAAGCCGGGTCTCGAAGCGCCGAGAGGGCGTGGGCCGGGTCGCCGCGTATGTACCAACGAGATCAAGAAGACGAGGTCGAGACGGCATGTCCCTGCTCGAAAGCACTATCGATTCCACCGACCACCCGCTGAGCGTGGTCGAGACCATTGCGGCCGACAACAACTGGATGTTCGAGCGCTCCGGCGAGGACGAGATCACGATCGCCTCCAAGGGGCAGTGGACCGACTATCAGCTCTCTTTCACCTGGATGGCGGAGATCGAGGCCCTGCATCTGGCCTGCGCCTTCGACATGAAGATTCCGGAAGCGCGCCGCGCCGAGGTGCAGCGGCTGATCGCCGCGATCAACGAGCAGCTCTGGCTCGGCCATTTCGACATCTGGACGCACACCGGCATGGTGATGCACCGCCAGGCCCTGGTGCTGCCCGGCGGGATCACCGCGTCGGGACTGCAATGCGAGAGCATGCTGGCCGGCGCCATCCACGCCTGCGAGCGCTATTTCCCGGCCTTCCAGTTCGTTGTCTGGGCCGGCAAGTCGACCCAAGAGGCCATGGCGGCCGCGCTGTTCGATACGGAAGGCGAGGCGTAAGCCGCCGCCGCTTCCTCACACGCGGTGTCGTCCCTGCGCACGCAGGGACCCATACCGCGTGATGTCCGTCTGGCGCGCGACGCTTGTCGCTCTGCCCCTGCTCCACTAGAACCGCCGGTGGTTATGGGTCCCTGCTTTCGCAGGGACGACAGCGGAGTGCGTCGTGACATCAGCGGACAACAACCTGCTTCATCAGCTCACCGGCACCATCGTGCTGGCCGGCGCCGGCAAGATGGGCGGCGCGATGCTGACCGGGTGGCTGGCCGGCGGGCTCGATCCCGCGCGCGTGGTGGTGATCGAGCCGATGCCATCGGCGGAGATCACGGCGCTGGTTGCCAGGGGCGTCCGCCTCAATCCGACGGCGGCTGCGCCGGCCGAGGTCGTCATCGTCGCCGTCAAGCCGCAGATGTTCCCGGACGCCGGCCCCGCCTTGAAGCCGTGGGTCGGCGACGCGACGCTGGTGCTGTCGATCATGGCGGGGACGACGATCGCCGGCCTGCAGCAAACGATCGGCGGCGCGGTCGTGCGCGCGATGCCGAACACGCCCGCCGCGATCGGCCGCGGCATCACCGTGGCGGTGCCCGCCGCCAACGTCAGCGCCACGCAACGGGCGCTGACCGACGCGCTGCTGCGCGCCACCGGCGCGGTGGAATGGGTCGACGAGGAGGCGCTGATGGACGCGGTGACCGCGGTGTCCGGCTCGGGTCCTGCCTACGTATTTCTGCTCGCCGAGGAGCTCGCCCGCGCCGGCGTCGCCGCCGGCCTGCCCGAGTCCCTGGCGACGAAGCTCGCGCGCGACACCGTGTCGGGCGCCGGCGAATTGCTGCGCCAATCGGACCTGCCGTCCGCCACGCTGCGCCAGAACGTCACCTCGCCGGGCGGCACTACCGCTGCGGCGCTGTCGGTGCTGATGGGAGCCGACGGCTTCCAGCCGCTGCTGACCAGGGCGGTCGCCGCGGCCACGGCGCGCTCGAAAGAGCTCGCGAAGTAGACAACAACGAGCTGACAGCTCAGCGCGACGGCGTCGGCGGCCCGCCATGCTGCTGGCGCCATTGCAGGAACTGGCGGAACAGGGAGCTGCGCTCAGCCGGATCGTTGGACAGCTGTCCCCCGCTCTGGCGCACGAAGCTCTCGAACTGGGTCTGGCGCACGTCGGCAACCTGCGGCCGCGGCACCATGTTGCGCGCCAGCAGCCACTCGTCCGCCGCCTTGAACCGCTTCCAGTTCGGAATGGCGGCGACGATGCTCGACTCCCGCCATTTCGGATGCCGCGGCGGCTTCATGAACTCGTCGTAGTTGGCGAAGAACGCCTCGACGAAGCGCGCCACCTTTCGGTAGCGCTCGGTATTCTCCGGCCAATTGTAGCTGACGAGCAGCATGCCGATCGCCACCGTCTCGATCGTCTCGCCGGGGTTGAGCAGGTTCGGATATTCCTCCGAGGACAATGTCGTGGGCAGATAGAGGTCCTGCAGCCGGCGGTCGTAGGGGATCGTCACCAGGTGCAGCGCGCGGTTGTCGTTCCTGATGCTGCGGGCGAGCTGGAACACCTTGCCGGTGGAGACGATGTAGGCGTCTGCGTCGCCATCGATCAGCTTCTGGATCGATCTCGCATCATCGGTCGCGTAGTCGAACGACGCCGTCAGGCCGAGCCGGTTGAAGATCACGCGCGCGGAATAGAAGCCGACATCGGTCGGCGCGATGATGCGCTTGCCGTTGAGGTCGAAGATCGAGCGGATCGAGGAGCGCGCGATGACATGGATCTCGTTGTGATAGAGCCGCGCGATGTAGCGGAGCTGCGAGGTGATGTCGGGGATGCCGTATTGCAGGCGGTAGAATTCGGGCACGTCGGCTGCGACCGCGCCCATGTCGATGCTCTTCAGAAACAGAATGTCGGAGACGTTGCGCACCGGTCCCTTGCCGAGCACCGGCAGCACGCGGACGTTGGTCTGATCATCGAGCACGCGCGCCATGTCCGAGCCGAACACGGAGGTGGCGCCGCCGGCCGGCGCGGTGATGATGGTGACGGTGCCGTCGTTGACGTCGGTCGGGTTGGGCAGCCGCCATACGTCCGGCCCGCTGCCGGGCGCGGGCGACAGCGACGCCGGCAGGCCGGCGGGACGTGGCGGCGCGGGGATCACGGGCGCGCCGTTCGGCCGGGCGGCCGGGGCGACAGGCACGATGATGGAGCGGGTCGCTGCCGGGCGCGGCGGCTGCGGCGGTTGTTGTTGCAGCTGCGGCCACGCCTGCGCCGATGCCTGGCTCAGCATGAGTCCGGCTGCGAGCGCGGCGAGCACGACTTGCGAAGCTGCCTTCGTGACGATGGACATAGCGCAACGGCCTCCTGCACCATCGCGATGCCGCCGCAGCGTTCTCGACCAGTCCGGAGCATTCACCTCGAGGCCTGCCTGCGTCAGGCAAGCGACGGGCGACCGCGGCCTCGGCTGAGACCTCGCGACAACCAACCTCGCGATGCGGAGCACGCACGAGGCCAAATGGCCACGATCGGCTCCGATCGAGTTCCACAGTTGGGTGAGGTGATTCGATGAATTTGCGGCAGCCGCCGGGATTTTGTATGACGACGTGCATATAAACCGGATATTGGACTCCGGCTGTGGCTCCGGTGCAACGCCTCTTGTTTCAGGCCGCCAGCCGGTGTTGCCGTCGTGCCAGGATCAGCAGCGTCACGACGATGCCGAGGTTCAGGCCATTCCATGCGATGCCATTCGCGAAGGCCGCCGAATAGGACCCCGTGGCGTCGAAGATGACGCCCGAGACCCAGCCGCCGAACGACATGCCGAACACCGAGGCGAAGATGATGATTCCGACCCGGGTGGCGGCCTCGCGTGCCGGCATCGCCTCACGCACGATGATCGCATAGCTCGGCACGATGCCGCCCTGGAACAGGCCGAACATGCCCGAGATCAAATAGAGCGACGTCAAGCCATCGAAGAACAGATAGAACAGAAGCGCAAAACCCTGCGCCAGCGAGCCGATCAGCAACGTCCGCATGCCGCCGACACGGTCGGCGAGAAAGCCGGAGCCGATCCGGCTGACGATGCCGAGCGCCATCATCAAGGACAGCATCTGCGCGCCGACGGCGACGCCATAGCCGAGGTCGCCGCAATAGGCGACGATGTGCACCTGCGGCATCGCCATCGCCACGCAGCAGGCGATCGCGGCGATGCTGAGCAGCACGGTCAGCGCGTTGGTGGAGATCGGCAGCTCCAGTTGCGGCGGCGCCGCGCCGGCATGGTCCTGCGCGCCGGCACCGTCCATGCGCGCGCGCAGCACCAGGAGCAGCGCGCTCATCGTCACCGCGCAGAAGACACCGAGCGCGACATGGCTGGCGCGCCAGCCGATCTGCTGCACGCCCCAATTCACCAGCGGCGGCCACACCGTGCCGGCGACGTAGTTGCCCGAGGCGACGATGGTGACGGCGAGGCCGCGGTAGCGCACGAACCAGTGCGATGCCTCGGCCATCAGCGGCGCGAAGGTGACGGACGAACCGATCCCGATCAGGAAATACACCGCCTGAAACTGCCACAGCGTCACCGACGCGCCGGCGAGCAGATAGGCGGCCGCGGTGCAGGTGATGCTGAGGGCCATCGCGGTGACGATGCCGAAGCGGTCGGTGATGCGGCCGACGATGACGCCGCCGAGGCCGAAGCCGAACATCGTCAGCGTATAGGCCAGCGACACCGCGCCGCGGCTGGCGGCGAACTCGGCCTGCACGACCGGCAGAACGACGACGACGGTCCACATCCCGGCGCCGCCGATGGAACCGATGACGAGCGCAAGCGCCAGCCGCGCCCAGGCCTGGCGCGAGTCCGGAATGAAGTGAGGCGCTTCCTCGAATCTTGGCTTCGGTGCGTGCACGATATGCGCAACTTCGTTGCCGCACCGCATCAGGTCAAGCCACATTGCTGCGGCATTGGGCATGCAGAAGCAGCGCAACAGGAGGGATCTGCACGATCACGGTCCGGCCCTCTTGGCGGCGCCGCGCTTTATCATTAGGTTGCGCGGCGGATCGGAGTGATTGGGCGCGCATGTCGTTGGGACTGACACGGAAGATGCTGATGGTGGCGGGACGGCTGCTCGTCCTCGCTTACCTCGTCTGCGTGCTCAGCCCGGGCGTGGCGCTCGCGCTGGGCGATGGGGTGGCGCCCTGCTTCGACGAGACCGTCGTTGCCGTTGCGGCCACTCATCATGACGCGGCTCATCACGAGATGATCTTGGCGGCGATGCCGCAGGTAGAGACCGCGCACGCCCATCATCATGATCACCCTGTTGCAGACGCTGGGATGCAGGCGCCAGCTCCCGCGCCGTCGCACCACGACCACAGCAAGATGCCGGGCCCCTGTTGCGCCATGATGTGCGCGGTGGGCCTCGCTGCCGCGCTGCCGGCGGTCACCCTTCCCGCTTCGTTCGCCGCCACCAGCGTGACCCCGCGCGACGAAGGCCTGCCCGGTCGCACGCCGCCGCGCCTGTATCGGCCCCCCATCGTCCTGGTCTGAGCGAACGACGCCGGCTTCGTGCGCGTGTCGCGCGCGGCTGCTCGCGATTCATCGATAGACCAAGGATACCTCATGTTGTCGCAATCCAAGGCGACGCCCGCTGCCGCATCTCCGGCGCGGCGCAGCCTGCCATTCTCCGTTGCCGCTTGCGCATTGACGCTGCTTGCCGCGGCGAGCCTCGGCGCCTGCCAGCCGCGCACGATCGCATTGGCCGGGGCTGATCCGGCCGATCCGGCGGCGAACGTTGCGCCCGTGCGCATGTCGGGGATCGTCGGGCCCTACACGCCGCTGCGCCCGGTCGCGCCGGCCGCCTGGGGCCAGCGCACCGACCCCGGCGCACCGCGCCCTGAGCCGAGCCGCTAAGGAGCGCCACATGCAGGGGATCATCAGGCTCGCGGCGCTCGCCGCAGCACTTGCGCTCGCAGGCTGTGCCTCGTTCTCGCCGGACGGCGGCATGAGCGCCGTCGCGGACATCACCGGCCACACCACCGGCAAGGAGGTCGCCTCCGTGAGAGGCAATGACGACGCCGAACGCGTCCGCGCTGCAACGCGCCGCCTGCTCGCCCGGCCCTTGTCGGCCGATGCCGCCGTGCAGGTCGCGCTGTTCAACAACAAGGGCCTGCAGGCGGCCTACAACGCGCTCGCGCTCAGCGAGGCGGACATGGTCGAGGCCAGCCTGCCGCCGAACCCGACCTTCTCCCTGATGCGCATCAGCGGCGACGGCGCGCTGGAGGCCGAGCGCCAGGTCGCCGGCGACATCCTGGCGCTCGCCACCTTGCCGCTGCGCTCGGAGATCGCGCGCGAGCGGTTTCGCCAGGCCCAATTGAAGGCCGCGCTGGCGACGTTGCGGCTCGCCGCGGAGGTGCGCCGCGCGCATGTGCGCGCCGTCGCCGCCAACGAGCTGGTGGCCCTGCTGGTCGAGGCGCAATCGGCCGCGGAGGCGACCGCGAAGCTCGCCTCGAAGCTCGGCGAGACCGGCGCGCTCAACCGGCTCGACCAGGCGCGCGAGCAGGTGTTCTATGCCGAGACCACGGCCGAGCTCGCCACCGCCCGCCGTGCCGCAGGAAGCGCCCGCGAGCGGCTGATCCGGCTGATGGGCCTGTGGGGCGACGATCTGAATTTCCGCCTGCCCGACCGGCTGCCGGCACTGCCGCGCCGCCCGCTGAGCCAGCCCTTCGTCGAGGCCGATGCCGTCGGCCATCGCATCGATCTGCAGATCGCCCGCCTCGAGCTCACGGCGCTCGCCACATCGCTGCAGCTCAGCGAGGCGACGCGCTTCGTCACCCTGCTCGATCTCGCCGGCCTCGATCGCAAGACCGTCGAGCCCGACGGCCGCGTCATCCGCGAACGCGGTTACGACGTGCAGTTCCAGATCCCGATCTTCGACGGCGGCGAGGTCCGCGTGCGGCGGGCCGCCGAGACCTACAACATCGCCTTCAACCGCCTCACCGAGCGCGCTGTCACCGTCCGCTCCGAGGCGCGCGACGCCTATCGCAGCTACCGCGCGGCCTTCGACATCGCCGGCCACTACGCCCGCGAGGTGCTGCCGCTGCGCCGGATCATCAGCGAGGAGATGCAGCTGCGCTATTCCAGCATGCAGGTCGACATCTTCGCGCTGCTGCTCGAGGCGCGGCAGCGCCTGGCGTCACGCCGCGCCGCGATCGACGCCGTCAGAGACTTCTTCCTCGCCGAGGCCGAGCTGTCGGCTGCGGTCAATGGCGGAGTCGCGAGCAGCGAGGACAGCGCACCGCAGACCGCGAGCGCGCTCGCGCCAAGCAACGACTGACAGGAGAGCACGCATGTTTTCACGCCGCACACTGCTCGGCTCCGCGGCGCTGGCCGGCGCCTCCGCCGTCTCCGGCCGGGTCCAGGCCGCCGCCATTCCCGAAGCGCCGGTGATGGACAAGGCGGTGATGCAGCCCCCGCTGCATCCCAGCGCCGGCCCGGACTATCAGCCCGTGGTCACGCTCAACGGCTGGTCGCTGCCGTTCCGCATGAACGGCGACTGGAAGGAATTCCATCTCGTCGCCGAGCCGGTCACCCGCGAGTTTGCGCCCGGCATGACCACGCATCTGTGGGGCTATAACGGCCAGTCGCCGGGCCCGACCATCGAGGCGGTCGAGGGCGACAAGGTCAGGATCTTCGTCACCAACAGGCTGCCGGAATACACCACCGTCCACTGGCACGGCGTGATCCTGCCCTGCGGCATGGACGGCGTCGGCGGCCTGACGCAGCCGCACATCAAGCCGGGCAAGACCTTCGTCTACGAGTTCGAGATGAGGCACGCCGGCACCTTCATGTATCACCCGCATGCCGACGAGATGGTGCAGATGGCGATGGGCATGATGGGCATGATCGTCGTGCATCCGCGCGGGCCGCAGCCGCCGCCGCCGCCGGTCGACCGCGACTTCGTGTTCGTGATGTCGACCTATCGCATCGAGCCCGGCAGCTACCTGCCGAAGGTCACCGAGATGACCGACTTCAACATGTGGACCTGGAACGCGCGGGTGTTTCCCGGCATCGATCCCCTGCCGGTGCGGCTCGGCGATCGCGTCCGCATCCGCATCGGCAATCTCACCATGACCAACCATCCGATCCACCTCCACGGCCACAAGTTCAAGGTGATCGGCACCGATGGCGGCTGGCTTCCCGAAACGGCGCAATTGCCGGAGACGACGACCGACGTGCCGGTCGGCGCGGTGCGCGTGCTCGACTTCACCGCCGACAATCCCGGCGACTGGGCGTTCCACTGCCACAAGTCGCATCACACGATGAATGCGATGGGCCACGACATGCGAAACCTGGTCGGCGTGCCGCGCAAGGAGCTGGCCGCCGCCGTCGGCAAGCTCGCGCCCGACGGCATGGTGATGGGCAACACCGGCATGGCGATGGGCAGCATGGAGATGCCGGCGCCCGACAACACCCTGCCGATGATGACCGGCAGCGGCCAGTTCGGGCCGATCGAGATGGGCGGCATGTTCACGACCGTGAAGGTGCGCGAGGGCCTCGCCCGCGACGACTACCGCGATCCCGGCCCTTATCAGTTCCCGCAGGGCAGCGTGGCCTATGAGGTCGCAAGCGCACCGGAGCCGGTGCGGCGAAGCGACGGCCCACCGACGCAGGTCCGCACCCAGCGCTGAATTCACCAAGCACCGCATCAACCGACGACCACCATCAGGAGATCTCCATGAAGACTGCATTCGCGATCAGCGCAGTGGCGGCGGCCGCTCTGATCGTCGCACCGGCCCGTGGCCATGAGCAGCACGGATCGCGCGGCTATTCCGCCGGCGAGCCGGGCGATCCCAAACAGCCGTCACGCACCATCGAGGTGCTCCTGAGCGAGATGGAGTTCACGCCGGCGCGCATCGAGGTCAAGCGCGGCGAGCAGATCCGCTTCGTGCTGCGCAACACCGGCAAGGAGGATCACGAGTTCCTGCTCGCCACCAAGGCCGAGAACCTGAAGCACGCCGCGGTCATGAAGAAGCACCCGCATATGGAGCACGACGAGCCGAACGGCACCCGGCTCGCGCCGAACAAGACCGCCGAGCTGCTGTGGCGGTTCACCAAGCCCGGCACGTTCGAATATTCCTGCCTGATCCCAGATCATCGCGAGTTCGGCATGACCGGCCACGTTGCCGTGAAGTGACGGATGAAGCCGTCTTGACAAGGCGTAGGGCGGATCAGCGCAGCGTCATCCGCCCTACGCCTCGCTATGAGTTCACCAGTAGAAGGAAACACATCATGAAGACGTTCTCTCAGCTCACGACCGCCGCCGCGTTGGTTCTCGCTCTCGCGACCCCTGCCCTCGCCGCCGAGGCGATCAGCGGCGACGTCAAGAAGGTCGATGAGGCCAACGCCAAGATCACGCTCCACCACGGCCCGGCCAAGAGTCTTGGCATGGACGAGGCCATGACCATGGTCTACCGCGTCAAGGACGCCGCGCTGCTGAAAGGCCTCAAGGCCGGCGACAAGGTGAAGTTCGAGGCGGTCGAGGACGCCTCCGGCTACACGGTGACGAAGATCGAGAAGGGCAAGTAGCAACGGGCATCCGGCTGCTTTGCCCAACCGCTACAGCCTCGCCCGGGCGAATATCCCCGTGATCCAGTCGAGGAACACGCGCAGCCGCAGCGTCATCTGCCGGTTCTGCGGATACAGCGCGTGCAGCGGCGTCGGTGATGGCGGCGTGTCGGCGAGGATCTCGACCAGGCTGCCATCCGCCAGATCCGGCGCGAAGCGATAGCGCGGCGCCTGCACCAGGCCGAGGCCGAGCCGGGCGAGGTCCATCATCGTGTCGGAATTGTTGACCGTGACGCGGCTCGGCAGAACCAGATGGCGCAGCGTGCCGCCGCAGGTGAATTCGAGCGGCAGCACCTCGCCGGTACGCGACGAGATGAAGCCGACCATGCGGTGGCCGTCGAGATCATCAGGTCCAGCCGGCGTTCCGTGCTCGCGCAGATAGGCCGGGCTGGCGACGGTGATCTCCTCGATCGTGCCGAGTCGGCTCTGGATCATGCCGCTCGCCTCCGGCTCGCCGGAGCGGATCACGCAATCGACACCCTCACGCACGAGATCGACCAGGCGGTCGCCCTGGCCGATGCGCAGATCGAGCTGCGGATGCGCGGCGAGAAACGCGGGCAGATGCGGCAGCACGAACGTCCGCGTCAGCAGCGGGTGCGCGTCGATGCGCAGCAGGCCACGCGGGCGCGAGTCGCGCAGTGCAGTCTCGGCCTCCTCGATGTCGGCGAGGATGCCGACGCAGCGCCGGTAGTACTCCTCGCCATCCAATGTCGGGGTGACGTGGCGCGTGGTGCGCTCGATCAGCCGGATGCCGAGCCGCGCCTCGAGCTCCTTCAGCACCTCGCTCGCCGTCGAGCGCGGCAGGCCGAGATCGGCGGCAGCGGCGGTGAAGCTGCGGCGCTCGACGACGCGAATGAACAGACGCATGGCATCCAGGCGATCCATAGCGATTGTTCGCCCAGACCGACATCTGATGTCAAGCCAAGGCCGATTATACGGACGAGGCGATCAGCTATGTCCGCTCGCATTGAAAAGAGGGAGACTGACCATGCCCAATTCTTCATCCCAGGTCGCGATCATCACCGGCGGCTCGCGCGGGATCGGCGCGGCCATCGCCGAACGCCTCGCCGCTGATGGCGTCGCGGTCGTCATCAACTATGCCCGGGCCGAGCAGGCCGCGGCGCACATGGTGCAACAGATCGAGGCGACCGGCGGCCGCGCGCGCGCCGTGCAGGCCGACGTTGCCGATCCCGCCAGCGCGGCGGCGCTGTTTGATGCCGCCGAGCAGGCCTTCGGCGGCGTCGACATCCTGGTCAATAATGCCGGCACGATGGCGCTCGGCGCCTTCGCGGAGCTGAGCGACGCAGATGTCGCGCGCCAATTCGAGGTGAATGTCGCGGGCGTGTTCCGAACCCTGCGCGAAGCGGCGCGGCGGCTCCGCGACGGCGGCCGCATCGTCAATTTCTCGTCCAGCGTGGTCGGGCTGTATCAGCCGCGCTACGGCGCCTACGCCGCCACGAAGGCCGCGGTGGAAGCCATGACGCATGTGCTCGCCAGGGAGCTGGCGCGGCGGAGCATCACGGTCAACGCGGTGGCGCCCGGCCCCACCGAGACCGAGATGTTCCTCAACGGCAAGACCGACGAGCAGCTGCGCGCGATGGCCGCAGCGAACCCGTTCGGCCGGTTCGGACAGCCGCGCGAGATTGCCGATGTCGTGGCCTTCCTGACGAGCCCGGAGGCCGGCTGGGTCAACGGCCAGGTTGTGCGCGTCAATGGCGGCGTGATCTGACGCCGCGCTGCTGTCACCCGCCGGCCGATGCCGGCCCAACACCAAAGGAGTTCCCATGCCGTTCGCCAACATCAAGGTGCCGCAGGCCGCGCTGACCAAGGCGCAGAAGGAGGAGATCGTGCATCGCGTGACCGCGATGTTCGTCGACTATTTCAGCGAGGCCGCGCGACCGCACACGATGGTGCTGATCGAAGAGGTGCCCGACGGCGGCTACGGCCGCGCCGACGAGGTGTTCGTGATCCCGCAAGCCTATCGCGCGACGACGTGAGCCGCGGGCCGCGGCCGCTCGCGCAACGGTCGCCGAACGGGCAGGCATGGGCGGATGAGCAGCAGTATCATCCGCCCTCCCCCGCGAATGCATCGGAAGCGCACGTCGACGGAACGCGCACCGATCTGTCGGCCGCTTATGGCTGCGCCGATGTTCCGATCGTATGATCCACCGCGTCGCGCGGAGCCCGCCATGAAGGCCTATCTCGTCCTCGATCTCGCCATTCACGACCACGCCTCGTTCAAGGCCTATATCGATGCGATCCCCGCCTTCATCGCGAGGCATGGCGGCCGCTACATCGTCCAAGGCGCGGTGCCCACGCCGGTCGAAGGCAGCTGGACGCCCGAGCGGATGGTGATCCTGGAATTCCCGTCGCGCCAGACCGCCACCGACTTTCTCGTCGATCCCGAGATCCAGCACCTGTTCGCCATCCGGCACCGCACCACGACGAGTCGGCTGGTGCTGGTCGACGGGTGCGCGGAGTGAACGCGCATTGCACGCCTGCCCCTCGCACTTGATCCATATGAGAGCGCGTGCAACGGATGGCTCCTCCGTCGCAGGGCGAGACCAGCCACCGCGTGCACCAAATATCTCAGATGCAACTTGCTTCTTTTCGGACGCTCGCTGTGCTGGGGCTCGGCGTAACCGCCGCACTGCCTACGTTCATGCCCCGTGCCGCGATCGCGGGCGCTGGCTTCTTCGACGTGCGCACGCTGTGCCAGCCGCTCGAGATCCGAAACGGAGCGCCGGAGGAGAGCGCCTGTCTGAAGGAGCAGCCGGCCATCGCCCGGCGTGACGGCCGCAAGCTGACGCTGGCGCTCACCAACGGCAAGACCAAGGTCATCACCGACGCCAAGGAGTGCGAGCCCGAGGGGCCTGAAGCCGCCTGCATCAGCTACCGGCTTGTCGGCCACGTCGGCGGCCGGCACTACATCGTGCTGGTCATGCCCTACGAGTGCTCCTACGTCATGCTGGTCAACCGGCGCACCGGGGCCGAACTCAACATCGGCAGCGGCCCCTTCCTGTCGCCAAACGGCCAGCGCTTCATCACCATCGATCCGCGCGACGACGGCAATTGCGGCATAGACTATCGCATCGGCATGTTTTCATACGGCGACAGCCCCAAACTGGAGTGGAGCTACAAGCCGGAGGGCCTCGAGCAATACGAGATCGACACGTGGATCGGCGACAATCGCGCGCGCCTGCAGGCATCAGACGATACCCGCAAGGAGGCATCGACCGATCTGACGCGCACGGCGCTGGGCTGGCAGCTCAAACGCCCCAATGGCGAGATCAGCATGGGCTCGGTGCCGGCGCCACAGGCTTCACCGCCCCGAGCGAGTCTAGCCCCAGGCTCGTTGGGCAGCCGCTGAGCTGCTGGTGCCTGTCGACCATTTCCATCGCGTCCCGGGGCATTCGCGGACACAACAAGCTCCTTCCGTCATCCCGTTAACCATTTGCTAACCACGACGCGGGCAAGCTTTGCCGCGTCGCGCTGCGCGTGGCCGGCGACCGGACAACCACAGGACATCCTGGGCTTTGCTGCCGCCGGGCATGGCGGCGCCCCGGTTGCCGGCCGCAGCGCATCGCTGCGGCGTCCGACGCCATGCCGTCCTGTCTGTCCGGAGACCCAAGTCCTTGAGCACCGTCGGTTCGCGCGCCTTCCAGAAGGCACGACAGGAAAAGAAACAGAAGAAGCTCGTCGAGGGGCAGTTGGCGGTGGCGTTCAAGGCCTTCCAGGCCGGACGCCAGGCGGAGACGCAGGCGCTGTGCGCGAAGCTGCTGCAGGAGGTCCCCGGCTGCTTCGATGCCATGCATCTGCTCGGCGTGTCCCTGGTGTCGTCGGCACGCTTCGCCGAGGCCACCGCCTTCCTGGCGCAGGCCGTCGCGATGGAGCCGAATTCCGCCGACGCGCAGTCCAATCTCGGCTGGGCGCTGATCAATTGCGAGCGCTACGAGGAGGCGCGCGCCGCGCTGGAGCGATCGCTGGCGCTGCGCCCGAATGCGCCGATCACCTTGCGCAACCTCGCGATCGCGCTGCTGCGGCTCGGACAGGGCGAGGCCTCGCTCGCGGCCGCGACCCGCGCCCTCGAGCTCAAGCCCGACGACGTCGATGCCTGGTGCAATCGCAGCGTCGCCGAGCTGATGCTGCGGCGCTGGGACGCCGCTGCCGCCAGCGCCGAGCGCGCGCTGGCCTTCAACCCGAACCATTTCGAGGCCACGGTCAACAAGGGTCTCGCGCATCTCGAGCTGCACCATTTCGAGCTGGCGGAAGCGACCTTCAACGCGGCGCTGGCCGCACGCCCGTCCCATGCCGAGCTGCGGGCGCATCGCGGCCGGCTCTACATGATCTCGGGACGCACGGCGGACGCCGAAGCCGATTTCGACGCCGCCGTGACGCTCGATCCCCATCTGCAATTGGGATGGCAGGGCAAGGCGCAGATCTGCATCCTCAACGGCAACGTCGCGCAGGCGATGGCCGCCTGCAAGCGCGTGCTCGACACCAATCCGAAGGCGCAGGTCGCGCTCACTTTGCTCGGCGCCTGCCGCGGCCGGCTCGGCGACGTCGCAGGCGCCATCGCCCAGTTCGACCAGGCGCTCGCGGTGCAGCCGGACTACGACGAGGCGATCACCAAGAAGATCTTCTATCTCGACTTCCTGCCCGGCGCCGACTTCGCGGTCCAGCAGGCGGCGCGGCAGTATTGGTGGATGGCGGTCGGCTCGAGATTCCCGCGCCGCAAGCTTGCGCCGCGCTCGCTCGATCCCGACCGGCGCATCGTCGTCGGCTACGTCTCGGCCGACTTCCGCATGCATTCGGCGGCCTTCGCCTTCCTGCCCGTGCTGCGCGGCCACGACAAGACGCAGGTCCAGGTCAACTGCTACTCGACCTCGCCGCGGCACGATTCCTACACCGCGACGTTCCAGTCGATTGCCGACCTCTGGGTCGAGGCCTCGAGCCTGTCCGACGACGAGCTCGCCGACCGCATCCAGGCCGACGGCGTCGACATCCTGGTCGATCTCTCCGGCTACACCACGGGCACGCGCATGCCGGTATTCGCGCGCAAGCCGGCGCCGATCCAGGTCACGGCCTGGGGCAGCGGCACCGGCACGGGCCTTGCCACCATGGACTACTTCTTCGCCGATCCGGTCACGGTGCCCAAGAGCGTCCGGCCGCTGTTCGCCGAGCACGTCCACGACCTGCCGTCGGTGATCACGATCGATCCGGTGCTCGACGTTCCGCCGGCACCGCTGCCGATGCTCACCAACGGCCACGTCACCTTCGGCGTCTACAACCGCATCGACAAGATCTCCGACGCGGCGATCGCGCTGTGGGCGCGGCTGCTCGCCGAGATCCCCGACGCGAAGCTCGTCGTCAAGCATCTCGCGCTCAACGATCCCGCGGTGCGCGACGGGCTGCTCGCCCGCTTCGTTGCGCAGGGCGTGCCCGAGGCGCGCATCCTCTGCCTCGGCGCCAGCGAGCGCGTCGAGCATCTCAAGTCCTACGAGCGCATCGACATCTCGCTCGATCCATTCCCGCAGAACGGCGGCATCTCGACGTTCGAATCGCTCTACATGGGCGCGCCGGTCGTCGCCAAGCTCGGCGCCGGCGCGGCCTCGCGCGCCGCCGGCGGCATCCTGACCGCGGCCGGCCTCGCCGACTGGGTCGCCGGCGATGATGACGGCTACATCCGGATCGCCAAGAGCTTTGCCGCGCAGCCCGAGCTGCTGGCGAGGCTGCGGCCCGGGCTGCCCAGCATGGTCGCACGCTCGCCGGCCGGCGACGTCGCCAACTACACGCGCTGCGTCGAGGCCGGCTATCGGCAGTTCTGGCGCGACCATTGCGCCAAGGCAAGCAAGGCCGGCGCCTGATCGCGCCGGCATCGCCGAGGTCAGCATCACGTAACAGGCCTAGAGGCCCGATCGCAAGAACGTCCGGCGCGCGCACGAGCCGCGCTCACGACGGTCCGGCTTCGACCGCTCCTTGCAACCGCAAGCTGCACCGATTTCCAGCGAGCCATTGTGGCCGCGTGCGATGAGGCGACGACTCTCGGACTGATATCGCGGCGTTTCTCCGTCCAGACCGAGGCGCAATCAAGCCTATGGCTTTTTGGTGGCGAGGATGCGCTTCGCAGCAGCCCCGGCTGCGCCCAACCGGCGAGTAGTAGACCTCTTTCCTCAACCAAGGAGATAATGCGCGAAAATCGGCCGCGCCTCACGATCGCCGTGCGGCCGGCAACGGAGGAATTTGGGGCATGCGGGTCGCGTTGTTGAGTTGCGTCGTTGCGGCGGGATTGAGTCTGGTGGCACCGTTGCTGCCGGCCATGGCACAGACGGCGCGGACCGGAAGGCCGGCGGCGGCAACGGCCGCCGCGGCCGGCGAAGGCGGCAAGCTGCAGGAGTCCAACGAATGGACGGTCGGCGTCGCCGGCGGCCTGCTCGAAGGCACCAACATCCGTTTTGCGGCCGAGATGGCCAAGGTGCTCGACGACCGCCCGAACCTGCGCGTGCTGCCGATGGTGACCTACGGCGCGCTCGGCAACATCGAGGACCTGCTGTATCTGCGCGGCGTCGACGTCACCATCACTTCGGCCGACGTGCTCGATGAGTTCGTCCGCAACGGCACGCTCGCCAACATCAAGAACCGGATCCGCTACATCTGCTCGTTCTACATCAACGAGATGCACGTCTACGTCCGCCCGGAGATCAGGACGCTCGAGGATCTCGCCGGCAAGAAGGTCTCCTTCAACACCGTGGGCAGCGCCGCCAACCTCACCGGCGGCATCGTGTTCGACCGGCTCAAGATCGGCGCGGAGAAGGTGTTCATCAACAATTCGGTGGCGCTGGAGAGGATGCGCAGCGGCGAGATCGCCGGCGTCGTCCACGTCACCGGCAAGCCGACCGATCTGTTCGCCAAGTTCAAGCCCGAGCCCGGCTTCCACTTCCTGCCGATTCCGTTCGCGCGCAGCCTGCAGGACTACTACGTGCCGACCAAGCTGACGTCGCAGGACTATCCCAATCTGCTCAAGCCCGGCGAGAGCGTCGAGACCATCGGCGTGCCGCAGGTGCTGGCGGTCTACAACTGGCCGCCGGAGACCGAGCGCTACCGCCGCGTCGCGCGCTTCGTCGACTATCTGTTCAAGCGGTTCGACCAGTTCAAGCGGCCGCCGTTCCACCCCAAATGGAACGAGATCAGCCTCTCCTCCTCGCTGCCCGGCTGGACCCGCTTCCGCGCCGCGGAGGAGCTTTTGGCCAGCACGCGCGCGCCGCAGGCCGACGGCGCCGCCATCAAGCAGCAGTTCGACGAGTGGATGAGCGCAAGGGCGCCGACCGGCGGCCGGCGAATGAGCGAGGACGAAACAAGGGTGCTGTTCGAGCAGTTCCGCGACTGGATGAAGCGCGACGGCGGCCAGCCGGCGCGGTAGCGCCGATGGTTCTGGCGTAGAGCATGATCCGGAAAGGTGGAAACCGGTTTTCCCTCGCGACAAACGCCGAAGGCGTTTGTGCGGAGATCATGCTCAACAAAGAGATGAGGCTACGGCGCAGCCGGCTTGGCGCGCAGCGCCGGCGGCGTGTCCGGCTGCGCCAGCGGATGGGCGGACGCGAAGGCCGGCAGCGCCATCGCGGCCTCGACGACGCGCTGCACCGTCGGCGTCGCGGCGAGGTCGAGGCCTTTATTGCGCGCGTAGACGGCGTGGCCGGCGAGGCAGATGTCGGCCATCGTCGGCGCATCGCCATGGCAGAACCGGCCGGTCGCGACATGGCCCGCAAGCTGGGCCTCGATCGCGACCAGCATCTCCGCCGTCCAGTGCCTGAGCCAGGCCGCGCGTGCCGCGTCGTCCACGTGCAGCACCTCGGTGAGATAGCGCTGCACCCGCGGCGTCGTCAGCGGATGCGCATCGCAGGCGATCATCGCCGCCAGCGCCCTCACCCGCGCGCGCCCCTTGGCATCACCAGGCAACAGCGCCGCGCCGGAACAGGCCTCGTCGAGATACTCGAGGATCGCCAGCGACTGCGTCAGCACGGTGCCGTCGTCGAGCACCAGCGCCGGCAGCGCCATCTGCGGATTGAGCGCGGCATAGTCACCCTCACGCTGCTGCTGCCGATCGAGATCGACTGCAACCAGCTCGTAGGCGATTCCCTTGAGGTTGAGCGCGATCCGCACCCGAAAGCTCGCGAGCGACTGCCAGAACGAATAGAGCTTCATGCGGGTCCCCCTTCACCTCAATATCGCATTTCAGCAACCAATATCGTTTCGATGAAGGCGCCCGCCGCTTCCGAATCGTCTTGCCCGAGGCTCGTCCCGTCACTCCGTGCCCGGCGTGAAGTCCTGGTCGGCAACGCCGGCGGTCTGCGGCACCTTGATGACCACGGCGGCGCGATTGAGCGCCTGGTGGCAGGAATTGCAGGCGGCCGTGAGGTCGGCATAGGAGCGCTCGAAGCGGCCGATGTCCTTCTGCTTGATGGCCTGCGCCAGCTCGTCGAACGGCTGCTGCGTCACGGCCGTCGTCATGTCGGCGAACGAATTGCCCTCGACCAGCGGCTGCGCCCGGCTGACACGGTTGAACGCGCCCTTGAGATTGCCGAGCTCATAGGCGCTGAACGTCCAATTGCCGCTATGGCCGGCGATCCAGAGCCTGAGATGGCGCGGCTGGATGGTCGCGATCATCAGGTCGCTGACGGTCGGCAGATAGGCCGGTGCTGGTGCGGGCGTCGGCGTCTCCGCCCTTGGCGCGGCGATCGCGATCAGCGATGCAAGCCCGGCAAGGCCAGCGGCCGTCACTATCAGCCGCAGACCATGGCGGAGCTTCGGTCGATGCATCTTCGGGTCTCCTGAGAAAGATTTAGAAGCCTTCTAAAGAGCAACATCCCGCATCGCCAATCGCAATCGCTGATCGCAGCGATCAGAAAAACTTGAAGCGTCACGCAGCGCGACGCGCATGATCCGGCCACATTGCCTGGTGCCGTGGGCACCATCGGCCCGAGCCCCCTCCAGGTCCAACTGGAATCGCCTGCAACCTCCGCGAATGGAAGAGGCGGATCACCCTGCTGATCCGCGCCAAGGCGCGATGAGACAGAGTTGATCGAGCCTGAGCAAAACCGCGAGAGCTCCTCCAGGTCTCCCTGCAATTCTTGATTGATCGAAACAATCTGCTTTCTGTTTTTCCAAGTTGCTCGAGCATCCCTGCGTCGGCGAGCGGTCAATGCGATGCGCCGCTTGCGGAGCGCGTCGCCGCGGTGCCTTGCGGGCCATGGCGGCAACTCCCGGACGCCGACCGCCGCGGCCTGGTGATGACGCGTCGATGCCGTCCGGCCGTCGACAGAGAACTCAGTCCACGCTCGACAGGAAGCCGGCCAGGATTGTCCGGCTCTGGCTCAGCGTCTCGATCCGTTGATCGATCAGGCCAACCTGCTCGGCCAAGATGCGTCGCAGATTGTCGCATGGCGTAAAAGCCGGCTGGTCGCTCTTCACGCAGGGGAGCAATTGCTGGATCGTCTCCAGCGTCATCCCGGCCGCGCCGAGCAATTTGATCCGGCGCACGGTTTCCTCCTCCGCCGGGCCATAGTCGCGATAGCCGGAACCGGTCCGTCGCGGCGCCAGCAATCCCTGGTCTTCGTAGTAGCGCAGCATCCGGACGCTGACCCGCGTCCTCCGGGAGAGCTCGCCAATCTTCACCTGAAAACCTCTTGACCCTGACAGCACTGTCAGACCTTACAGAGTCTGCTCATCCAGGTGAATGCCCTTGGAAAGGAGCAACCATGAAAGCCTATCATGTGAATGGCCATGCCGGCGCCGGTCGCCTCGTGCGGGTAGACGTCCACAAGCCCGAACCCGGCAATGGCGAGGTCCGCATCCGCGTCGAGGCGGCGAGCCTCAACTACCGTGACCTCATCATCCTCGACCGCGCGGGCCAAGACGGGCTGGATGGCCGCATTCCGCTGTCCGACGGCGCCGGCGTCGTCGATGCCATGGGCCCCGATGTCGTCCAATGGCAGGTCGGCGACCGGGTCGCCGCGTCGTTCTTTCGTGATTGGGTCTCGGGTCCGTTCAAGACCGACTACGTCGCGTCGGCGCTGGGCGGCAGCACGATGGATGGAATGCTGGCGGAGCATGTCGTGCTGCCGGCCACGGCGGTCGTCGCCGTGCCGGAGCACCTCACGTCGATCGAGGCCGCGACCCTGCCCTGCGCCGCCGTCACGGCCTGGCATGGCCTCGTCACGCGCGGCGGGATGGGCCAAGGCGACACGCTGCTGGTGCAGGGCACCGGCGGCGTCGCGCTGTTCGGCCTCCAGTTCGCCACTGCGCTCGGCGCGCGCGCGATCGTGATCTCGTCCTCGGATGAGAAACTCGCCCGTGCCAAGGCGCTCGACGCTGCGATCCTGATCAACTACCGCAAAACGCCTGACTGGGATGTGGCCCTGATGACGGCGACCGACGGCCGAGGCGCCAGTCATATCCTCGAACTCGGCGGCCCCGGCACCTATGACCGATCGATGCGATCGGTCGCCTCCGGTGGCAAGATCATTCAGATCGGCGTCTTGACCGGATTCGGCCCAAAACCCGACCTCGCGCGGCTGCAGTGGGAAAATGCCGACATCATCGGCGTCACCGTCGGATCGGTCGACCATTTCACCGCGATGAATCGCTTCCTGACCGACCACGCGATCCACCCGATCGTCGATCGGGTCTATGGCTTCGACGACGCCCCCGACGCGTATGCCCATCTCCGGTCCGGCTCGCATTTCGGCAAGGTGGTCGTGAAATTGTAGGCGTGGCGGCCAATCGCGGGGATCGTCATATCGAAACTGCAAATGCATGACGTGCCGGACTCCGGAAATGGATGCTGCGAAAGCCGCCCCGATCATCCTGTTGCCGGGGATGGACGGACCGGGGCAATGATTGAACTGGCTGGCGGACCGGCGCTCGGTCCGTCGCCCGGTCCGGCTGTTGTCCTGTCCGCGCGATCGGCCGCTCGACTACGCCGATCTCGTCACCTACGTCCTGGAACGTCTGCCCGATGGTCCCTGCGTGCTCCCCGGCGAATCCTTTTCCGGACCGATCGCGATCGAGATTGCAGCGTCTGCCGGCGGAGAGGAGCGGACATCAACCGGCCGACGGTCCCTGCTGAGTCACCCAAGGCAGACCTTTGCGACCGAGTTACCGACGTACGCATTCAGCCCGGAACGGACGTTGGCGGCTACAGGCATTACGACCGAAGCGGGCGCCCCTCGTGCCCGGCGTGTCCCCAGCCGCGACCGTTGGGGCGGATATCCTGGCCCGACAGCTTCGTGCCAGAGGAGACAATTCAATCAGCTGGCCTGACGGTCGTTTTGAGCGATAGCTTCCAAACGCGAAAATTTTTGCCGCTCTGCTGCAAAACGCCCCGCTGTAAACCACACCTAAAAGGTGATATTTTGCGAGCGTTTCACCTCAGCGGACCGTTCATGCCCGACAAAGCCAAGGAAAAGCCAACCGCATTCACCTTGCTCCGTCAAGCGATAGTCCGCTTTCTCAAAGACCCAATGCCCGAGGTGCTTTGCATACGAGGCAAATGGGGCGTCGGAAAAACCTACACATGGGAGACCTTGCTCAAAGAGGTGGGCAAAGATGCTGCCCTGCCGTCTTATTCCTACGTCTCGTTATTCGGGATCGATACCCTCGACCGCTTCAAGCTCTCCATTTTCGAGAATGTCATTCCCATGGCGAGCATCGCCACAGGCCCGACGATGGAAACGTTAGGCGAAAATCTCAAATCTATAAGTACGAAAGCTCTCGGTGTCATCAAACCGGGCCTGACTACCATTGTGGAGCAGGCCGCCTTCTTGTCAGTGCGGAACTATACCATCTGCATCGATGATATTGAGCGGAAGGGCGAAAAGCTTCGGGTCATAGACATTCTTGGGCTCGTGTCTCTTCTCAAGGAACGGCGCAAATGCAAGATCGTCCTCATCCTGAATGAAGATGAGCTTGACAAAACCGGAGACCGTCCCGCCTTTGATAAATACAGCGAGAAGGTCATAGATACCTCCCTACTGTTTGAACCGACGTCCGCCGAGGCTTGCCAGATTTCCTTGAAAGGAACAGAAGCGGCCGACGATTCTATGCGGGAGAATTGCCAAAAGCTTGAAATAGCCAATATCCGCATAATTAAAAAAATAGAACGACTCGTCCATGAGATCTGCGCTCACCTAAAGGAGTTTGATCCTCGCGTAACAAATCAAGCGGTTTCGACGCTGGTCCTCCTCGGATGGTGCGTCTACGCGAAACAAGATGCCCTCCTCGAATACACTCTAGATGAGCGTTATAAGTCCCATTACGCAATTCGCGACCGCAAGCTCACCGACGAACAGAAGAAGTTCGACGACTTATTGGAGGCCTACTCGTTCGGCCTTGTCGATGCGTTCGACAAGGTTCTGCTCGAGGCCATTCAGAAGGGATTCGTCGATACCGACAAGCTCACCAAAGAAGGCAAGAAACTAAACGAGAACTATTGCAATGAACAAATGCGAAAGGCGGTACAGGGCCCGCGGGACGCCTATCGGGACTCGTTTGATGACAACTTGGAGGAGATATGCAAGGGATTGGCTGAGGCGGTTAAGAACTATCCCGATCATACGCCGGTCAACTACGTCGATGGCGCAATCATGTTCTTAAAGCAGATGGGCAAGGCGGACGATGCAAAGCAAATGCTATGCGACTGGCTAGAGGCCTACAAGGATGCCCCCCGGAATCTCTACGATATGGAGAGCGCCGGCTTCACCATTCATGACCCCGATCTTCAGAAGGCTATCGCCGACCGGTTCAACTCTTTCGACGATGATCGAGACCCTGCCGACGTGCTGTTTCAAATCGCCAAAGATCACGGTTGGCACGAGGAGGACATTGTTCTGCTATCCAAGGTCACCGCTGAAGACTATTACGCGATGTTCAAGCGCCTTAGGGGGCTCAAATTGCGATCAGTGATTACCAAGGCGCTGGAAATCGGCAGGCAAAGGCCGGGAGACTCGGTCTACGAGGCTGTTGGGAATAATGTTCTTGGGGCGCTTACCAAGCTTAGAGCTGAATCAGCCATAAATGAGCGGCGCGCAAAGGGCATCTACAAAGTTCCCTAAACGCCGGCAGCGACGTTGATGAGCCTGGCGGCAATCGGCGCGACAATGGCCGCAGTTATCAGGAGCAAACGTCATCTTGTCTTTAGTGCTAACGCCAGTGCACTAACGCCGACAGCGTCGCTTGGGAATTCATTGCGCCGATTTCGAGCGGACAAATGCCCACTTTGGGTCGTTCACAACTTGATCGGGCTGCCTTACCGTGTCCGGAATTCGCCCTTAAGGGACATTCCCGGACTCTGATGAGCGGTGCGTTGTTGACCGTTCGCGACATACCCGCGCCACCGCGCGAGCGTATTGCTAACGGGGCAACGCGGACGTAGCGCTCGTAACGTCACGCCAACGGGTCTATGAATACGCGGCCTAGTTTCGGTGTTTACGAATTCTGTTGTCAGCGCATCGGTCGACCCCGGGCTAGTTGCCATCAATCGAGCCAACCCCGGCAGCTTCAAGCGCACGGCGTATGACAGCCAGATTGTTGATGGATCGGACCCGGCGACCCTTTTCGAAATCGCGGATGGTGCTCTCGCTCAGGTTTTGACCGAGCAGCTAATTGGGCTTCAGTATCGCGCCGCGCGCCGACGAACCTAAACGTTGCGTTGGCCAATTCAATCTCGGGCGCAAAATTCCTCGTTCTTTTTTCCGAAATTATGCTTATCTCTTCGTTCTGCTTCGGAGCTTTTTGCAGCTTTCCCACAGGGGGAAGGGACGTAGACCGCCGCTACTCCTCGCCTACAACAACGTGATAGCGGGGCATTGCCATGGATCCGAAAAGATGGACAGTAACGAAATACAGCTTTCGACCTTTGAATTCCGCATGCCTAAACCGAAGCTGATGGAAGTACGGCTCCGGCATCTGAGGATCGAGATCACCTCCGATATAGTAGGGGTAGATATCCGATTTACCGAGTATGATCTCTGGGAGAAAAAATCTTAGACTTAAGCCAATAACCTCACTTTCAGCCACTGCGTGGGCGTGCGCGATTTTGGCTAACATTCTTGCAAATTCTGCTTGATTGATTGTTCCTAGTTTGACTTTCCGATTTTCGGCTCTGTTGAGCAATTCCTTCAGAGCACCGTCTTCTTTAACTACGAGATCGCCTTCGAACTGGCTGGTTGGCGCCTCTCCAAGCATCAGACCAGCAGATTTCCACTTGAAGCCTAAGCCTATCAAGGGATATTTTTCGGGCGCTGTTTCGATGATTTCCTGAGCGCCGTCCGGCCCAACCAGCACGGTACTGATCATTTTCGGGCGCTCTTTCTTGCGTCTAGTTTGCAGTTGAAGACGGATTCGCAACGGCCCCATCATGGGTCGCATGCAGAAACCCTCAAATCTTTTTGTGATATCGGAACAAGCATCACAGCTCGATTTAGGCAGGACAATAGTGCCGCCCAGCGCGAATGGAATTACGTGTTCATCAGTCAACCGGCCTTGGGTAGTGCTGCAGTATAAACACCTGCCCAGAGGCTGATATTTCTTGGAGGGATGAGTCTTAGCGAATGATCGTTCTGACATGCGCGTCTCGAATCTCCCTCTTGAGCAGGAGGCGGATTGGCGTGGGGAGGAGGACCTGGACGGCACGATTTTGGTGTCAGGATTGACGGGTCGACCTTCCTCGAACGATCCACAAAACGTCGGGCGCCAGCTGCATACTTCAAAATCAGGCTGAACATCTATAGCAAGGTCTTCCAGGTAAGTGTCCGACAAACACTACGGACCTGCCTCAGAAATTTCATCCAGCAGCATTTCGAGTCCGGCTGGGTTGTACGCTGATTGGCGGGTGGGCAGTTCGAGTGAGGACTAAGCAGACTGGCCGGAATTTGTCGGCCTTCCAAAATTCTTCTTTCATTTTTTCCGAAATCATGTATATCTCTCCCGTCCTGCTTCCGCCGGAGGGGCGTGTCGCGACCGTCACGAGACGTGGGAGGTGGGATGCGATGGGCGCAGGGAATCGCAGCGTGGCTTCGTGCCGCGCGGACGAACGGTTCGTTGCGCACGGCGAAATCGTGCGGTCCTGACACCCCGACGCTGGTGTCCAGCGCAATGCGCGCAAGCGCATTGTCGCCATGGTGGCCAACAAGCCCGGCGCACCAGGGAGACCACGTATAAGCCGTTCCAACCGTTGCGCAGGGGAGGCCGGGCGTTCTCGGCCAGACCTGTGGTACCTGCCGCCTGCATTTTTTTCGCAGGCGGGCCACGGGCGCGGCCAGCGCCCGGCCTTCCCTGCGCCCTCCATCCGATCGAGGGCGGACCTGACGCACAACTCGGGCGCGCGGCGCCGCGAGACCGCGGGCGCACGCCAACCACCCCGATGAAGGAGGCTCACCGATGCAGACCAGCGCCTGGCGCGCCGAGTGCCCCGCTCTCCTGCCCCCGCAACCCTTTGTTAACCGGCATTAACCGAACGCTAACCAACCACCGGGCAAAAATTGCCGGGTGGAATGTGCGTGTCGTGGTTGGGTGCAGTTGACGGAGGAGACCTTCCGTGGACGCCGGCGCGGTACCTCAGTTTCGGAACGGCGGCCCTGCGGCCGTCGCGCAGTCGTTTGGGGCCGGCACACGCGGCCGGCGGGAAGGGGCGAAAGCCATGGTCGACGTCACGGCGGGTCAGGGGGTCGGATCTCCGGCCGGCGGGTTCTCATTCGCTGACCTCAAGACAGCAGTCCTGCGCGGCGACATCGCGCTGGCGCTCGGCATCCTCACCATCCTGGTGGTGCTGATCCTGCCGCTGCCCTCGCTGGTGCTCGATCTGTTCCTGGCGATCTCGATCACCCTGTCGATCCTGATCCTGATGACCGCCTTGTTCATCCAGGCGCCGCTGGAATTCTCCTCCTTCCCGACCATCCTCCTGATCTCGACGATGCTGCGGCTGTCGCTCAACCTGGCCTCGACCCGCCTGATCCTGTCGCGCGGCCACGAGGGCACCGATGCGGCCGGCCACGTCATCGAGGCGTTCGGCAACTTCGTGATGAGCGGCAATTTCGTCATCGGCATCATCGTGTTCGCGATCCTGGTGACGGTGAACTTCGTCGTCATCACCAAGGGTTCGGGCCGCATCGCCGAGGTCGCGGCGCGCTTCCATCTGGACTCCATGCCCGGCAAGCAGATGGCGATCGACGCCGACCTCTCCGCCGGCCTGATCGACGAGAAGGTCGCCAAGATCAGGCGCAAGGAGCTGGAGGACGAAAGCGGCTTCTTCGGCGCCATGGACGGTGCCTCGAAATTCGTCCGCGGCGACGCCGTCGCCGGCCTGCTCGTCGTCTTCATCAACATCATCGGCGGCATCATCATCGGCGTCGCCCAGCAGGGTCTCGGCTTTGCCGAGGCCGCCCGCACCTACACCACGCTGACCGTCGGCGACGGCCTCGTGACCCAGGTGCCGGCGCTGATCGTCTCGACCGCCGCGGGCCTCCTGGTCTCCAAGGCCGGCGTCAGCGGTGCCGCCGACAAGGCGCTGATCAAGCAGTTCTCGGGCTATCCGCAGGCGCTCGGCATGTCGGCCGCCGTGATGCTGGTGCTGGCGCTGCTGCCGGGCATCCCGACCCTTCCGTTCCTGGCGCTCGGCGGCGGCGCCGCCGCGCTCGCCCTCAAGGCGCGCAAGCAGAAGGAAGTCGCGAAGGCCGAGGAGGTCGCCGCGGCTGCAGCGCCGGCGGCGGCTGCCACCGCCGCGGCCGCCGAGGAGCCGATCTCGGCCGCGCTCAAGATCGACGACCTCAAGATCGAGCTCGGCTATGCGCTGCTGCCGCTCGTGAACGCGCCCGACGGCACCGACCGCCTGACCGACCAGATCAAGGCGCTGCGCCGGTCGCTGGCGATCGAGATGGGTTTCGTGATGCCGTCGGTGCGCATCCTCGACAACGTGCAGCTCGAGGCCAACACCTACATCATCAAGATCAAGGAGGTCGACGCCGGCTCCGGCAAGATCTGGCCGAGCCAGTTCATGGTCATGGACCCCGGCGGCAACCAGGTCGCGGTGCCCGGCATCCACACGACGGAGCCGACCTTCGGCCTGCCCGCCACCTGGGTCGACGCCGGCCTGAAGGAAGAGGCGACGCTCAAGGGCTACACGGTCGTCGACGCGGCGACCGTGCTGTCGACGCACCTGACCGAGCTGCTCAAGGCCAATATGAGCGACCTGCTGTCCTACGGCGAGGTGCAGAAGCTCCTGAAGGAGCTGCCGAAGGAGCAGAGCGAGCTGGTCAAGGACATCGTGCCGACGCAGATCACGATTTCCGGCATCCAGCGCGTGCTGCAGCTGCTGTTGTCGGAGCGCATCTCGATCCGCGACCTCTCGACCATCCTCGAAGGCATCGCCGACGCGCTCGCGTTCTCGCGCAACCCGGCCACGATCGTCGAGCACGTGCGCGCCCGCCTCGCCCGCCAGATCTGCGCCCAGAACACCTCGCCGATGGGCTACCTGCCGCTGATCGCGCTGTCGGCGAGGTGGGAGCAGGCGTTTGCGGAATCGCTGATCGGCCAGGGCGAGGAGCGCAGCCTGGCGATGCAGCCGTCGAAGCTGTCGGAGTTCATGACCGCGACGCGCGATGCCTTCGAGCGCGCCGCACGCGAAGGCGAATCGCCGGTGCTGGTGACGTCGGCGGCGATCCGGCCGTTCGTCCGCTCGCTGGTCGAGCGCTTCCGGGCCCAGACCACGGTGCTGTCGCAGGCCGAAATCCATCCGCGGGCGCGGCTGAAGACGGTGGGGAGCGTGTGACGGCTGGCGTTGCGGAACCGCGGAATCCCGAGCGCGTTTGATCAGCGGGGCCGGCGCGAGGCGCCGGCTTTTGCCGTTTTTACCGGCAGACCACCCCTTGCTTTACCGCCACAGGCAAACGAATTCTTAAATTTGCGTTAGGTGGCTGAAATTTCATCCGCACACCGAACAACAAGTTAAGTTATTGATATAGCTATGTAAATGTATATTTCATCGACTTTCGATCGCGAAGCATCACGCCTTATCACACACTTGTGATGTGGTCTACGAAACGGAATTGAGGTTTCCTACGTTAGTTCACGCGAGACGATGAACCGGAAAGCCCCCGGCTCACACGAATCAGCGAAGGACGGAAGACGGCAGGAGGCTTCCATGAACCACTCGATTTACAGCGCGGATCGGACCACCCACCTCAAGATCGTGGTGGTGGCGCTCGTGGCTGGCATCGCAGTGGCCGGCTTCGGCATCTCCGCCCGTCTCAACGCGGAGCCGAACTACGCGCAGACGGCAAAGGTCCTCAAGGCCGGCAAGCCGGTCGTGGTGACGAGTTCGGAGACGTCGCTGGTTCGCTGACAGGAATTTCCCGAATTCACGCGGTTCTCACAGCCCCCCAACTGGCCGCGTGGATATGTAGTAGACCCAACCCCAAGTCGACTACTGAAAACGCCCGCTCCCCACGGGCGTTTTCTTTTTTGGGCCCTGAATCACCGCGCCGGCGGCACCGTCTCGATCAGCTTGCCGGTAAACACGATCGGCCCGGTCGCCTGCCCGGTCGGCGACCCGCCCTCGGGCTCGACCGTGACGGCGTAGGTCGCACGACTCACGGTGTCGGCGTCGTAGGACGAGAGAACGGGACGGCTGGTGAAGTCGCTGCCGCCGATCACGCCGAGCGAGCGCGGCTTCTGCAGCTTGTCGGATACGAGCCACAGCTCGAAGCTCTTGCCCGGCTCCGGCGCAGCGCCGACCCGGCGCACGGTGTAGCTTTTGCTGGCAGCATCGACGGTCAAGATGAACGCCGGCGACGCCGCGTCCTTCTGCAGGAGAGCAACGAACTGGGCGGAGGGTTGCGCGACCGGCACCTTGACCTCCACAGTCTGGATCCGCGGCTTCGGCCGCAATGGCTGCGGCAAGAGATCGGGGCGGTAAACCTGGACACCGACCAGCGCGAGCAGCACTGCCGCGAGCGCGGTCATGATGTTGGCGACCGCGCGCAACTGCCGGACCTTGGACGAGAGCCGCACCACATTCGCATCATCGTTCGCGATCTCATGCGCTGCAGACGCGCTGCGCGTCGCGGCGACGGCCGCGACCTCAGGCTCGGGCGCCTCGACCGGGGCCGCTTCGATCGGCAGGGCTTCCGCCGCGACAGGCGAACCCTCGGGAGGCGCAGGGTCACGATGAACAGCAATGACTGGAGCCTCGGCCACCGCCACTGGTTCAGCCGGCGGCGCGCTCTCGGCGAACGCGCGCAACCGCGCGATCTCGGCCTTGATGCGCTCCCACAGCTCGGGGCGCGGCTCGACCAGCCCGACCATCTGGTTGAGCGGACCGAGACGAAATTCCCACGCCTGGACCAGCGTCGCAAATTCCATGTCGACGGCCATCATGGTCTCGACCTGCGCCCGTTCGGCGGCGTCGAGCGTCCCGAGCGCATATTCCGCCGCCAGCGCGATATGGTCTTCGCTATACGCCATCACAGGTCCAGGTCACGTCCTACAAGGTCTCTCGCCGGCTCGAACGGCACCTCATCCGAGACCGAGGCATTGGCGGATGTCCATCATGCTCCGCCGCAACCAGGTCTTCACCGTGTTCACCGGCGCCTCGAACTTGGTCGCCAATTGCTCGCGGCTCCAGCCGTTATAGTAGGCAAGCAGCACGAGCTTCTGGCGGTCGGGCTCGAGCTGGCCGACGCATTCCAAAAGACGCTTGAGCTCCTCCGACATCTCGCGGCGCGCCAGCGGATCCGGCGTCTCGGCCGCAACCTCCAGCGCGGAGGGCTCATCCTCCAAAGACAACTCACCGCGCTTGCGCACCAGGTCGATGGCGCGGTTGCGGGCGATGGCGGCCATCCAGGTGATCGGGGAAGAAACGGCCGGGTTGAACTGTGCGGCGTTGTTCCAGACCTTCACATAGGTTTCCTGGACGACCTCCTCGGCGAGGTCCTGTCGGTGCAAGATACGGAGCACGACGCCATAGAGTTTCGCACGCGTCGCCGCGTAGAGGCGCTCGAAGGCGGCCTCGTCCCCCTTGGCAACAGCGGCAAGCAACCAGACCAGCTCTGCCGGCGTCAGCATTTGGCGTCCCCGAAAATCGCCCCACTCCCTCGTTCGAGCCTACGTCCTCCCGTAGCACAAGTCCTGGGCAACTCTCCACCGGGGCGGGCGCGGCGAAAAACCCGGACCTCGCGGCCCGGGTTTTCGAAAGCGACAGCGCGACGGCGACAGGCTCAGGCGATGACGCCGAGCCGGGCGCGCATCAGACCGATGCTGTCCATGTCGGCCTGCTCGCGGGCGCTCTCCTCGGCCTTTTCTCGGGCCTGGTCACGCTCGTCGAGCAGCTCGACCTTCTTCATCTCCTCGAACGCCTCGGACAACGCGGCCTTGGCGTCCTCGAGCTGGGTGCGCAGCTCGTCGGCCGAGCGCGTCAGGTTTTCCCGGCGCTGGATCGCGGCCTTGGCGTAGGTCGGATAGGCAAAATGGGTCGGGTCGTTGATGCCGGCCCGCTCCTGCTCGGTCTGGATCTCCCGCTCGAGCTCGGCCGACATGCGCTGGAAGTCAGCGATCATGCCCTCGATCTGCGTCACCCGGCGGCGTTTCTCATCCACCTGAAACTTCTTCAGACGGATCAGCGTTTCGCGCGACTTCATCGACTCATACTCCCCAGAAGTCCCGTGTACGGCGCGGGACAGGGCCGGCCGCCCTCCCTGGGCTCGCCGACTAGGCTCGTTACATGGAGGGGATGATTACCCGACAAAGTTAGCTTTCCGTTTCCAAGCGCCCCAGGATCTGTTCCAGTTCCCGATACCCGCTTTGCAACGTCGAGACCTCGTCCTTGCGCTGGCGCAGGAACGCCTCCAACGGCTCGTGCAGCCGGATCGCCTCGTCGACCTCCGGACTGGAACCGGCGCGGTAGGCGCCGAGCCGGATCAGCTCCTCCATGTCGGCGTAGGTCGCCATCACTTGGCGCGCCCGCATGATGGTCGGCAAGAATACGGGGTCGGCCGATTTCGGCATCGTCCGCGACACGGATTTGAGGACGTTGATCGCCGGATAGCGGCCGCGTTCGGCGATCGAACGCTGCATCACGACGTGGCCGTCGAGAATGCCGCGCACCGCATCCGCCACCGGCTCGTTGTGATCGTCGCCATCGACCAGCACCGTGAAAATCCCGGTGATGGTGCCGTCGCCGCTGCCCGGACCCGCCCTCTCCAGCAGTTTCGGCAGCTCGGTGAACACGGTGGGCGTGTAGCCCTTGGCAGTCGGCGGCTCGCCAGCCGACAGCCCGATCTCGCGCTGCGCCATCGCAAAGCGCGTCACAGAGTCCATTAGACAAAGGACATCCTTGCCCTCGTCGCGGAAATATTCGGAGATCGCGAGCGTCAGATACGCCGCCTGCCTTCGCATCAGCGCCGGCTCGTCGGAGGTCGCGACCACGACGACCGAGCGCGCGAGACCCTCATCGCCGAGATCGTCCTGCAGGAACTCCTGCACCTCGCGGCCGCGCTCGCCGATCAGTCCGATCACCGACACCGCCGCATCGACGTTGCGCGCCAGCATCGACAGTAGCACGGATTTGCCGACGCCCGAGCCGGCGAAGATGCCGAGCCGCTGGCCGCGGCAACAGGTGAGAAAGGTGTTCAATGCGCGGACGCCGAGATCGAGCGGCGAGCCGACGCGCCTGCGCGAATGCGCCGGCGGCGGATTGTTCCGATAAGGAACTGGCGAGGCGCCCTGCGGCAGCGGCCCCTTGCCGTCGATCGGCTCGCCCATCGCATTGATGACGCGGCCGAGCCAGGCCGGCGACGGCCGCACCTGGTTGGCCGCATTGGCGATCACGGCGCGGCAGCCGCGGCGCACGCCCTCCAGCCCGGCGAACGGCATCACCACGGCATTCTTGCCGGAGAAACCGATTACTTCGGCAGGGATGTAATTATTGCCGGTCTCGATCACGATGCGCGCGCCGACCGACATCGCATGAATCGGCCCGGCGATCTCCACCATGAGTCCCTTCACGCCGACGACACGCCCATAGGTGTTCACGGCGTCGATGTCGCTGATCTGCTCGGCCAGGGCCTTCATTGCCAAAGCACCTTCATCGCGAGAGAAAGTTCATTGCGCCAGAGCCTTCATTGCGAAAACCTTAAGTAGGGGCAGATTCGCGTCGTCGGCTTAACTCTGTGTTTACTCGCATCATTAATCATTACGTCATGGTCTGGAGTGACTGACGTGCTTCGCTTTGCCGCCTTCAAAAAGCGGTGAGATCTGAGAGTCGGTTAGGTCCATCTCTTAACATGGAGCTTGAACGAGGACGGCTAAGAAAAACTGCCTTATCGCAACACCTTACGGCGATTCGATAAAAATTGCACGGATAGAGCTTGCGGAGGGGAATCAGGATTTGTTAACCATCTCTCGTCAGGATCCGAATCAGTTGTTCAAAGGCGTTTTGAGTGCCGCGATGGCGGCCGACCTGACGCCCGGAGCGGCGACTATGGGGAACTGGCATGCGCGTTTTGCTGATTGAGGATGACAGCGCCGTCGCGCAGTCGATCGAGCTGATGTTGAAGTCTGAGAGCTTCAACGTCTACACGACTGACCTTGGCGAAGAAGGCGTCGACCTCGGCAAGTTGTACGATTACGACATCATCCTTCTCGACCTCAATCTGCCCGACATGTCCGGTTACGACGTGCTCAAGCAGCTGCGCGTCTCGAAGATCAAGACGCCGATCCTGATCCTCTCCGGCCTCGCCGGGATCGAGGACAAGGTCAAGGGTCTCGGCTTCGGCGCCGACGACTACATGACCAAGCCGTTCCACAAGGACGAGCTGATCGCCCGCATCCACGCGATCGTCCGCCGTTCCAAGGGCCACGCCCAGTCGGTCATCCAGACCGGCGACCTCGTCGTCAACCTGGACACCAAGACGGTGGAGGTCGGCGGCCAGCGCGTGCACCTGACCGGCAAGGAATACCAGATGCTGGAGCTGCTCTCGCTCCGCAAGGGCACCACGCTCACCAAGGAGATGTTCCTCAACCATCTCTACGGCGGCATGGACGAGCCCGAGCTGAAGATCATCGACGTCTTCATCTGCAAGCTGCGCAAGAAGCTCGCCAACGCCTCCGAAGGCCGCAACTTCATCGAGACCGTCTGGGGCCGCGGCTACGTGCTGCGCGAGCCGCACGACATGGACGAGCGCATCCCCGCCTGATCTTTCACTGGGTACTCCGGCAGGCCTCACCGGCTTGCTCCTCCCAGACTGGGCCCCGCCGCAAATGGCGGGGTTTTTGTTTGTGGGGGGTGTGATTGCTGTGGGGCCGGTGCTTGTTTGCTCGGAGCCTTGGGGGCGCTCGACCCAAACTCTCGCGACCCGATCGGTGCGCTCCCCTCCCCCTTGCGGGGAGGGGTCGGGGGTGGGGGTCCACGAGGGTATGAACCGGGCTGAGTCCTGACAATTCAGACCGGGTTGATT
>NZ_JAUEUE010000028.1:0-41289 GCF_032485055.1 Bradyrhizobium sp. SZCCHNRI20481
GAGCGCCTATAACCCGTCAAACCGTCGCGCAGGGAAGGCCGGATATTGGGCTGAACCTGTGGTTCTGCCGCGTGCTTATTTGCTGCACGCGGACCGCGGGTATCAGCCGATACCCGGTCTTCCCTGCGCCTCTTCGTTGAGAGGCGGTTGAATGAAGACAATAACTCGGGCTCGGGCGGCCGCGAGATCGCGTCGTCACGCCTGCTGTTTGAAACGTGGAGACAGGTGCCGGGACGATGTTCCGCGCTGGTGTTCGGCGCTCATTCAAAGCTGACCGTGGACGAGAACCAGGCCGCCGGTGAGAGGCGGCTTCATTGCCCGCGCATGCGCTGCGCGAAGGCCGTAAGCCGTGTCCGTGCGATGTCCATCAGGAGGGCAAGTACGTTGAGGCGCTGCGGCTCGGCAATCTCCGCCGGATTCAACGTGCCGTTGAGATGCCGCTCGCAATTTTGCGCGAACGTTGTCGTGAGGCGCGCCGCCAGATCGCGCACCAACCCGTCGCGCGCGATCTGCGCTAGTGGACCGGAGAGGCTGTAGCGTATGGCGAGCTCGGCGCGGGTTGCCCGTCCTTCGTCGATCGGAAGCATGCGCCAGCTGATCTGCCCGGAGGTCGAGCTGCGGCTCTGCTGGTCACGTCCGGTGCCGATCAGCCGGCCGGACAGACTTGCGTCGTCGCGCTCGATCCGCGCGGCGCCGCGGAACACGGCCGCAAGCGGGCCAAGCGCGACCCTGATCTCGCCTTCGATGCGATCGGGGGCCGGCATGGCCGTGATCATCGCGCCGGGAAAGCATGCGGCCAGGGTCGTGAGGTTTCCGAACAGCGCGAAAACCTGCGCAGGCGCGGCGTTCACAGTGAAGGATGCGTCGAAGCTCTTGGCGGGCACGGCCTCGGGAATATCGCGTGTGCTGATGGCAGCGCCCCGGTCAACCGCCATCTCCGCCATTGCTGGCCGCGCTGACGACGCAGCGGTCGCGACCGCGCCCGACTGCGATCCCACGGGTCCGAGCGTCGTGCGTCCGGCGCCGATCACGGCCGCGATGCCACGTTGCCGCCGCGCCTCGATCACGGCGCGGACAGCGCGGACGATCCCGATATAGCCGGTGCAGCGGCAGAGATTGCCGCTCAACCCGACACGGATGGCCTGCTCGTCCGCGTGATCGAGGCGCAGCACGAGGTCGCGCGCCGACATGATCATGCCGGGTGTGCAGTAGCCGCATTGCAGCGCATGCTCGCGCGCAAAGGCCGTGCGCAGCTCGGCTGCGATCTCATCCTCATCCAGGCCTTCGATGGTCGTGACCGCAGCACCATCGCAGGCCACCGCGAGCGTGATGCAGGAGCGGGCCGGAGCGCCGTCGAGCAGCAGCGTGCAGGCGCCACAGACCCCATGCTCGCAGCCGAGATGCGTCCCGGTCAGGTCGAGCCGATCACGCAGGACGTCGGCGAGATGGGTACGCGGTTCGACCGTGGCCTCGGTCGCGCTGCCGTTGACGGTGAGCTGGAGCTTCATCACGCCGCGGCCTCCGCGATCGCCCGCGCGAGCACGGTCACGTGGATGTGCCGGGCGGCCGGATCGGTCACGCCGGCCTGCATCAGCAGGCGGTCAGCGAGGTCGCGATCGAACTGCTGCCCGAGATTAGTGTTCGCTCCGCCAAACAGCGATGAATCGTCGACGACGATCGGCGTCCTGTCGATGGCGCCGATCACAACTCGGCTGCAGGCCTTGTCCGGCTCGATCATGACGGCGGCCATCGCATGCGCGAATTCGCCGGGCTTGCGGCAGGCCTTGGCGTAGCCGAAGCGCGTCGTGGGCGACAGGGAGGGAAGGCGGATCGCGGCGACGAACTCGCCGGGACGCAGCGCGGTCTGCAGTGCGCCCTGGATGAACTCTGCCACGGCGATGTCACGTTGGCCGGTGGAGCTCGTCAGCCGCACGCCGGCGCCGAGGGCCGTGAGCGTCGTTACCCAGTCGGCGGCCGGGTCGGCGTGACTGAGCGAGCCGCCGATGGTGCCGCGGTTGCGTACGGCGCGATAGGCAATGCCGCGCGCGATCCGCCGCAGCACGCCATGAGTCACGTCAGGAAGCCGGCCGTCCTCGATGTCGGCATGGGTGACGCAGGCGCCGATCAGGAGAGCATCGCCGTCGCGCTCCGCCGTACGAAGCTCGGCGAGCCCCGCGATGTCGACGATCAACGGCGGCTGCACCAGGCGCAGATTGAGCATCGGCCCGAGCGACTGGCCACCGGCCATGATCCTTGCGCCGCCATTGGCGTCCGCGAGCAGGGCGAGCGCGGCGCCGACGCTGTTGGGACGCTCATAGGCGAAGGATGCAGCCTTCACGGCGAGCTCGCTTGCGCCTGTTTCGCTGCCAGCACTGTCGCGACGATGCGGCGTGGCGACAGCGGTGACTGCATCAGCTCCGCACCAAGCGGCCGCAGCGCGTCGTTGACGGCATTGGCGATCGCCGCCGGTGGCGCGATCGCACCGCCTTCGCCGATGCCCTTGACGCCGAACATCGTGTAGGGCGACGGCGTCTCCATGTGAAACAGGCGCGGTTCGGGGACTTCGGTCGGACCCGGCAGCAGGTAATCGGCCAGCGTCGTCGCCAGCGGCTGCGCGGCGTCGTCGAACGGCATCTCCTCGTACAACGCGGTGCCGATGCCCTGCGCCAGGCCACCGAGAATCTGGCCGTCGACGATCATCGGATTGACGAGGACACCGCCATCCTCGACGATGACGTAGTCGAGCAGCTCGACCTCGCCGAGATCCGGATCGACCGCGACCGTGACGGCATGCGCCGCGTAGGAGAAGGTGCCGCTGTCGCGCACCGGCTTGTAGCCGCTGGTGACCTCGAGGCCGGCCGGGTCAACGTCGGCGGGAAGGTCCTGCGGCCGGCGGTACCAGGTGTGGGCGATCTCGGCGAGGCTGACGCTGCCGTTCGGTCCGCAGGCGCGGCCCTCGCGCCATACGACCGCCTCGGGCGCGAGCTGCAGCAGCTTGGCGCCGATGCGCGTGGCGCGCGCGACGAGCTGCGCGCAGGCGGTGCCTACGGCGCCGCCGGCCATCACCATCGAGCGCGAGCCCCAGGTGCCGGTGGAATAGGGCGTCATCGCGGTGTCGCCGAGCACGACGCGGATGTTGCCGGGATCGACGCCGAGCACTTCGGACGCGACCTGAGCCAGCGTAGTCTCGAGTCCCTGGCCGTGCGAATGAACGCCGACGCGCAGCTCCAGCCCGCCGTCGGGCGTCAGGCGCGCCGTCGCCTGCTCGTGGCCGGGTACCATCGGGATGCCCCAGCCGGCATAGACCGAGGTGCCATGCGCGGCCTGCTCGCAATAGATCGAGACGCCGGTCCCGATCAGCCGGCCGTCCGCCTCGCCGCGCTGTTGCCGGGCGCGGATCGCGGGGACGTCGATCGACGCCAGCGCCCGCTGCAACGCGCCGGGATAGTCGCCGCTATCGAAATGCTTGTTGGTGATGTTGTCGAACGGCATGTCCTGCGGTTGCACCAGATTGCGCAGCCGGACCTCGCCGGGCTCTAGCCCGGCTTCGGCCGCGACAGCATCGAGCAGCAGCTCGAGCGCGAAGCAGACGCCGGTGCGCGCCACGCCGCGATAGGGCAGGATCGGGCATTTGTTGGTTGCGACCGAGTAGGTGCGGCAGCGATAGGCCGGCATCCGATACGGCCCCGGCAGGATGCTCGCGATCTGCGCCGCTTCGAGGCAGGCCGAGAACGGATAGGACGAGTAGGCGCCGGAATCGACGATCGCCTCGCAATCGATACCGCGCAGGCGGCCGTCGCGATCGGCATAGACCGTGATGTGATAGGCGTGCTCGCGGCAATTCGCGCTCGCACTCAAATGCTCGCGCCGGTCCTCGAGCCAGCGCACCGTCCAGCCCTTTTCCATGGCGAGCCAGCTCAGGCACACTTCCTCGGGCAGCAGGATGCCCTTGTGGCCGAAGCCGCCGCCGATGTCGGGTGCGATGATGCGGATGCGGCCCTGGTCCATGCCGAGACAGTCGGACAGGCCGTTGCGCACGATGTGCGGCATCTGTGAGCCCGTGTGCAGCGTGAGCTGATCGAGCCGGTGATCGAAGGTCGCGACGACGCCGCGGCCCTCCAGCGGCGCCATGCACTGGCGCGCCGTCGAGATCTCGCGCGTCACCTTGATCGGCGCGTCATGCGCCGCAGTGATGTCGACCTCGAAATTCGTTTCCAGGAAGACGTTGTCGCCCCAATGCTCGTGCACGAGCGCGCCGCCGGCCGCGCGCGCCAGCCGCATGTCGTGCACCGCCGGCAGCGGCTCCAGGTCGAGCTCGACGGAAGCGGCGATGTCCTCGGCCTCGGCGCGGCTGCGCGCGACGCACATCGCCACGAGTTCGCCGACATGGCGCACCTTGCCTGTCGCCAGCACCGGCTGCTCGGAAATCTTGAACCCGGGCAGGCCTGAGACGGCGCGGATCGGCTTGATGCGGGCGAGGTCGTCGGCCGTGAAGACGACGTCGCGGTACACCGTGGGAATATGGATCGCCTTGATGCTGGCGTGCGCCATCGGGCTGCGCACGAAGGCGACGTCCTTCATCCCCGGCAGCCTGATGTCGGCGACATACTGGCCGCGGCCGCGCAGGAAGCGATCGTCCTCCTTGCGCTGCAGCCGCGCGCCGACGCCACGCGGCGCGCGCTCATCCGAGACGGTCGGCGCCGCGCCGGCCACGTCAGGCCGCGACCGCTGCAGGCAGGATCGGCGCCGTTGCGTCGTGCCTGACGCCGGCGCGCAGGCAGAACGCCGGCTGCAGCAGCCGATCGGCAATCACCTCGGTCTTCTCGTTGTCGCGCAGCACGAAGCGGCCCTGCTTCTCGCGGAGCACGCTCACATCGGCCTCCATGCCCGGACGCAGCGCGCCGATCCGATCGGACAGGCCGAGCATGGCAGCGGGATTCGACGTCACCATCGGCACGACCTGCTCCAGCGTCAGCCCGAGCGCGACCAGCGAGCTCATCGCCTGCACGAGGCTGAACTTGGCCTGGCCGGCGAAGGGGTGGTTCTCGTCGTCGGCAGGTTCGTCCGGCGTGCCGGCGGGCGCCGGCACATGCGTGTTGTAGCCGTGGATGTCGGCGCCGAGCGTATGCGGCACGATGCCGGCGTCGATCGCCTTGCGCGCCAGCCGGTAGGAAAAATGGCTGCCATGACCGACGTCGACCTTGAGCCCGCGGTCGAGCGCGGCCTGGATCACCGGATGCACATCGCCCCTGGTGTTGACGAAGCCGCCGGGATGCCGCGTGAACGGGTGCGCCAGCACGTCGCCCGGACGCAGCAGCGGGATCACGCGCTCCAGGATGGTGTCGACATCCTCGCCGTTGGTGCCGCTCGCCGGCAGGCCCCACAGCTGGCCGAAATGGACATAGACCGGGAGCTCGGCGCGGCGGCCGATCTCCGCGGCCATCTCGATGACTCGGATGCCCCAGCGCGCGAAGCCGCCGATCTCGGCATGCGCCTTGATGCCGCGGACGAGGTCGCGGTTGGCCACAGCTGACTTCACCGTCGCGTCGATGTCGACGCAGTCGGGCCGATAGAGATCGGGGTAGTAATGGCCCTCGAGGCCGCCGACCAGATAGGCCGACAGGAACGCATAGACGCGCGACTGCGCCTGCTGGGCGACGAAGTGCCGGAAGCCGGGCAGGGTCATGCAGGACGGACCGCCCTGGTCGATCAGGCTGGTGACGCCCGACTGCACGCCGACCATGTCCGCATTCATGCCGAAGCGGCCGGTGACGTACTGATAGACATGGGCGTGGGTGTCGATCAGTCCGGGAAGCACGAGCTGGCCGGTGACGTCGACGACATCCCTGGCGCTGGTCGGCAGGATATCGGACTGGACAGCGGCGATGCGGCCATTGCGGATGGCGACATCCTTCAGTCCATCGATGCCGGAGGCGGGGTCAATGACGCGACCGCCGCGCAGGAGCAGGTCGAACGAGGCGCTCACGGACATGCAAGGTCTCCTTTCCGGGCGGTGTGTTTGTCCCGGTCAAAGCCTTCCTCGGCGAGCCGGCGCGGACGATACGCCGACCAATTTACGAAGCATACTTCGCATTACATCAAGATCCGTGCCATAGACAGCTTCAAATTGATGCAGCGTGATCAGCGCTTATGCGGGAGCCGTTCGATGGCCGGAAAGAATAAGCCGAAAGCAGATCCGTCGTGGCCGCTCGAGGAGCGTCCGGGCTATCTGATCAGGCGGCTGCATCAGATCCACGTCGCGCTGTTCCAGGAGAAATGTGCCGCTTACGAGATCACGCCGTTGCAGTACAGCCTGTTGACGGCGCTTGCAAAACGGGGGACGGCGGATCAGACGGCGCTGGCCCAGGACATCGCGCTCGACCGGACCACGACGACCGGCGCATTGAAGCGGCTGCAGGCGCGTGGCTTCGTCGATCGCAGCGTCGGACCGCACGACCGGCGGTCGCGGACCTGCCGCCTGACCCGTTCCGGCGCGGCATTGCTGCGCAAGATCGAGCGGCCGGCACGGGCGGCGCATCTCGCGACGGTCGCGGATCTCACCAAGGCCGATCAGAAACGGCTCATTGCCATGATGCAGGCGATCGTCAAGGCGCAGGGCGAACGGCTCGATGCGACACGATCGCCAGACTGAGCGCGCCCGACCGCGATGAGCTCCGATTAGATAATGGGCATGGTGCTGCCCGAAAAGCAGCGCGTCGCCGGAATGCAGCATCCGGTCGGGGCGCCGTCGCCGTAAATACGAAGCATGCTCCGCATTCAGGTGCTGCGGCGTTTTGTCCGCAACCGGCGCATTTGGCTGCTCATTTTCGGTGAAGATCGTTGCAGGAGCGGTCGCGCTGCGCCGGGCCCCGCGACGTCTGGCATGTCCCTTGCTCACATCTCGAACAATAGCTGCGCGGAAGCCGCGGCGAAATCGATCCGGGGCGGCGACACCGATGTCGCAGCGCGTGGGGTGAGCAATGCGACGTCTGCCGCTGCGGGATCCGCCGATCATGGCTCAGGCCAATGGCGTTCGTTCGACCTGGCGCGTCGCGTGTGATGCAATAGGGGCGCTGTGATGTCCGAGCATGCCGATGCCCTCGCCACACGCTTCGGAGACGGCGGACCCGATGGCGGCGATGTCGAGGCCAACGCGTTCCTGCGCGGCGTGCTGTCGCGCAAGACGGTGCGCCGCTATAGCGACCGGATGCCGGAGGAGGGGCTGCTCGACCTGCTCGTCGCCTGCGCGCTGAGCGCCTCGGCCAAGTCGGATTTCCAGCAGGCTTCGGTCATGCGCGTGCGCAATGCCGACAAGCGGGCGGCGATCGGCCGGCTGTTTCCGAGCATGCCCTGGATCGGTGCGTCGCCGGTGTTCTTCGTTTTCCTCGGTGATGCGCGGCGGCTGCAGCGCATCGGCGAGCTGCGCGGCAAGCCGGTCAGGAACGGCACCCTGGAAGGCTTTTTCAACGCCTCGGTCGATGCGGCGCTGGCGCTGCAGACCATGATCCTGTGCGCGGAGTCCGCTGGCCTCGGCACCTGTCCGATCAGCGTGATCCGCAACGAGATCGACACGGTCGCCAATGTGCTGGAACTGCCCGACATGGTGTTTCCCGTCGCTGGGCTGTGTCTCGGCTATCCCGCGGCAGAAGGCCATGTCAGCCTGCGGCTGCCGCGCAGCATCACCACCCATGTCGACCGCTACGGCGACGATGCGCTGCCCGTGACGCTCGACGATTACGACCGGCGACGCCATGCGCGGCACGCGATTCCGAAAGAGCAGCAGCGCGGCAACGCCGAGTTCGGCGAGGCCGATTTCTACGGCTGGTCGGAGGACAAGGCGCGGCAGGCCGCCAAGGCCGAGGGGGCTTCCTTCCCACCTTATCTGCGCGCGCACGGCTTCAGCTTCGACTGATCAGTTCATGTAAGGAGATACGAGATGACCAAGCCTTCGTTTCCCCGCCTGTCGGCACCGTCGCGGCGAGCAGCGCTTGCGCTGCTGGCCGCCGCGCTGACGCTGCCGGCCGCGTTCAGCGCCAAGGCCGGCAGCCTCGACGAGATCAAGAAGCGCGGTCTCATCGTCGCGACCGAGGACGATTTCCGTCCCTTCGAGTTCGTCAAGGACGGCAAGCCGACCGGCTTCGACAACGAACTGATCGAGGATCTGCGCAAATACGCGCCATTCGAGATCAAGCAGCAGATCCTGCCGTGGACAGGCATCCTGGCCGGCGTCTCCACCGGCAAGTACGATGTCGCCATCACCGCGGCGATCATCACCAAGGAGCGCAAGAAGTCGCTCGACTTCACCAGCCCGATCGCCGACGCGACGCACTATTACGTCAAGCGCAAGGACGACAAGAGCATTTCCGCCATCAAGGATCTCAGCGGCAAGACCGTCGGCGTGCAGGCCGGCAGCGCGCTGCTGGGGCGGTTGCCCGAGCTCCAGGCGATGCTTGAGAAGGAAGGCGGCAAGCTTGGCAAGGTGGTCGAATACACCTCCTATCCCGAAGCCTATCAGGATCTCGCGCTCGGCCGTGTCGACTACGTCGTCAACACCATCATCAACATCAAGGCGCTGGTCGCCGAGAAGCCGAACGTGTTCGCGGTCGGCCAGCCCGTCTCCGGCAAATCCTATCCGGCCTGGGCGGTCGCCAAGGGCAACACTGAGCTGGTCGAATTCCTGAACGGCTTCATCGCCAAGGAGAAGGAAACCGGCCGGTTCGCCGAGTTGCAGACGAAGTGGTTCGGCGAGGCCTTTCCGGATCTGCCGGTCACGTTCGAGCCGGAATTCTGACGCCGCGGATGAGGTGCAGCTGATGTGCGGGTGGCGAACGCTGCGCGCCGGTCCGCTCGACGGCCAGGTGCCCCTGCATCGGACGAGGTTGGCCGATGCAGGGCGCCGGCCGTCCGGCCTCGCCACGGATGGCCGGCGATGAGCGCGGCCGACGTGCTCGCCATCCTGCAGGGCGCCGTGGTCACGGTGACGCTGTCCTTGGTCGGCATCCTGATCGGGCTGCCGATCGGCCTTGGCCTTGCGCTGCTGCGCTGGGCCGATGTTCCCGTCGTCGCCCGCATGGTCGCCGTCTATGTCTCGGTGCTGCGCGCGACCCCGCTCGTGACGTTGCTGCTGCTGCTGTTCTTCGCGCTGCCCAATGTCGGGATCGCAATCGGGCCGGTGTCGGCGGCGATCCTGGCGCTGGTGATGAACACCTCGGCGTTCAACTGCGAGGTCTGGCGCGCCGCTCTGATGAACTTCCCGAAGGAGCAGTACGAGGCTGCGCAGTCGGTCGGCATGCATGCGAGCCTGCGCTTACGCCGCATCGTCCTGCCGCAGATCGTGCGGGTCAGTCTGCCCGGGCTCGTCAACGAGATGTCGCTGCTGATCAAGGTCACGCCGGTGCTGGCGGTCGTCGGCGTCGTCGACATCACCCGCGCGGCGGTGCGCATCGGCGCCGAGACCTATGAGCCGCTGCCGCCGTTCCTGGTCGCCATCGCGATGTATGCGCCGATCGTGTTCGCGCTGGTCTCGCTGCAGCGCTTCATCGAGCGGCGCCAGCTCGCAGCCGAGGCCGCATGATCCGGGATTTCGCCATCGTCTGGAGCGAGCGGGGTCTGCTGCTGAGCGGTCTCGGCAACACCACGATCCTCTCGGTGCTGTCGGCGATCGCCGGGCTCGTGATCGCCTTCGTGCTGACGCCGGCCCTGATGTCGAAGCGGCGCTGGCTGGCGCTCACCGTGCGCGTGTTCGTCGACGGCATGCGCTGCGTGCCGTTCCTGCTGTTCGCCTACATCGTCTACTACGGTTTGCCCTCGTTTGGCATTAGGCTCGACAATTGGAGCTCGGGGCTGGTGGCGCTGACCGTCTATCACGCCGCCTATCTCGCCGAGATCCTGCGCGGCGCCTGGGCGGCGCAGCCGCGCGAGCCGATCGAAGCCGGCGTCGCCTTCGGCTTCTCCGGGGCGCGATTGTTCCGCCGCATCATCCTGCCGCCGCTGCTGCTCGCCGCAGGTCCTGTCATCGGCAACCAGATGATCCAGATCGTCAAGGACAGCGCTTTTCTAACTATCATCGCACTGCCCGAGCTGACGCATGCCGCGAGCTCGATCCAGTCGCGCCACTACGTGCCGTTCGCCGCCTTCATCACCGCCGTGATCCTGTATTGGGGGCTCTGCCTCGTGATCGAGGCGGGTGTCAGCGGCATCGACCGGCTGGCCGCGGCGCGGCGCTGAGAGGGAGCCCGGGATGACCGACGACATGGCCGTGCTCGACGTCGCCGGCATTTCCAAGCGGTTCGGCGAGCTCGAGGTGCTCTCCGATATCAGCTTCACGGTGACGCGCGGTGAGACGGTCTGCGTGCTCGGCCCGTCCGGCTCCGGCAAGTCGACCCTGCTCCGCTGCATCAACTGGCTGGAGCGGCCTGATGCCGGCCAGATCTATCTCAATGGCGAGCGCATCGGCATCAACAATGGCGGCGTCGTGATGTCCGACCGCGAGCTGTCACGGGTCCGCACGCGCATCGGCATGGTGTTCCAGCATTTCGCGCTGTGGCCGCATCTGACCGTGCTGCAGAATCTCATGGAGGCGCCGGTGCAAGTGCAGAAGCGTCCCGTGGCCGAGGTGCGCGAGGAGGCGATGGCGCTGCTCGCCAAGGTCGGGCTCTCCGACAAATGCGATGTGTTCCCGGCGCGGCTGTCCGGTGGGCAGAAGCAGCGCGTCGGCATTGCGCGTGCGCTGGCGATGAAGCCGGACGTCCTCTTGTTCGACGAGCCGACCAGCGCGCTCGATCCGGAGCTGGTCGGCGAGGTGCTGGTGGTGATGCGCGAGCTTGCACGCGAGGGCCGCACGATGGTGATCGTGACCCACGAGATGGGCTTTGCTCGCGAAGCCGCCACCCGCATTCTGTTTCTCGATCGCGGCCGCGTGGTCGAGACCGGGCCTCCGGAGCGCTTCTTCGTCAACCCGGAAACCGAACGCGCGCGCCAGTTCATCCAGCGCTACGCCGCCGGATGAGCTAGAAACAACGCGAGGAGATACGCCATGGATCCGATCTATCATCTGCTCCCGGATGCGCCGAAGCCGGTCACTCCCTATAGCCATGCGGTGCGGGCCGGTCCGTTCCTGTTCGTCACCGGCCAGCTCGCGACCGATCCCGATGACGACGCGCTGCCGCTCCCGGACGGTATCGACGCGCAGACCCGCAAGGTCATGGATAACCTCGCGCGTGTGCTGAAGGGCTGCGGCATGAGCTTCGCGAACGTCGTGTTCGCCCGCATCTACCTGACCGAATTCAAGCGCGACTACGCCGCGATGAACGCGATCTTCTCCAGCCATTTCGACGATGCGCAGCGGCCTGGCCGGACCACGATCGGCGTCTGCGACCTGGCGCGCGGCGGCATCGTCGAGATCGACATGGTCGCCTACAAGCCCTGAAGGAGAGAGCGATGGATCCGATCGAGATTCCGGCGCGGCGCGGCAAGGCGGCGCTCGTCACGGCCGGCCAGGTGGTCACCGTGATCAATACCCATGGCGAGCAGGTGGTCGACACCTGGGCGTTCAATCGCGTTGACCTGTCGGAGTTCATGTCGAACGAGCACACGCGGGCGCATTCGCTGCATCTGGTGCCGCGGCCGGGAGACGTGCTGCGGACCAACAAGCGCCGGCCGATCCTGACCTTGATCGAGGATACTTCGGGCGGCATTCACGACACTCTGATCGCCGCCTGCGACCGCTATCGCTACGCGTTTCTCGGGCACGAGGGCCACCACGACAATTGCACTGACAATCTGTTCGCCGGCATGGCCGAGCTCGGCCTGACGCCGCCGGAGGTACCGAGCCCGCTCAATCTGTTCATGAACATTCCCTGGGAGGCCGACGGCACGCTCGGCTTTGCCGCGCCGCCGCGCCCCGTTCCCGGCGGCCAAGTGCGCTTGCGCGCGGAGATGGATCTGGTGATCGCGTTCTCCGCCTGTCCGCAGGATATCCTCCCGATCAACGGCAAGGCTGGGAAGCCCGTCGAGGCACATTTCACGGTGACCGACGCATGAGCGGAGAAGGCAAGGCGGAGCAGGCTGCGGCCAACCGCCGCCGCTATGAGGAACTGCGCGCGGCGGGGCAGGAGCTGAAGCAGCTGCCGCCGCCAACCGCGCTCGATGGCGCGCCGGTCGCGGAGGACGCGATCGTGCAGTCCGAGCAGGTGCCGCCCGGCTGGCACGCGACGGTTCGGCTGTCGCGCGGAGAAGCGCTGCGGCTCCGCGATGATCTTGGCCGCTCCAGCGTGTCGCTGCTGGCGTGGCGCAGCGAGGATCCGTGCGAGCGGATCAACTGTGCCGACACCGTGAAGGTGCAATGGAGCGCGGCGCTGTCGAAGGGCCGGATGATCCTGTCGGACATGGGACGGGTGCTGCTCTCGGTGATCGAGGATACGTCCGGCGCGCATGACCTTCTGGTCGGCGACTCGACCCCTGACTCGACGTTGTCGGCCTATGGCGAGGTGACGCGCAACACGCAGGCGAATTTCATCTCGGCCGCTGCCAAGATCGGACTGGGCCTGCGCGACATCCCGCCTTGCGTGACCTTCTTTGCGCCGGTGACGACGGACGCAAACGGCCGCTTCGTCTGGCACGCTGCGCGCAAGCGCGCCGGCGACTTCGTCGCTCTGCGCGCCGAGATGAACCTGATCGTCGCCGTCTCCAACTGCGCCCATCCGCTCGATCCGGCGCGGCCGGCAGCGACCACGCCGATCACGCTGATCCGGCACCGGCTGCCGCCGCCTGCTGATGACGATGTCTGCCGCACGGCCTCGCCAGAAGCCGTGCGCGCCTACGCCTTCACCGATCAGCTGTTCGCCTGAGGAGCGTGATCATGTCATCGACCGATCCCGGCCATCTTGTCTACAGCTTCGACATTCCCGCCGAGCAGCCCTGGTCGCGGGTGCTGAAGAGGGGCCAGACGCTCCGCATCATCGACAGCGAGGGCGAGCAGGCGGTGGACGCGCTGATCTATGTCGCGGAGGACACCGCCGAGCGCTACAGCGCGCAGGACACCTTGCGCGTCCAGGGCTCGGCCTATCTCGAGCTCGGCACGCGGCTGATCTCCAACCGCGGACGGGTGATGGCGCGGATCACCGCCGACACCTGCGGCCGCCACGACACCTCGGCGGGCTGCTGCTCCTGCGAGAGCAATGCCGTGCGCTTCGGTGAGGCGACGCGCTACCTGCGTGCCTGCCGGGAGAATTTCATCCTGGAGCTGTCGCGGCACGGCCTGACCAAGCGCGACATCGTCTCCAACCTGAACTTCTTCATGAACGTGCCGATCGAGCCCTCCGGCAATTTCACCGTGCTCGACGGCCCGTCCGCGCCGGGCAACTACGTCGACGTGACCGCGGAGATGGACGTGCTGTTCGTGATCTCGAACTGTCCGCAGGTGAACAATCCATGCAACGGTTTCGATCCGACTCCGATCCGTGTGGAGATCAGGGAAGCGACGGCATGAACCCCTGCTGCTGCAGGCGCACGCTCGTCGGACCGACCTGCGGCGAGAGGCGCCTCAACTCGCCTCAACTCGCCTCGTCGCGCAGGTGATACCAGCGATAGAGCAGGCGCTGGCCGATGCGGCGGAACGGCGCGAAGGGATGCGTCGGCAGCGCCGAGGTGAAGATCGGCAGATCCTGCCCCTTGAAGGCTTGGCCCGCGAGCATCTGCGCCATCCGGCGGCCGGCCTGCGCCGAATAGGAGACGCCGTTGCCGCCATAGCCGAGCGCATAGACCAGCTTCGCCTGGGCATCGGGACGCACGATGCGCGGCATCATGTCGTGGCTGACATCGACCCAGCCCCACCACGAATAATCGATCTCGATGCCTGTGAGCGCGGGAAACTTGCGATGCAGGCCGTCGATCAGGAGCTGGAGGTGCCGGTCATGCGTAGCGTCGGCGCCAGTGATGGCGCTCCGGCTGCCGATCTGGACGCGGTCGTCCGGCAGCAGCCGGTAGTAGAAGCGCAAAGTGCGCGTGTCGGAGATCACCTGCCGGGTCTTGAAGCCGGTCGCCGCGAGCTCGGCCGCAGTGAGCGCGCGCGTCACCAGCGAGTTCGACAGGATCGGCATGCAGCGGCCGGACAATTCCGGCGTCAGCCCAGCGAGGTATAGGCGCCGGTGGCGATGCCGACGCCGTTCGCGGTCACATTGCCGCCGGGGGGACTGTAGACCCGATATTTGTGATCAAGCTACGCGATCTTGGGACAAGTGAGGTCGAGGCAGAGGCGATTGCCGGCAGACATCTCGTTATGCCTGCCCAGAGACATGAATCGAGCCGTAGCGGGTCGAAGAGGCGCAGGAGATGCGGAAATGGAGCGCGAGGCCGAAGCCCTGCCTGGGCTGACCTCAACGCTGGCTGTGCAACCAATTCTCGCCAATTGGCTAAGTGGCTGCCAGCTTCCTTGCCGTGCTCCAAAGACTCTCAGCGGCATGGATCATCCGCGCCCGTGCGCGGATGAGGCATATGTTGATCTTGATGTCCCAGTCCTTCGGGCCGGCTCTCACCAATCGGCCGCTCTGGAGATCGAGCTCGACCAGGCTGCGTGGAGCCCAGGTGATCCCGCGGCCTTCCCGGGCCATGTTGATGAGCAGCATCACCGGTGCTGAGAAGCTGGGGAGCAGCATGGCGCCTGGCTGCTTCGTCGCGAGGAAGGCGGTCACGATGCGGCCCACACCGGAACCTGGATGATAGGCGAGATAGGGCAGCGGCTTGTCCGCAGAGCCAGGCAGCGCAAACCGCGGCATCGATTGCCGCCGGCGACCGCTGCGCGTGACGGCCCTGTAACCGGTCGCGCTGATCGGGACCAGGACATCGTCGGCGAGATCGATGCGCTGAAAGCGATCGTTGTCCAGGCGGCTGGCGAGCGATGGGTGGTAATGCGCCAGCATGAAATGCGCATGGGCCTCGAGCAGGAGCTTCTCACACCCGGCGAAGTTCGACGCCACGAGCTGAACGGCGGAACCGGATCGCGCACGATCGACCCGGCGGATCCAGTCCGGAAAGAACGTCTGCGACAGTGCGTGGGTGGCGACGAATTGAACGGTCTCGGTCTTGAGGCGAGCCGCTTCCAGGGCCTCCTCGCGGCCGTTCGACAGCCTGCGAATGACGTCCTCCGCCACCGGACGAAAACTCTCCCCTGCCGGCGTCAGCTTCACGACATGGGTGCTGCGCTCGAACAGAGGCGCTCCAAGCCACGCTTCCAGCGACTTGATCCGCCGGCTCAAGGCCGGCTGCGTCACGTGCCGGCGCAGCGCTGCGCGGGAGAAGCCGCCGTCCTCCGCAATAGCGAGGAAATCCTCGATCCAGCTCAGGTCCATGATGCCAATTCGTTATTGAATTATTCCAATCTGGCATTAGCACCGCGGCACCGGCTGGTCCAATGTCAGGCCAAAGATAAGGGGCCGCGGAGACGCTGTTTGCAGCGCCGAAGAGCACGAGGCGGGAGGACACGGAATTGACGATCACTACGACTCCTTTGTCCGAGGCGCTCCCGACGCAGGCTGCTGCGCCTCGTGCCGGCTCGCTTTGGCGGGAGCCTTATGTCCTGATCGTGGCGGGCGCCGTGCTCGGCGCACTCGTCGGCGCGCTGTTTCCGGCTGCGGCACTCGAATTCAAACCGCTCGCCGACGGCTTCATCTCGCTCATCAAGGTCACGATCGCGCCGCTGGTGTTCCTGGTCGTGGTGACGGGCATCGCGCAGGTCGGCGACATGAAGGCGGTCGGACGCATCGGACTCAAGGCCTTCCTGTATTTCGAAATCGTCACGACGCTCTGCCTGCTGTTCAGCTTCGTCGTGGTGCGATGGGTCCAGCCCGGCGCGGGTGTGGCGCACGCCACCCCGCAACAGGCCGAAGCCGTGGCCCGCTATGCGCAGACACATGTCGGCTCGTTGTCGGCCTATATCCAGCATATGATCCCCGAAAGCTTCTTCGGCGCGTTTGCCAGCGGCGACGTGCTTCAGGTTCTCGTGCTCGCGCTGCTGTGCGGCATCGGCCTCTTGATGCTCGGCGAAAAGGCGCTGTCGCTGCGCTCGGGCATGGAGCGGTTGACCGCACTCGTGTTCAGCGTGGTCCATGTCGTCGTCATGCTGGCACCGATCGGGGCCTTCGGCGCCATGGCTTTCACGGTCGGCAAGTTCGGCGCCGCCACATTGTACGCCCTCGCGCTCCTGGTCGGGACGGCCTGGGGGATGATGGCGTTCTTCATCTTCGTCGTCCTGGGAATGATCTGCCGTCTGGTCGGCATCCGGCTGATGGACCTGCTCCGGCTGTTGCGCCCCGAGCTTCTCGTTGTGCTCGGAACGTCGTCGTCGGAGACCGCGATTCCCGGAATGATGGAGAAGCTGCCAAGGGCGGGGGTGGGACGCGCCGTGACCGGTCTCGTCATTCCGTCCGGCTACTCCTTCAATCTCGACGGCGTGGCGCTGACATTGCCGCTGAGCACGATCTTCGTGGCGCAGGTCTACGGCATCGAGCTGAGCACGGCGCAGCAGTTGAGCCTGTTTGTCGTGATGCTGTTCACCAGCAAGGGCGCAGCCGGTGTCACGGGCGGGGCGTTCGCCGCGTTGGCGGCGACCATCGTTGCGGCCGGGCTGCCTGTCGAAGGCCTCGCGCTATTGCTCGGAATCGACCGCTTCATGTCGCTGGCGCGCGCCATCACCAACACGATCGGCAACGCAGTGGCCGCGATCGTGGTGGCGAAATGGGATGGTGAATTCGACCACGACGATTGGGGGCGGGTCGTCCAGATGAAAGCAGCAAAGTAGGATCCATGGTTCTCTGTGAAGACTTGCCAATCGTGGCGCTGGTTCCCGGTGATTGCACCGGTATCGGTCCTGAGCAGACGGCGCGAATCCTCTCCGATCACCGGCTGGCCGATGCGGCGCGCCTCGTCGTGGTGGGCGATGCCCGCGTGCTGGAGATGGGAATGGCGCATGCCGGCGTGAGCTTCGATATCGAGCGGATCGGCTCCCCCAGCGAGGCTTCCTGGGTTTCCGGCAAGATCCAGCTGATCGATCTCGGCAACACCGATCCGTCGAGGTACCCGATCGGAAAGGCCAGCGCCGAGTCCGGGCGACTCACCGGAGAGACGCTGTCGCGGGCGATCGATCTTGCCAAGGACGGCGCGATCAATGCCATCACCTTCGCGCCCTTGAACAAGCGGGCGATGTTCGACGGCGGCTGGAGGTACCCGGACGAGCACAAGATGTTCGCGGACCTGCTCGGGCACCGTACCTATTTTTCTGAAATGAATGTGCTGGATGGTCAATGGATGTCGCGCGTCACCGGGCACCAGTCCCTGCGCGAGGCGCTGAACGACATCAGCCCGGCGCGGATCGCCGATGCGGTGGTCCTCGTCGACAGGATGATGCGGAGATCCGGAGTCGCTGCGCCGCGGATCGCCGTGGCCGCGCTGAATCCGCATGCCGGCGAGGGCGGCTTGTTCGGTCGCGACGAGATCGAGATGATCAAGCCGACGGTCGAGGCGATTGCGAAAAAGGGCATTGTCTGCAGCGGTCCGTATCCAGCGGATACGGTTTACATTCGCGCCTTTGCCGGCGAGTTCGACAGCGTCGTCGCGATGTATCATGACCAGGGGCAGATCGCGACGAAGCTGCGCGGCTTCAATCGCGGAGTGACCGTGACGGCCGGCCTCGAGACGGTCTTCACCACGCCCTCGCACGGCACGGCGTTCGACATCGTCGGCAAGGGCGTCGCAAACACCGGCGCGCTCGAAAGCGCGGTCCGGCTCGCCGCGCAATTGGCCTCGTTCAAAGCCCGGGAGACGTTACATGCACACTGATCGCAGGACCCTGCTTCAGGCCGCCGCCGCTCTTCCCTTGTCCGCGGTCGGCGCGAATGCGGCTTTTGCACAGGCTGAGGCACCGGCGGCGCCCGCCGCGCCGCCGCCCAAGGAGGTCACGCGTACGCTTGCGCGGTACATCGTCTCGGCGGGATACGATGATCTGCCGGTCAAGGTCCGCAAGGAAGGCGTGAGGACGCTGCTGAACTGGGCCGGCGTCGCGATCGGCGGGTCGCGACATGAAACGGTTGATATTGCGGTTGCCGCGCTGGCACCGTTCTCAGGCCCGCAGCAGGCGTCGCTGTTCGGCCGGCGCGAGCGGTTCGACATCATGAACGCCGCCTTCATCAACGGCGTGTCCAGCCACATCTTCGATTTCGACGACACCCATCTGAAGACGATCATCCATCCGGCCGGCCCGGTGGTTTCGGCGATCATTGCGCTCTCGGAAATGCAGCCGGTCTCCGGAAAGGAGTTCTTGAATGCGCTCGTCCTCGGTGTCGAGACCGAGTGCAGGATCGGCAACGCCGTCTATCCGAACCACTACGATGTCGGCTGGCACATCACCGGGACTGCCGGGGTGTTCGGTGCGGCTGCGGCTGCCGGCAAGCTGTTGAAGCTCAACGAGCAGCAGATGACCTGGGCGCTGGGCCTCGCCGCGTCGCAGCCGGTCGGCCTGCGCGAATCGTTCGGGTCCATGAACAAGAGCTTCAACCCCGGCCGTGCGGCGTCAAACGGCATATTCGCCGCCATTCTGGCGTCGAAGAATTTCACGTCGTCGGACGGGATGATCGAGGCGAAGCGCGGCTGGGCCAATACGATCAGCACCAAGCAGGACTATGGCGAGATCGTCGGCGATCTCGGCAAGCGTTACGAAGCCGCGCTCAACACCTACAAGCCGTTCGCCTGCGGCATCGTGCTGCATCCGGCGATCGACGCTGCGATTCAGCTGCGCAACGAGAACAGGCTGACGGGCGACCAGATCGATCACGTCGATCTCAAAGTCAATCCGCTCGTGCTCGAGCTGACCGGCAAGAAGACGCCGCAGCAGGGGCTCGAGGGCAAGTTCAGCATCTATCACGCGGTGGCCGTGGCGATCGTGGAAGGCGCGGGCGGAGAGAAGCAGTTCAGCGATCGCGCGGTAACCGATCAGACGGTGCTGTCGCTGCGTAGCAAGGTCATTCCGGTCATCGCGCCCGAGATCAAGCCGGAGCAGGTCGAGATGACGATCGTGCTGAAGGATGGGCGGAAGCTCAGCCGCCGCATCGAGCACGCCGTCGGCAGCGTTGAAGTGCCGATGACCGACCAGCAGCTCGAGGCGAAGTTCTCCGATCTCGCCGACGGCATCGTTCCGGCGGCGTCGATCCGGCGGATCATGGACGCCTGCTGGAATGTCGACGGCCTGTCGAGCGCAGCCGACATCGCGAAGATGTCGGCGTCGGCCTGACGATGGCGAGGAGGGCCATGTCGTCGCGCCGCCGTCTGCTGCAATCGGCGGGGGCGTTTGCTGCAATCTCGGCGATGCCGATCCGTTTCTCCCGGGCCGCCGGCCCGGGCGTGACCGAGCGCCTGGCGCGCTACATGGTCGCGGCGCGTGACCAGGAGCTGCCGGAGCAGGTGATGCTCGCATGCAAGCACCGCATTCTCGACACGCTCGGTGCGATCGTCTCCGGTGCGCGTATGCATCCCGGCGAGATGGCGCTGAGATACGTGTGCAGCCTCGGCGGCGAGCCGCAGGCGTCCGTCGTCGGCTCCGACGTCCGGACGACGGCCGTCAATGCGGCGATGGCAAACGCCATGTGCGCTCACGCCGACGAGACCGACGATTTCGAACCGGTCACCAAGGCGCATCCGGGGTGCGCGGTCATCCCTGCCGCGCTCGCTATGGCTGAACGGGAGCATCGCAATGGGCGCGACGTGATCCGCGCCGTTGTGCTCGGCTATGACCTGACCTGCCGCCTTCTGATGGCGCTCGGACCGGACCTCGTGCGCGGCTCGCACCGCAGTGCCGAGGGCACGTCGTCGACATTCGGCGCGCTCGGCGCGGCGGCCTCGCTGGCGCGGCTCGATGAGAGGGACATGCGTCACGCCATTTCCTATTCGGCGCAGCAGGTCTCAGGGCTGTGGAGCTGGGTCAAGGACAAGGACCACATCGAGAAGGCATTCGATTTCGCCGGAATGGGCGCGCGCAACGGTGTCATGGCGGTCGACATGGTGATGGCCGGGCTCACCGGCGTCGATGACGTGCTCGATGGCACCCACAACCTGTTCATCGCGCTGTCGAGCGATCCGAAGCCGGAGGAGATGGTCAAGGATCTCGGCAGCCGCTTCTACGTCACGGAGACCGCCATCAAGACCTTTTCGGTCGGCTATCCGATCCAGTCGCCGTTGGATGCGCTGCTGACGTTGCGCCGGCAGCACGCGCTGACCCCTGACAAGGTCCGCAGCATCCTGGTCAAGCTTCCGACCGACGCGATGGGCATCGTCGGCGACAGCGCCATGCCCGACGTGAACTGTCAGCATCTCGTCGCACTCGCCTTGGTCAAGGGGGCCGTCTCATTCGCCGACAGCCATGATGTCGCGCTGATGCGCGATCCGATGATCCTGGAGCAGCGTGGGAAGGTGACGCTTGTAGGCGACAAGAGTCTGATGGATCCGGCCGCGCCACGCGGTGCGATCGTCGAGGTGACTCTGGTCGATGGCCGCAAGGTCGATCATTTCACTAGGCATCCGCCGGGCACCAGGGAGAATCCGCTGAGCACGGAGGCCGTCAACGCCAAGACCAGGGATCTGATGACGCCCGTTCTGGGGCGTGAGAAGACGGAGAAGCTGATCGACATGGTCGGGCGGCTCGAAGAAATCGACGACATCGGCCGGTTGCGCGCACTATTCGCGGCGTGATCGGCTGTCATGGCGATGAGAAGCGATATCGACGATCCCGACACCGGCTGGAAGGGACGAGGTCTGTGGACCACGACCGGCACGCGCGCGAGCTTTCACGGCGAGGGCGGCAAGGAGGCGTCGCCGAAGGTCTACAAAGTGCAGATGAGGCCTGATCCGCTGGCCCACTGAAGCAAAACGCCACGGGGAGCCTTCACGGGTCGTCCCGTTCTGGGACTGAGAGACATGAAGACGACATCACGACGCGAACTGACATGTCGATCAGCATCGTCCGAGGTCCCGCGCCGCGTTCAATTTCATCGTCGTTGGATCGACCAGAAGGAGGGGCACGTGATCAATCTCAACCGTCGTCAGTTGTTGGCCGGCGCAGCCTTGGCAGGGACTGCGGCCGCTACTCGCCTCGGCACGGCGCCCGCCGGAGCGGCTATGAATCCGGCCGGCGCGCAGGCAGCCGGCTTCTACCGCTACAAGGTGGGATCGTTCGAGTGCATGTCTATCAATGACGGTGCGCGCACGTTTCCGGTTCCGGACAAGTTCGTCACCAACGCGTCCAGGGAGGAGGCGGTCGCCGCCGCCGACGCCGCTTACATGCCGAAAGGGATGGTGACCATCCCCTTCAACCCCCAAATCATCAATACCGGCAGCAAGCTCGTGCTGATCGACACCGGGAACGGTGTGGCCAATCTCGAGCCCAGCAAGGGCGCGGTCGGCCGAACCCTGCAGAACCTTGCTGCGGCAGGCGTCGATCTGAAGGCCATCGATGTCGTGCTGCTGTCGCATCTGCACCCCGACCATACCAACGGCATCCGCGCAGCCGACGGATCGATAGCGTTCCCGAATGCCGAGATCATGGTGCCTGCGAAGGACTGGGACTTCTGGACCAGCGAGGACAACGCGGCCAAGGCGCAGTCCAGCGAGATGATGAAGAACTACTTCGCCAATGTGAGGAAAACCTTCGCCGGTATCGAGTCGAAGGTGACGAAATATGACTGGGACAAGGAGGTCGCTCCGGGGATCACGTCGATCGCGACCCCCGGCCACACGCCAGGTCACACCTCGTTCGCGGTCGCGTCGGGCAACGCGAAGGTTCTGATCCAATCCGATGTCACCAACATCCCGGAATTCTTCCTGCGACATCCGGATTGGCACGTCGTCTTCGACACCGACCCCGATCTTGCGCAGCAGACCCGCCACAAGTTCTACGACATGGCGGCGGCGGAGAAGGCGATCGTGATCGGATTCCACTTCGCGTTCCCGTCGGTCGGACACGTCGAGAAAGACGGCGCCGGCTATCGGCTGATCCCATCATCGTGGAATCCGACACTATGAAAGACCGGCACATTGTCAGCACGGCGGTACCCATGTCGGATCGCGCCAGACCACGCATGAAATCGACCGGTCCGCTTGCATCGCTTTGTTGTGCCATCGCAAGTCTTTGCTTGGGCTTCTCGGCCATGATGGCGGGAGCAGCTGCGCAGGATGCGCGCGAGATCGCTCCGACCGGCGTGTTGCGCGCCGCTGTTGCGGTCGGGCCGGCCGCCTCGGCGTTCTGGACGACACGCGATCCGGCGACAGGCAAGCCTGTCGGCGTGACAGTCGAACTGGCCAAGGCGGCCGCAGGCAAGCTCAATGTGCCACTTGAGCTCGTAGAATATCAGAGCTCGGACGAAATCGCGGCCGCCGGCAGCAAAGGCGCGTGGGATCTGTCCTTCATGCCTGCGGATCGGAAGCGAGAGCAGTTCGTCGATCAGGGACCCGCTTATGTCGCCTATATGAGCGGGTATCTCATTCGCGCCGGCTCAGACATCACCTCCGTTGCCGAGATCGACCGTCCGGGAATCCGGGTTGGCTGCATCGAAGGCACCTCGACGTCCAGAACGGTCGAGGCGAGCATGAAAAGTGCTAGCGTGACGAAATTCGTCAAGCCTGAAGAGGCCGCTGAATTGATCGGCCGGGGTCAGCTCGACGCCCTCGCCATGGGCATGGAAGCCTTGGAGGAGCTGTCGCGGCGCCTGCCGGGCAGCCGGGTCTTGAACGAGGTCATCCAATCAACTGGCGTCGTCGTGGTCGTCCCGAAGGGCAAAGTGACGGCGCGGGAGTGGGCGGCCCGGTTTCTTGCAGATGCCAAGGCGAATGGCACAGTACGCCGAGCGCTCAATCAAAGTGGATTTGTCACCGCCAAGGTCGCCCCGTGATGCCGCGGTGAGCTCCGGCCAAGCCATATCTTTCGCTTATGAGCGCCAACGCCAAATCGTATTTTGGCTGTCCTGGAATTCCGTCTATCTCCAATCGGCGGGCGATGAAGCTGTCGGCATTCATAATGGACACGACCGGCAGGCACGCGCAGAAAGTGCGCCTGCATGGTCCATGCGGCCACCCGATTGTACTGCACTCGCGCTTGTTCTCCCGGCCAACGAAGAAGCGCATCTGGTTCGCGTCCTGGCCTGAAAGTGAACGATCATGAAACTGGGCTGGTATTCCGAACTCGACGAGGTCGAACGCCGGACGTATTGGGCTTGCTTCGCGGGCTTTGGTCTCGATTCGTTGGATTCGACGATCTATGCGCTGGTCATCCCGGCGCTGATTGCAACAATCGGACTGACGCGCCCTGAAGCCGGCTATCTCGCGACCGCAGCCCTCGTCGGTGCAGCTGTCGGTGGCTGGGGCGGAGGGATCCTTGCCGATCGCATCGGCCGCATCAAGGTCCTGCAACTGACGATCCTCTGGGTCGCCCTGTTCACGCTCGCATCGGCTTTTGCGACGGGCTTCAACTTCTTGCTGATCGTGCGTTTTCTCCAGGGCCTCGGCTACGGCGGTGAGGCGGCCGTGGGTGGCGTCCTGATCAGCGAGGTCGTCAGGCCCGCGCTGCGCGGCCGGGTGGCCGCGTCGGTGCAGAGCAGCTACGCGGTGGGTTATGCGATTTCCGTCGCGCTGCTCCCCGTCATTTCATCGCTGTTTCCTGAAGAGCTCGGCTGGCGCGTGTTCTTTGCGGTCGGGATCGCGCCGGCCTTTCTCGTGTTCTTCATTCGCCGCCTTGTGCCGGAGTCCGGGCTTTATCGTCAAAGCCGCGCGGACAAGACAGCCGGACTGCCGGCCTGGACGATCTTCACCAGGGCCCATGTGCGGCGTACCGTGGCGGCGGTCACGATGGCCACCGGCATTTTCGGCGGTGCCTATGTGATGATCACGTGGCTGCCGACCTATCTGCGCACCGTCCTCAACCTGACCGTGGGGAGCAGTGCAGGCTATCTTGCCATGAACATCCTGGGTTCGTTGGTCGGACCGTTGCTCTATGGCTGGCTTTCGGATCGCACGGGCCGGCGTCCCGCGTTCATGATCTTCCTGCTATGCCAGGCCGTGAACGCGAGCATCTACCTGCTTGCTCCGATCGGCGCCAACACGACAATCTTGCTCAGCTTCTTTCTCGGCGCGTTCCAGGGTGGGTTGGCATCAGGAATGTTGCCGACCTTTGCCGAATTGTTTCCGACCGAGATTCGTGCGAGCGGGCAGGGCTTCTGCCTCGGCGGCGGGCGTGGGTTTGGCTCGGTCGTGCCTGCGACCGTGGGCGTGCTTGCTGCGTCGCATCCTCTTGGCTTGTCGATGGGCCTTTGCGCGCTCGCCGCCTATGGACTTGCTTTCATCGCCGCGATGGCTTTGCCCGAGACGAGCGGCGCTGACCTGCAGCGTATGACACCGTTGGAGATGCAAACAGGGCAGCCCGAAGATATCGGCAGCTTGGAAGCGCGGCGGTCGGAATGAAGCGTAGAGACGCGCCGGGTGCCGCCGGCGCGGAGCGCGCGCCAACGGAGGCAGAGAACGACACGCCTCGTCGAGTAAAACAAGGCGGCCAGGCTGGCCGACGAGCACGGAGAAAGCAACAGGGTCGGGAGGAAGACATGTACTATCGGACCATTTTGAGCATCATCGCATGCGTCGCAGCTTTGCACTTATCGAGCAGCCTCGCCCAGACATCGAACACCGACAACCCCAACGACGCGGTCGCGGATGCACTGAATCCGCCTCCTTATGGCGACCCGATCAGCCTGGAGATGGCCAAGAAGGTGGCTGCTGCGGCCGTTGCCGAGACGACGAAGCGCAACTGGAACGCCTTCTGCATCTCCGTGGTCAATCCGAGCGGCGATCTGGTCTATTTCGAAAAACAGGACAATTGCCAATATGCGTCGGTCGGCCTGTCTCAGCACAAGGCGCGCACGGCGGCACGTTATCGACGCCCCACGCTGGTGTTCGAGACGCTGCTCGGCAAAGGCGCGTATTTCGCCTATCTCGCCACGCTCGATGACGTGATCGCATCGCGGGGCGGCAATCTGCTGATGGTGGACGGCAAGATCATCGGTGCCGTCGGTGTGAGTGGTGGGTCGGGCGCCCAGGACAACGTCGTATCTCTGGCCGGGCAGGCGGCGCTGAAGTAGACGAGACCGGGCCGGGGGCGGATCGCGATGCCGTCGCGATCCGCCGGTCAGACGGTCGGCGCGTGCGCTAGGCCGCCGGCGGGATCGCGGAAGACATGGAGTCGTCGACCAGGCTGACGCCGCGCCATTGTCCGGATGTGACGAGCATTCGCGCCGTATCCTGGAGCTCCTTGGCGACGGCGAGGGCTGCAGGCGCCAGCAGGTCTGGCTTGATTGAATAGACATAGTTGCGTCGCGTGATCCGAGCGTCCGAGATGGGCAGGGCGCGCCAGTCCTCGCTGCTTCGTCCTCCTGCCTGCAGCGCCGACATCGGCTTGATGGTGACTCCGATGCCCTCACCGACGCAGCTCATCACCAGCGAGAGCGAGTCGATCTCGGCGACCACATTCGGCGTGATGTTGCGCCGCTCGAACTCTGCAGCTACACGCCGGCGCAGGCCATGAGTTCCCGTCGGCAGGATCAGGGGCAGCTTTGCAACTTCCGCAACTGTGATGCTGCAACGGTGTTGCGGCACCAGCTGGCTGTCGGCAGGGAGAAGCACGAACAGTTCCTCGTCGAGCAGCGGAATCGCGTCGAGCTTGGACGACACGTCGTTGTTGAACAGGATGGCCAGGTCGAGCTGGCCAAGCCGCATCATGTGAGCGATGTGGCCGCTCATTCCCTCGACGACATTGAGCAGGATACCGGGATATTTGGCGCGGATGCACTTGGTGAGTGGCAGCCCGATCGCGAGCACGGTCGTTGCGGGTAAGCCGACCGACACCATGCCGCTCACCTCTGCCGAATCCTGGCGGGCAATCGACAGCGCATGGTCGAGCTGCCGCAGCATGAAACGGGCGTGATGGTAGAGCGCAAGGCCGTTCTCGGTCGGGATCACGCCGCGCGAGGAGCGCTGCAGCAAGGGCCTGCCCACTTCCTCCTCGAGCTTTGCGATCTGCTGGCTCAAGGCGGGCTGCGCAACGAACAGGCAGCGCGACGCCTTCGACAAACTGCCGCTCTCGACGATCTGGGCGAAATAGCGCAACTGACGCAAATCCATGGGCGGGCACCGCACTGCCGGGGAAGAACGAGACGTTTCCGCCGAGCTATATGCTCAGCTTATAGCAACTAATCCAAAACAGTATTTTTGCTAATGTCAATTTCTCTCTAAGGACGAGGGTAACAGGCGTAAGACCCCTTTGGGAGGAACCAGACGATGGCGGACGCTGCGGTTCAGAGACAGGCGTCGGCCGAACTGCCATCGTGCCGCCTCTTGATCGCCGGGGAATGGGTGAAGGGTACGCACACCGTCGCCGTGCTCGACAAATATCGCCTACAGCCAGCCATGTCCGCGCATCTGCCGTCGCGCGAGCAGGTCCGCACCTGCATGATCGCCGCGGAGCGGGCGTTCCAAGCCAATGTGCTGACGCCCTATGATCGCGGCCTCATCCTCGATCGCGCTGCGGTCGAACTAGAGAAGCGTGCGTCGGAGCTGGTGGAGGTGCTGCGCCAGGAGGCGGGCTTTCCACGCCGCGATGCAATGGGCGAACTCCAGCGCTGTGCGACGACATTCAGGCTCTCCGCCGAAGAGGCGCGGCGGCTTGCCGGCGAGATGGTGCCGATGGAGGGAGCAGCTGGCCAGAAAGGCCGTATCGGTTTCACCATCCGTGTGCCGCTCGGCGTCGTGGCCGCGATTACGCCGTTCAATGCTCCACTCAATACGGTGGCGCACAAGGTTGCGCCTGCACTGGCGGCTGGTAACGCCGTGGTGCTGAAACCGTCGCTGCATACGCCGATGACGTCCTGCATCATGGCCGAGTGCCTGATCGCAGCCGGTCTGCCATCGGGCCTGATGTCGGTAGTCCATGGCGATAGCGAGGTTGCCGATTGGCTGATGAGCGAAGCTGCCGTGAAGTTCTTCGCTTTCACCGGCAGCACAGAAATTGGCCGCATCATCCAAAGCAAGGCGGGACTACGCCGAACCCAGATGGAGCTCGGCTCGATCTCGCACTGCCTGATCTGCGAGGACGCCGACCTCGATATTGCACTGCCGAAGGTCGTCAACGCCGGCTTCCGCAAGGCCGGCCAAGTCTGCACATCGATCCAGGTGCTGCTGGTGCAGCGTTCGCTGATAGGGCAGGTCGAGCAGAGACTTTCAGAGCTCGTTGCCGGGCTGCCCTACGGAGACCCCGGCGAGGACGACACCGTGGTGGGTCCCGTCGTCAGCGAGGCCGCGGCTCAGCGCATCGAGGCCTGGATCGCGCTGGCTGAGCAGAACGGCGCGCGGCGTCTGGTCGGTGGCGCGCGGGCGGGCGCCGTGATTCCTCCGACACTGCTCACGAATGTCGACAAGGCGACGCCGCTCGGCTGCCAAGAAGTGTTCGGACCCGTGATGTGCATCGCGCCCTTCGATGTGCTGGACGAGGCGATCGCGCGCGTCAACGACACACCCTATGGGCTTGCCACGGGCATTTTCACAAAGCGCTTGGACGAGGCTCTGCAGGCCGCGCGGCAATTGCAAGTCGGTGGCGTTCACATCAACGAGACTCCGAGCTCCCGCGTGGACCTCATGCCGTATGGCGGCTCCAAGGATTCCGGGTTCGGCCGCGAAGGGCCGCATTACGCCATCCGCGAAATGAGCGAAGAGCGTATCGTGACGATCCTCGCATGACGCGGACCGTCACCTGACAAGGATCTGACCATGACCAAGATGAAGGGCGGCGAAGTCATCGCCGAATATCTCGTCAAGCAGAAGGTGCCTTTCGTGATCGGCATCTGCGGCCACGGCAACGTCGGCATCCTTGACGCGCTCTACCAGGTCCGTGATCGCGTCAAGCTGGTGTCGCCCCGCCACGAGCAATGCGCCGGTCACATGGCCGACGCCTATTTCCGCGTCAAACACAGTCCGGTCGCGACCCTGACGTCGACCGGGCCGGGCTCGGCCAACATGGTGATGTCGCTCGCGACTGCGTTGTCGGACTCCTCGAGCTTCCTCGCGATCACCGCCAATGTTCCGACGTCGCAGGCCAATCGCGCACCGTTCCAGGAATTGTACGCGCACAACCAGGCTGATTTTGCCCAGGTGCTGCGCCCGGTGGTGAAGCGTTCGTTCCAGCCAAGCCGCGTCGACATGCTGCCGCTGGCGCTGCGCCAAGCCTTCGACACCATGGTCACGGGACGTCCCGGCCCGGTCAATCTCGATATTCCGTACAATGTTTTTCAGGAGGAGGCCGACGTCGTGCTGCCGCCGCTGTCGCATGTTCACGGCAGTCACCGGCCGAGCGCGAGCGAGGCCGACGTCACCAAGGCGCTCGATCTGATCGAAGCCGCCGGGCGGCCGGTGTTCTTCATCGGGCAGGGCACGACCCTCTCGGAAGCCGGCCCTGAGATCAGTGCGTTGCAGAGCCGCTACGGCATTCCGGTCATCACCTCGCCCAATGGCATGGGCTGCGTGCCGTCGGATGATCCACTGACGCTCGGCTTCATCGGCCGCAACGGCGCTTATCCCGCCAACCAGGCCGGCCGTCATGCCGATCTCGTGCTCTGCATCGGAACGCGTTTCGACGATCGCTCGTCGTCGAGCTGGCACCAGGGCTATTCCTGGAATTTCCCGTCGACCAGGCTGCTGCAGGTCGACATCGATCCGGCGGAGCTCGGCCGCAACTATCCGCCGACGCTCGGCATCATCGCCGACGCCAAGACCTTCGCCGGGCAACTGCTCGCGGCGCTGGAGCGTCGCCCCGCGATCCGCCGCGAAAATTTCGCGGCGTGGCGCGACCAGATCGGGACCTGGAAGGCGGAGTGGGAGGCGTTCGTGCGGCCGCACTTCAGCGCCGACACCACGCCGATCCGGCCGGAATATGTCGTCGGCGCCCTGCAGGACGTGCTGCCGGACGACGTCATCCTGTCGCTCGACTCCGGCGTGCATCACAACTGGTTCATGCAGTTCTGGCAGCCGAAGCGGCCGCAGAGCATGATGAACAGCTGGGGTTTTTCGTCGATGGGGTTCGGCGTCTGCGGCGTGCTCGGCGCGCAGCTGGCCGCGCCCGACCGTCCATGCGTCGCGGTGGTCGGCGACGGCGGCTTCATGATGGCGCCATATGTCGTCGCCACTGCCGTCGAATATGACCTGCCGTGCGTCTGGATCGTCTGGAACAACTTCGCCTGGAGCGCGATCCGCGATCTGCAGTATGGCCTGTTCGAGGGCCGCGAGCTCGGCACCGCGTTCTATCGCGGCAATCAGGGGCCCGGTGGGGATCGCTACAACCCCGACTTTGCCGCCTGGGCGCGCGCCTGCGGCGCTGACGGCGTGACGGTGACCCGCAGCGCCGACCTGCGCGGTGCAGTCGAGACCGCGATCAAGAACCGCCGCCCCTGCGTGATCGATCTGCATGTCGACGCCGAGGTGCGCCCGCCATCGACGGGCACCTGGGAGCTGCCGCCGATCCCATTCAAGGAGCCGGTGTTCGGCAAGCCTTACAAACGCGACTGACGATACAAAACAAAGATAACAACATCGAGAGGGAGGAGCACCATGTTGAAGCGTGATCTGAACCGGCGATCTTTCATGCGCGCGTCGGCCGGCGTGGCTGCCGCATCCGTGCTCGGCGTCGGCGGTCCCGCGCGAGCCCAGTCCGATGGGCCCGTCCGCATCGGCATGATCTATGCCAAGCAGGGGCCGGGCGCCTCGATCGGTGAGTACCTGCAACGCGGCAGCGCGCTTGCGGTCGAGCAGGCCGGCAACAAGGTGCTGGGTCGCCCGATCGAGCTGGTCTGGCTCGACGAGCCCAATCCCCAGGTGTCGCAGCAGAACATGCAGCGGCTTGTCGACGAGAGCAAGGTGGTCGCCGTGGTCGGCGGCAACTACTCGTCCTCGGCGCTTGCCATGATGAGCGTTGCCAATCGCGAGAAGGTGCCGCTGATCCTGACCGGCGCCGCGGCCAGCGAGATCACCGGCAAGAGCTGCAGCAAGTACACGTTCCGCACCCAGGCGACCGTGCCGGTTCAGATGGCCGGCCTGATGCCCTACGTCTCCAGCATCGGCAAGAAGGTCTATTTCATCACGGCGTCATATGCCTTCGGCCAGGACATCCTGCGCGCCTCGCGCGCGATGCTGAAGCAGGTCGGCGCCACCGAGGTCGGGGTCGACGAGGTGCCGATCAACACCGCGGACTACAGCTCCTACATCCTCAAGATCCGCCAGGCCAAGCCGGACGTGATCGTCGGCGGCCTGGTGGGCGGCGACTTCTCCAACTTCCTGAAGCAGTGGAACGAGATGGGGATGAAGGACAAGATCCCCTATGCGGCGGTCGCCGTCACGGACACCGACTTCTGGGACGTCGGGCCGCAGGCCTCGACCGGCATCTACATCAAGCCGTGGTACTACAACAATCCGAAGAATACCGCCGCCGAGCAGAAGCTGATCGAGGATTTCAAGAAGAAGTACAATCAGCCGCCATCGGACAAGACGTGGTCGGGCTGGATCGGCATGCGGGCGCTGCTGGAATCGATCGAGGCGGCGAAATCGACCGAGGCCGCTCAGCTCGTGGCGCATCTCGAGCAGTGGAAGAACACCGAAGGCGAGTTTCCGTTCTTCTTCCGCGACTGGGATCACCAGCTGGTGCGTCCGGCCGTCATCGTCCAGATCAAGAAGCAGATCACCGACAAGTTCGACTATTTCGACGTGCTGAAGAACACCTCGGCGACCGCCGAGGAGACGGCGAAGGCGTTCGGTACCAAGGAGGATATCGGCTGTAGCCTGCCGTCGCTGTGAGGCGGGGCGACCCCGGTTCCTGCAGCGCACCGACAGGCTCGAACGATGCTCGACACTCTCGTCTCCCAGGCGGCCAATGGACTCGTGCTCGGCTTCATCTACGTGCTGATCGCCGTAGGTCTGTCGATCACCTTCGGCCTGCTCGGCGTCATCAACTTCGCGCATGGCGCCTTCTTCGCGCTGGGGGCCTACGTGGCCTGGCAGCTGTTCCAGCTATTCGGCTGGAGCGCCGTGATCCTGGCGCCTCCGGTGGTCGGGCTGATCGGCATGGCTGTGGAGGTGACGATCATCCGCCGCCTCTACGGCAAGGAGCCGTTGCTCAGCCTGATCGTGACCTTTGCGCTGGCGCTGCTGATCGAAGCGGTGATCCGCTATGCATGGGGCGCCGACGGCAAGCCGTTCAATCCCCCGCCGGCCTTTGCAGGGATCGTTGAAGTTGGTCCTCTCCTGATCACCAAATATCGCGTGGCCGTGCTCGGCGCGACAACCGCGACCTTGCTCGGCCTATGGGGCTTCCTGGCGTTCACACCCTATGGCCGGATCCTGCGTGCCGGCAGCCGGGACCCGGAGATGGTGGAGTTGCTCGGCATCAATCTGCCGCGGGTGCTCACCGCGGTGTTCGGGCTCGGCTGCATGCTGGCGGCGATCGCTGGGGTGCTGGCCGCGCCGCTGTGGACGGTGTCGCCGTCAATGGCTGCCAATGCGGTGATGCCCGCGTTCGTGATCGTGGCCATCGGAGGGCTCGGCTCCTTTCGGGGCGCAGTGGTCGCCGGACTCGCGGTTGGAATCGTCACCTCGCTGACCATTCAGTTCTGGCCAGAGGCCGCCGCCGCATCGATGTATGCCTTGATGTTCGCGATCATGCTGCTGCGGCCGCGCGGACTATTCGGCGAGCGCTGGGAGCGTTTCGAATGACGACGGCCAAGCCCGTGCTGCAGCGGCTCGCAAGTCACCCGGTGCTCGTGGCGGTCGCGATACTGGCGCTCGCCTCCGGCATCGCGCTCGCTGTGGGCATGCCGATCCATCGCGTGACCCAGATCGCGATCTACACGCTCTACGGCGCGGAGGTAAACTTTCTGATCGGCTATCTCGGCCTGGTGCCGTTCGGCGCCTCTTTTTTCTTCGGCTGTGCGAGCTATGCGCTGGCAATCGGCCTGGGCTTCATGCCGGCCGCCAATGAAATCACCGGCCTGGCGATCGCGGTGGCATTTTCGCTGCTGCTGGCGCTGATCGTCGGCGCCATCATCCTTCGCCGGCGCGGACTCTACTTTTCGCTGCTGACGCTGGCGTGCTCCCAGATCGCGTTCGAGATTGCGTTCAAATGGACCTCGGTGACCGGAGGCGAGAACGGCCTGCAGAACGTCGCGCGTCCGCTGTTTCGCTCCGCGCTTGCCTTCCACGGGTTCACGCTCGTCGTGGTGATCGGGTCGTTGTGGATGATGTGGCGGCTGGCGCATGCGCCGTTCGGCCGACTGATGCAGGCGTTGCGCGACAATGAGCAGCGGGTCGCAAGCCTGGGTTTCGACACCTACCGCACCAAGCTGATTGCGCTCGTCATTGCCGGCGGCGGCATCGGCGTCGCCGGAGGTTTGATGGCGCTGCTGCTGCAGGGCGTCTACGCCAACAATCTGAACTGGGAGCATGCCGGCGATCCGGTGCTGATGGCGGCGCTGGGCGGCGTGCATCATTTCCTGGGGCCGTTGTGGGGCGCCATCGTCTTCATCGTTTTGGAGGACCGGCTCAGCGCCATCACGGAGAATTGGTGGCTGGTCTTCGCCCCCATCATCATCGCCTTCGCGCTGCTGTCAGATGAGGGCATTCACGGCATCTTCCAGCGCATCGCCGGCCGCAGCCGCTGGACCCTGACGCGCAATGTCATTCCATCGCGGCCGCGCGACATCGTTCCTTACGCGCCGGATCGTGCACGCCAGGCTGCGGCGACGGCCTCAGAGGTGCCAATTCTTGCGATCCGCAACCTGTCCAAGCATTTCGGCTCGATCGTGACACAGCACGACGTGTCCTTCGAGATGAGCCGCACCGGACTGCACAGCCTGATCGGCCCCAACGGCGCCGGCAAGACCACGTTGTTCAATCTGCTGACCGGTGTGCTCCGGGCCAACGCCGGCACCATCCTGTTCGAGGGCATGCCCATCGATCAGCTGTCGCCGTACAAGCGCGCGCGGCTCGGCATCGCCCGCTCGTTCCAGATCCTGAGCGTCTTTCCCAACCTCACCGCGTTCGAGAACGTGCGTATCGCGGTGCAGGCTGCCAACCGGCAATGGACGGGTCTTTGGCGCGATGCCTATGACGATGCGGCTGCGAACGCGAAGGTGTGGTCGCTGCTCGATGCCGTAGGCCTCGCCGATCGAGCCGCCGAGCTTTGCTCCGCGCTGGCGCATGGTGAGAAGCGGCTCTTGGAGATCGCGGTGTCGCTCGCGATCGATGCCAAGCTCCTTCTGCTCGACGAGCCGCTGGCTGGTCTGGCGGAGTCGGACCGCAAGATCGTAGGCGAGTTGATCATGCGGCTGGCGAAGTCCCACGCCGTGCTGTTGATCGAGCATGACATCGACCGCGTGCTGGCCATGTCCGACCGCATCACGGTGTTGCATCAGGGGCGGCTGATCGCCGACGGCGAGCCGGCGGAGGTGGCGGCGCATCCCGAAGTTGTCACGGCCTATCTCGGCACAGCCCGTGGCCAAGTCGCGGCGGCTCCGTCGCGGGCGACCAATGTGACGCCGCTTCCCGGCAGCGCCGCCGCCGAGCCGCTGCTCAGGCTCGAGGGCGTGCGCGCCGGCTACGGCGGTGGCACCGTGCTCGACGGGCTCGACCTGGCCGTGCGGCCTGGCGAAGTGGTGGCGCTGCTAGGGCGCAACGGCGTCGGCAAGACCACCGCGCTGCGGGCCATCACAGGCACGGTGCCGGCGAGCGGCGGTCGCATCACGTTCGACGGCAGGGAGCTCAACCGGCTACGGCCGGACGAGATCAACCGTCTTGGCATCTCGCTGGTGCCGGAAGGGCGCCGGCTGTTTCCGAACCTGACCGTACAGGAGAATCTCAAGCTCGCGACCCGCGCCGGCGGCGCGTCGCTCGACGACGTGTTCGATCTGTTCTCGAAGCTGCGCATCCTGCACAAGGCGCGTGCCGAAAATCTCTCCGGCGGCGAGCGGCAGATGGTGGCGATCGCGCGCGCGTTGATGGTGCCGAGCCGGTTGATTCTGCTCGACGAGCCGTTCGAGGGCTTGGCGCCCGCCGTGGTGCAGGAGGTCCGCGACGCCGTGTCCAAATTGAGGTCGCGCGCGAGCCTCGTCATCGTGGAGCATCATGCCGAGAGCGTGCTGGCGATGGCGGACCGCGCCTATGTGCTGGTGAATGGGCGCGTGGCCCATGTCGGCGATGCTGCCGCGCTCGCGGCCGATCACGAGCTGCAAGGGCGTTTGCTTGGCATCACTCAGACCGCTGATGCAGTGCAACGCGCGGCAAACGGGTCATGAGCAGCTGCGAGTTCGTGACCATCGGCATCTGCTGGCCGGCCCAATCTGAACCTTCCTGAGGAGATGAGACATGACCATCGTCGTTCCCGGACCGAACGCCTACGCGAATGCGGCGACAGAGAAGAAGGCGGTGACGCGCAATCTCGCCGAGATCTTCTGGACCCAGTATCCAGGCCACTACAATCAGGCGCTGTCCAAGGCGATCGTGGCACCGGATACCACAGGCAGCCGCTTCTTCGACTATCGCATCTCCTCCTACGAGCCCGGCGCGCATGTCGAGAGCCATTCCCACAAGGTGCAGGAGCAGATCTATCACGTGCTGTCGGGCGAGGGCATCCTGATCCTCGATGGCGAGCGCCGGCTGGTCCGTGCCAACGACGTCACCTACATTCCGCCGGGCGTGGTGCACGAATTCCACTGCACCGGCAACGACCCGCTGCTGTTCCTCGTGATCACCAGCCCGCCGACCGACGAGGAGCCGGCGCCGCGGTGAGGGGCCGGGCATGACCACGAGCAAGACCATTCTGGTCACCGGCGCCTGCGGCTGGCTCGGCACGGCCATCGCGCAGGCGCTGCTCGCGCGCGGCGATCGCGTCGTCGCCATCGACCTGGTGGTCTCGCCGGCCATGGCCGCACTCGCCTCGCAACAACAGCTACTCGTCAACGCTGCGATCGATCTCGGCGAATGGCATGAAGTGCTGCGGGCGTTCCAGACATTCCGTCCCGATGCAGTCATTCATGCCGCCGCGGTGGTCGGTGTGGTTCAGGCCGCTGACATTCCGTTGAAGGCGCTGCGGGTCAATGTCGAGGGCGCGATCAACCTGTTCGAGGCGATGCGGCTCTCCGGCGTCAGGCGCGTCGTGCAGATCTCGACCGAGGAGACCTATGGCGACTTCCAATCCGCCGTGATCGACGAGGAGCACCCGCAGAAGCCGGCCAGCGTCTACGGCGTGACCAAGCTCGCAGCCGAGCACTATGGTCGCGTCTATTCGCGCGATCACGGTCTCGAATGCATCAATGTGCGGACCTGCTGGGTCTACGGACCGCATCTGCCGCGCCTGCGCATGCCCCGCACCTTCATCGAAGCCGCATTGCGCGGCGAGCCATTCCATCAGGAGGACGGCGGCAATCTCGCGGTTGATCAGGTTTATATCGACGATACCGTGGCTGGCGTGCTGCTCGCGCTCGACAAGCCGCGTCACAGCTTCGACGCCTATAATGTTGCGACCGGTATGGCACCGACGCTGCGCGACACGGCCGACGCCGTCAATCGCGCCATTCCCGGTGCGAGAATCACGGTCGGCGACACCGGTCCCTATCATCATGGCGGCCGCGTGCTGAGCGCCGTCAAGGGCGCGCTCGATATCGGCCGCGCCAAAGCGGAGCTCGGCTACCAGCCGCGCTACGATCTGCAAAAAGGCATCGAGGCGACGATCGAAGCGACGCGGGCCGCGATGGCGAAGACACCATCTCCATCAAGGAATCGAAAATGACCACTTCTTCTCCGATCGTTCTCATCTTCGGCGGCTCCCGCGGCATCGGCGCCGCCTGCGCGCGGGCGTTTGCCGTCGCCGGCTGGCAGGTGGCCTCGACCTACGCCACCCACCACCCGTCGGACGGAGAGCCCGGCAGACAATACAAGGTCGACATTCGCGATGCCGCGTCGGTCGCGCAGGTCTTCGCTCAAGTTGCCGCCGACCTCGGTGCTGCGCCGCAGGCCGTCATTGCCAACGCCGGCATCAACGTGCCGGCAGGCCCGCTCGCGAGCTTCAGGCCGGAGGACTTTCGGCTGCTGATGGAGGTCAACGTCCTGGGTGCCTTCAACGTGCTGGCGGAGGCAGCGCGGCGCGTGCGCGACGGCGGCGCCATTGTCGCGATCACGACATCGCTGGTCCGCCACGCGGTGCCGGGCACCGGGCCCTATGCGGCGACCAAGGCAGCGGTCGAAAGCCTGGTGCGGTCGATGGCGAAGGAGCTCTCGGCGCGCGGTGTTCGCGTCAATGCGGTGGCGCCCGGTCCCGTCGACACCGATCTTTTCAATGCCGGCAAGACCGAGGAGGCCAAGCAGCGCATGGCGGCGTTGAGCCCGTTCAATCGCATCGGCAAGCCGGGCGAGATTGCGGAGGTGGTGCGCTTCCTGGCCTCCGGCGAGGCCTCCTGGATCCAGGGCCAGATCGTGCAGCCCAATGGCGGCATGGTGTGAGCATGACGGCGGCGCTGCACGCCGGCGAGACGTTCGATGTCGTCGTCGTCGGAGCCGGCGCGGGCGGCATGACGGCGGCAACCATCGCCGCGGCTGACGGCTGCTCGGTGCTGCTGCTGGAGCAGGCCGAATTCCTCGGCGGCACCACCGCCATCTCCGGCGGCATGGTCTGGATTCCTGCCAATCACAAGGCGGCCGCGGAGGGGCGGGCGGATACGCTGGAGGCGGCGCGCACGTATTTGGACCGGACCGTGCCGGGGCAGGACCGCACGCGGCTCGAGACATTCCTTGCATTCGGCGACGAAGCCTTGCGCGATCTCGAGGTCCGCACTGCGCTGCGGCTGCAGCCGGTGCCGACCTATCCGGATTATTATCCCGACCTGCCCGGTGCCACCGCGGGAGGCAGGGTGCTGGAGCCGCTGCCATTCGATGCGCGCGGCCTCGGCGACGCCTTTGCGCTGCTGCGCGATCCGTTGCCGGAGTTCATGCTGTTCGGCGGCATGATGATCAGCCGCCAGGATATCCCGCATCTGCGCCGTGCCAGCCGATCGTTGCGCTCGGCCCTGCATGCGGCCAGGCTGCTCGCGCGCTATGGCCTGCAGCGGCTCACGGCGCGGCGCGGCACGACGCTCTATCTCGGCAATGCGCTGGCGGCGCGGCTGCTGCGCTCGGCGCTCGATCGTGGCGTTGTCATACGCACCGGCACCTCCGTCCAGCAGCTTGAGGCCGACGCGCAGGGCAGGGTCTCGAGGCTCGAAATTATCGATCGCTCCGGCCGCTCCTGGATCACCGCAAGGCGCGGCGTGGTGCTCGCGACCGGCGGGCTGTCGCATGATGCCGAGCTGCGCCGCTGCTATGTGCCTGAGGCCGCCGGCCTGCTGTCGGCCACCGTCGACCCCGGCGCCGCACCACGCGGTGCGCGGCTGGCCATGGCCCTGGGCGCGTGCCTGTCGGCGCCGACGAAAGCAGGCGCGTTCTGGGTGCCGGCTTCGACCTTCACACGGGCCGACGGCAGCCGTGGCGTCTTCCCGCACACGGTCACCGACCGCGCCAAGCCCGGCCTGATCGCGGTCGATGGCACCGGCCGCCGCTTCGTCAACGAGGCGGTGTCCTACCACGAGTTCGTGCGCGCGCAGCTCAGGCACGCGACGGCTGTTCCTGCCTGGCTGATCTGCGATCGCCGCTTCCTGTGGAGATACGGCCTCGGCAAGATCAAGCCGTTCACGCGCTCTGTCGCGCGTGATGTCGCTGCCGGCTATCTCAAGCGTGCCGACAGTCTGGACGCGCTCGCGGAGACGATCGGCGTCCCGGCGCAGGCGCTGACTGCAACCGTCTACCAGTTCAACGCCGGTGCGGTGCGCGGCGAGGATCCCGCCTTCGGCCGCGGCGGCAACATCTATCAGCGTGCGCTCGGCGACGCCGATCAGCATCCCAATCCCTGCGTCGCGCCGATCCTGGAGCCGCCTTTCCATGCCGTCGCGGTTTATCCGGCCGATCTCGGCATGTCTGCGGGCCTCGTCACCGATGCGCGCGGGCGGGTGTTGCGCGCGGATGGCTCATCCATTCCTGGCCTGTTCGCCTGTGGCAACGACATGGCCTCGATCATGGAAGGGGCCTATCCCGGGCCCGGAATCACGTTGGGTCCGGCGCTGGTCTTCGGCTGGCTCGTGGGCAGGAATGTCGCCGGCGGGAATGTTTGAGGGCTCTCATGCTCTTGAGCTCGCTCCAGGCATGGCTCGATGTGACCTCTCTAAGCCTGGAGGCATGAGAACGACTTGGTCACACTTCGCGGCTTGTGAAAGTCGGCCACGGGTTGTTGCCTGAAGTGGGGACCCGGCAGTGGTTAGGAGGACTGTTGTCGTTGTCCAGGGTGGGGTGGCCTTCCCCACCCGCCGCCCGGCCAACGCACGTAACTGGCTCGCTAGTGGAGTCGCGCCGCTTCGGATCCCCGCCGGCTCGCTGCTATATCGCGTGCAACACGGGATCAACTTGGGAAGTTTGCAATTGACGAACGAGTCGGGGCTGCTCGAGTAGCGGACAGTGCTCGTATTTGGGCAACTCGAGATGATATGGTTGCACGTCCCCGTAACGAGGCGCCTTGAGAGTCATGCGCCTCTGCGGCCCTTTCCTGATATCGCCTGGCCGACGCGCTGCTTTCGGAGTTGAATTGTCGTTCCCGCTCAGCTCTCATTCATGAGCTGCTGGCACCAAGGTTAGAAGTTGCTCATTGCCGTGTAGGCAATAGCAGCCGATAGTCGCCGAACGGGCGCTCGGCATGAGCGCACAAGATATTCCTGTGGAATCAAGATCAAACCAAACCGTCGGTCTCGCGATCAGCGTCCTGAAACGATACCTGCGCAAAAGCCTTCAAGATCAATGCCTTAATCTAGCACGAGGCAATTGAGTGGGAGTAGGGGGCGGCAGCGGGTCGTTAGACCCGCCAGAATGTGTCGGCTCCGGCGTTGATGGATTCCCATTCGCTGCCGTCGGGAACAGCTTTCGTCATCTGCCATAGTGTCACCAGCCGCGGCCCGTCCTGGTCTTCAATATGCTGCCCGACCCACGACGTGATCGAGTCTAGTCCGTTCCAATTCACGGAGAAGGCCACAAGCTTGCCGCTCACCCAGCCGACCAAGGGACCTTCCGCCGCAATCTGGCCGGCGTCGTTCTTATAACTCTTGTAGTGCCCCGTGAGAGTTGCCCCATTCTGATCTAGGTGCATCTCTGACCGGAGCTCATTTTTCCAGTCGCCGCCGATGTTCAGTGGTTCTGTTGCGGGCATTGAACGCGAGAGTGCTGGCTCAAGGCGCATAGAGTGTGTCCTCCTGGTTGTTTTATGCTAACTTGGCACGTCTTGGGTCACTTGGGAAGACTGATCGAGCGCTGAGCAGCAGCCGAACGTGTGACCACTGCGTTGGCCCACGCGCAGCGACCCCCGACCGATAGCACGACCGTGGACTTCTATCCGTTCGACATGACGTTTCTGGGTAGCGTCGCGACGCGCATCATCAATGAGGTGAAGGGCATGAACCCGGTGGTTTATGACGTGACGAGCAAGCCGCCGGGAACGATCGGGTAGGAGTGAGGGCGTAGGCAGCCTTGAGATCATGGGTCTCGAGAAGCGCAAGTATTTCGCGCCCTCACTGAAGTTGGCTGCGGCCTGATCAAAGCTGGCGCCAATCTAGACCTGCACTCAAACAAAATGGGAATAGCTCCGCGCTAAAGAAAGCAGAACGACCAGACGTATCGTCAGCATAGGCTCTACTTCAGCCTAAAATAACGCGGATAGGCCGCAATCAGACGATTGGTGCTCCGTCGATGATTTCGTACCAGATCAATCTTCAGCCCGGCGTCCTGCTTAGCGCGCGCCGACAGCTTGGTCGGATCGCGCCGCTTGGCCTCATGGGCGTAGTAGGTCGAAGGGGCGATCGGCAAGACCTTGCAGATCGGCTCGACCCCATATGTCCCACGGTGATCGTCGATGAAGGCGATCATGGCTTGGACCGGCGGTCGAGCTCCGCCGTCGCAAAATAGGCGCTTGCCTTGCGCAGGATCTCATTGACCTGCCGAAGCTCACGGTTCTCCCGTTCCAGGGCCTTCAGCCTCTCGGCCATGTCGGTCGGAACGGTTCAGTGGCGCGATCAGGGTGCAGGTTCTCAATGAAATTGCCAATGCCGCGCCAAAAAATGGGCACGGGACTTCGGCCGATGTCGCACGCCGAGATTTGGACGAGCTCTTGCGTTGTCTGCCTGACTTGCGCCCAGTTTCTCGGCTGTCAAAGCAGGCATTCCTCATCGTCCCAAGTGGTTAGGGTGAGGCGATCAATCGTTCAATCCGGCCCGGAGAGCCGTCGTCATGAAGAAGTTCATAATGTTCATCTGTCTCGCTCTGCCGAGTGTGTCCGCCGCCGCTGAAGTCGGATCGAAGGATCTGATCGTCGCAAGCATCAACGACTGCCTGAAAGAAGCCGTGAGCGCCGGGGGCCTGGAAGACGGCGGTGACGCCATCATTCTTGCCTGCAAAGGCGATAAGGCACACGTCCTGTTCAACATGCTGGGCGGGAAGATCCGAGCCGAGATCGTGCAGGACAAGAATGGTAAATTTGAGAACAGGCCGTTCGGCAACAACACCTGCTACCACCGGATTGAAGATGCAGGCGGCAAGACCTCTGACGAGTTCCGATGTGATCTGGTCCTCGTCACAGGAGATGTCTTCAAGAATTAGCGAGATCAGCCGAGCGATCTGGGCTTGATCAACCCGGACGAGAGGTAGATTACGGTGACAGAGCTGGACTGCACCCCTTAGCGGATTACGGTGACAGTGCATAAAACTCGTGAGCTTCGCTCGCTATCTCGACCGCCCTCGCTGCCCCGTTCAGCGCGGGGCCGGCGACGAAGGCCCGGGCATCCACGTCTTTCTTCGTGATGACCACGACGTGGATGGCTGTGACCGAGCATGGCCATGACGATGGGGGAGGGGCGAGGCGACTCACGGACGCCCGGTCGTCGTGCGATGGATCATCTGCCCGACGAGCAATCCACGCATGCCCTACATGCGCCAACTGCCCGTCGTGCCAGTTTGTCGCGGACTCCTCACTTGCGTTGTCGGGCAAATCACCTCCACATTCTCGCGCATCCCGGCTCGCTGAAGAGGGACGTTTCGCGATCGTCACGAGCGTCG
>NZ_JAUEUE010000029.1:0-38974 GCF_032485055.1 Bradyrhizobium sp. SZCCHNRI20481
CCGCGCTGAACGGGGCAGCGAGGGCGGTCGAGATAGCGAGCGAAGCTCACGAGTTTTATGCACTGTCACCGTAATCCCGCGCGTAATCCCGCGGTAATAGGTCGCGCGCGGCAGACCCGCCAGCGCGCAGAGGTGCTGCACGTGAACGTGGGAGTCGGCGGCCTCCGATGTCATGGCCTGGATGACTTCGATGATGCGGATGCGGGTTTGCCTTGCACGACCGGCCGCTCCAGAGCGCGCAAGGCTTGCCGAAAAAAATCGATGTCCATCTGCTGTCGGCCGACCAGCCGTTCCAGCTCGGCGATGCGCGCATTCGCCGGGGCGAGCGCCGAACGCTTGTCGTCATACGTCGCCACGGGCTTGAGCTTGCGCGGGCCGGGCTTGGGACCGCGCTTGCGGTTCAATCCCTCTGGCCCGTGCGCCTTCCACGCCTTGATCCAGTCGTGCAGAAGCTTGCGCGCTATGCCGAGGTCACGAGCGACGGGCAGAACGCCTTCGCCTCGCTCGACCCGCTTGATCGCCTTCAATTTGTAAGCCGTCGGGAACTGACGGGTCTTTCCTCGTACTGCCACAGCTCATCCCCCGAAATGCCTGTCACAGAAATTATCTGTGTCTCACTTGAGGGGTGCAGTCCAACACTGTCACCGTAATATCGAACCCAATCCGCCATCTCTCAGTGGATGCCGGTCGCAAATCCGCCAGCCCATGGTCGACAGGACAACCTCATTTTCATTCTTTCTACTTTTGATTGCTTTTTTCTATCATTCACCTCATACTGCAACGCACATATCTCCGAAGAAGTCACATATTAGCGGCCGGACGATCCGAGCCAGCCGCACACCGACGTGCACGACACAAGGCCACTTAGTCCGCAGCATGGCCGACGCGCCTGTGACGATTAGATCCTGAAAATGATCGACCAATTTTCTTCAGTTCGCACACGACTTGGGGGAACCACTTTTTTATGAAGGGATTCACTGCGATGACCGAAGAATTCTCGTCGGACTCCATCAGCAAATGGGCGAAGCGGATTGCAGCAGAGATCGAACCCGAGAGCGAAGCTCTCGCGCCAATGATGATGGAGGCCTTTCTGCGTGGCGGTCGAGACCGACGGCAGCTCTTTGAGAATAAAGCGGAACTCGGCGGTTTTCTGCCAGATGGCGGAGCCTTGCTTTTGCCTTTTGCTTATATGGCGCTCAGCTACATCGCAAAGGGGCTGCTCAAGCTGTATCAATCAGGCGGGCTCAGCGGAATATCCAACCTGCTGAGCATCTGGAAAAACGCCTTCGATCTCATCAAGACCCGGAAAGCACGTGAAGAAGCACATGCAGTCACGGAAACGGAGGCACGACGCAGTCTGCGCCATACCCTGGACGAGGTGCAGCGCGCTCTTAGGGAACAGGGCTTGTCGACAGATCAGTGCGAGCTGATCAGTTACCGAGTGATGATGGTGCTGCTCGACGAGCCTATCGAGGGAGCACAACTGGTCAGGACATTCCAGAGTGAAAGCGCATAGGGATGGCCGAGCCACAACGACAGAACTCCGACGCGGGTCTGCCACCGTGGCTTTTGCTATTCCTGACGTTGTTAGTCTTCGGACTTCCGCAGAGTTATCAGACGGCACGCGAAGATCTTGGCGATTTTCAGAAGATCGACGAAATGAACCGGCTGGAGCTCGCTGTAGCAAATGTCGATGATGTCAGCTCGATCGTCGCCAAAAGTGACGCTCAGCAAGTGATGCAGCATCATGCGCATTTGCTGAATTGGCTAAAAAATGGCGCATGCATCCGGTTCCGAGCGGAACTAGACCGGGCCCTTGCCGCCATTGAACAAGCGAACTTTCTCGAAGACGACCTGCGGGGCCTTTACCGTCAGCAAGTTAAACTCAAGAAAGATGCGATGGCTCTCATCTTGGAGATGCTTGACGACGACGAACGCTCCGAACTTGTGCAGATCGAAGGCAAACGACCGCCGCCGACGGCAAGCAAAGCCGAGATAATCCATTATCTGCTGGAACCGAAAGAAGACCAGCGCCAAACTATGAGCACGAATTGGCGAACGCTCGCCCCGCAGGCGCGCCCGACCTTGGACACGGGAGATCAGGGCCATATATCCATGGATGACGTATGGCGGTCACGCATCTCCCTGATCTTGAGCAAGCCCGCCTTCCTTGTAGATCTAGGAATCACCTTGATCCCGATTTTCTGCTTGTTGACGGTAGCGTTTCCCCGTTGGCGAGCTTGGCACGTGGAAAGGACATTCGGGCTCCGGGAGTATCTCGGAGGGTTTCCGGAGATCGACGAACTACAGGCATTTGTAGCGACGAGCGCTCCGCGCATCGAACTGCGGGTCAACCTGCTGCATTCGGGCTATGCATTTGTCTATCCACGGAGCTATCGGCGCCCGCGCCTGGCAGTGCTCGGCGGAATGTATGTGCTTTGGAAACGTGATCCCGTGACCGCGAGGGGCATATTGCTGCATGAAATGGAGCATGTCCGCCAAGGGGACCATCTTGTCGTGGGGTACGGAAGCTTCTTCTCGGGGTATCTCAAGTGGCTGCTTGTCATCTTCATCCTAGTGATGGCGATGACCCTGATCTCCTCCATGGCGCTTTCCGTGAGATCGGTCGGTTTGCATATCGAGCACCAAGCGCAGCTCTTTGGGCGGACTGCACTGATGGCGTTATGCTCAACCGCATCTCTCTTCTTCCTGATCATGGCTTCGATCACAAAGCCGCTCGTGGCTATCTGGGCCCTGGAGCTGAACGCAGACTACGGCGGGAGCCGCGCGCAGGTCCTGCACGTCGAATGCGGCACCAAGGCGATGGGAGCCGGTGGACGGATATCCCGAATGCTGGGAACTCTGAGCCATCCGCCGGTCTGGCTGAGAGCATGGTTGATTAGGCGCGACGACTGGATGAGGAGACTACTGCGACAGATTCTCTTTCCAGCCTCGTACCTGATCGCGATCCTGATGCTCTTTCTCATGGGCTTCTTCGCGACGCTACCGGACCATGGACTACGTGCCGAGAGGGTGAAATGGCTCTTAGGCCTATCGTTGGACTCCCTTGAACGCAATTATTGGAAATTCGGCAGCATGGCGGCGCTGTTGCTGGCGTGGCCATGGCTGTCCGGCTACTGGGAGCTATTCTTCATCGGAGCAGCCCGGCAGTACAAATGGTGGGATGGAGGAAGATGGGCTGCGGCGCTACTGCTGACAATATTGGCGATTTTGGCGTGGTTTGGCGGCCGATCGTCTTGAAGCGGAGCAGGCCTGATTCGTGTGCTCGGAACGGAGGCCAACGTCCAAAGGACATTGAATTCACGCCAGATGCCACCGATGAAGAACGTCCCTATGGCGCGATCGGCAACAAGCCGCCTGGAGCGTCAGGCTATTCAAACTCGGCGATGCGAGCATTTGCGCGCGTCAGCGCAGACCGCTTGTCGTCATAGCTTGCTGTAGCTTTGAGCTTCCGGCATTACGGTGATAGTGCACAAAACAACAAAGGCCGCGCAACGTCGTCAGATCAGTACCTTGAACGAGGCCATGAACTTCCGGTCTGCCGCATCCCAGCCCTCCAGCGGTTTGCGCTTCATGACCTGCACAAGGAAGCTATGCGGTCCGGAGACCGTCGTCAGGCCGCCTCCCCATACCTTCTCACTACCATAGGTGAACCGCTTGGCCGGGAGCATGGCGCCGTTCGCCGACTCGAACTCGGTCTTGTCGATCGACAGGAATTCGCCCGATATGCGCTCCACCAGTCCATCGAGCATGGATTGCATCATCAGGGCGGGCTTGCCTTGGATCGGCCAGGCAGCATGGAAAACGGCGAAGGCTTTGTTTCCGTCCTTGGCCAGATACGTCGTCGACGAAAGTCCCAGCAGGCCACTCGACTTTTCCTCCGGTGGCGTCGGAAACTCGACCGAGAAGAAATGCTCGGCCGGAGCGAACGCGTGGCCAGCGAAGGCCGGGGCCGGGATGACGGCGCCACCAAGAATGGCCAACAGATGGCGTCGCGATATCCCGCTCATGACGGCTTACCTCACTCCCACTCGATTATCTCGCACATGAATAAGGCTTTGATCTCCTTGGATTATACTCCGGGATCACGTCAGGACGCCGTTGGCGGGACCGGCAGATTTCTAGCATCATGACTCCACAGGAATATTTTTTCACCTGGGGCCGAGTACCCTTCATCACCTATCGCCTGCTATCGCCAGGACGACAATGAAAAATTGCTGACCGTCCCTCGCGACTTGAGTCTGTGCCGACTCGTCTATTGCCCGGTCGTGAGTGCGAGGACCAGAGGCATGGTCAGGACGGCAAATGCCGTCTGAAAGCTGATGATCCCGGCAGCGACGCGGTGGTCGCCTCCCAGAAGCCGCGCCATGATGTAGGCGGAGGGTGTGCATGGCAACGCGTTGAACAGGACCAGCGTGTTGAGTGGAACGCCGTTGAGGCCGACCATGCGCCCGATGCCATAGGTGGCAAGCGGGACCAGTGCCAGCTTGACCAGGCTGGATTGCAGGACCGGGCCGCCCGCGATCCGCGCTGCGGCGACATCCAGGCTGGCGCCAACTGCGAGCAGACCGAGCGGCAGCGATGCGGCGCCCAGCACGCCCAATGTCGATGCGATGGGCTTGGGGATGCCGAGGCCGCCGAGATTGGTGATCGCGCCGGCAACGACGGCGAGGATGACGGGGTTTGTCAGCACAGTCCGGGCGATGTTCGCCCGGGCGCGCGCGCCATGGCTGCCGTGCAATGCCAGGACCAGGATCGACCCGACGTTCAACACCGGAATGGTGATCGCGATGGCCAGCGCAGTGACGGACAGACCCGCCTGACCATAGAGCGCCGTCGCTGCTGCAACTCCGACATACGTATTCGGCCGGAGCGCTCCCTGAAGGACGGACGAGAACACCGGCCCAGGATGCGGGCGAACGGCGCTCCAAGCGGTGAGGAACAATCCACCGAGTGCGACCGCACCCAGCAGGACGACGGCGGTCGAATGCAACGAAATCCCGGCCAGCTCGGCTGTCGCGACCTGCATGTACATCAAGGAAGGAAACAGACAGAAGTAGTTGAGCCGCTCGCAAGGTATCCAGAACGGCTCAGCAACCAGCTGGCTGTGCCGAAGCACAGCTCCCAGCACGATGATCGCGAAGATCGGAGCAAGCGCCGTCACGATCTCGATCACGAACAGATCACCTGCAACTCCCAGCTTTCATCGAAATTTGCCAACGCAGAATTGTGCCTCAAAGACCTATTTCTCGAAATAGACGTCCGCGAAGCTGGCGTTGATCCCGGTCACACCGAGCGTGTGATTCCTGACCTTCTTGTTGAAGAGCGTCACGCCATCGGGTGCGACCAGATGGATCGCCGCGACATCGTCATAGATCAGGTTCTGGAACTTGAACCACAGCGCCCGGCGCTTTTCGGGATCGGGCTCGACGGCCGCATCCTCGAGCAGCTGGTCGACGGCCGGGTTGCTGTAGTGCGAGGCGTTCGAGAACGGCAAGCCGATCTTGAAGTTCTTCGACCAGAAGGCGCGCTGGATGCCCGGAGTCGGATCGAAGGTATTGGACAGCGATTCGAGCGTGATGTCGAACTCACGCCCAGTATAGGCCTTATTGATGTAGGTCGAGAAGTCGAAGAACTGGAAATCGACGGCGATGCCGAGCTTGGTCAGCGCCTGTTTGACGAAGTCTCCGGCCGCCTGCAGATTGAACGGGTTGGCATAGAGCCGGATTGGAAAGCGGGTTCCGTCGGCCTTCTTGGGATAACCGGCCTCGTCGAGCAGCTTGTTCGCCTTCGCCAGATCAAGAGCATACGGCTTGATCGAGGGATCGACGAAGTCGGCCAGGTCCGGACTGACCGCCGACGGCGCGACCTTGCCGTAGCCGAAATAGACGAAGTCGAGCAGCCGGCCATAGTCGATCGCGTGCCCGATCGCGAGCCGCACCCGCTTATCCCTGAGGATCGGATTGTCATAGTTGAAATACAGCTGGGTCATGCCGGCATTGTATTCGTAGCCGCGCGTCTCCGAGCCGAGATGCGGCAGCGCCTGCAGCCGCGCGAGGTCGGAGCGCGGTACCGGCGGCCCGCCGCCGAGATCGAGCTCGCCGGTCTCGAACGCCACCGAGCGCGCCGCCTGATCGGCGATGAAGCGGACGATGATGCGATCGAGATAGGGCTTGCCGGCATCCCAATAATTGGGATTGCGGTCGAGGATGATGTGGCTGCCCTTGACCCACTCCTTGAACACGAACGGGCCGGTGCCGATCGGCGCGCTGGCGTTCTTGTTGCCAAGCGGATCGGTGCCTTCATAGACGTGCTTCGGCACGATCGGCGACTCCGACGCATCGAGCGCCTTGAGCAGATAGGGCGCCGGCTTGGACAGCACGATGATCGCGGTCAGCGGATCGGGCGTCTGCACCTCCTGGACGAAAGCGAAGGTGCCGCGCCCGCGCGGGTGGTTCTCCTTCAGCAGCTTGATCGAATAGGCGACGTCCGCCGAGGTGAACTCCTTGCCGTCATGCCATTTCACGTTGGGACGGAGCTTGAAGCTGTAGCGCAGCCCGTCCTCCGTGACGCTCCATTCCGTTGCCAGCGCCGGCTGCGGCTTGAAGCCAAAACCGTAGGTCAAAAGGCCCTCGGTCACCTTGGGCGAAATGCGCGTAGATGGACCGGCCGTATGGGCAATCGTCACCAGCGTGGTCGGCTCCTGCTCGACCAAGAAGCGCAACGTGCCACCGCGCGGCGCCTCCGCATTGGCTACAGCCGGCAATACTAGCAGAAGCACTAGCGCAAGACCCATCGCATGTCGACCGAGCGCACGAAAGCTCATAGGCAGCCCTCTTTTTGACAAACATGTTCGACGCGAGACGGCGTCGCATGACTGGCCAGCTCTACACCAGAAGTCGCGTCAAATGCTTGCTGATGAATGCCGGGAGCGAGGAATGATCGTAGCGACTTGTTTGTCAGTTGGAGCATGGGCCTCTCATGACGCCCTCCTTCGTCGCTCCCGCAGGACCTGCACCGCGCGTCAACTCCTGGCGACCACGCCGCGACAAGATGCAACACCGACGTCATGAACTGAATGATGGCAGCGCTGACGTGCCGGGACTCCGGAGACGTTTGTTGCCCGTCTCATTTGAAATTTGGAATAGCCAGATCTGCGTTTTTTCCGTTTGCTAGACAGCTCAGCAATTCACTTCAACGATACGGTCCACACAATGATCCCGCGCTTTCCTTCGCTCTCACTGTCCCGGCGACGCGTGCTGGTGCGCGGCTTTGCGGCGGCCACGATGGCACTGGCCGCGATGACGGCGTTGCCCGTGGCCCACGCCGCGCCGAAGAATGGCGGCGACATCGTGTTCCTGATCGACTCGCTGGGCAGCACCTGGATCCCCAACAACAGCGCGATCTCGAGCTTCCAGGGCCATATCTGGGGCCACGTCACCGACAAGCTCGTCTATGTCGACGCCGACGGCAAGGTCAGCCCCTGGATCGCCGAGAGCTGGGAGCAGAACGAGGACGCGACCTCGTTCATCCTGCATTTGAAGAAGGGCGTGACCTTCTCCGACGGCACGCCGCTCGACGCCGCCGCCGTGGTCGCCAATCTCGATATCTGGTACGCCGGGCGCAAGAGCGAGGGCATCAACCCGATCGGCCTGTTTCCGAAGACCTACAAGAGAGCCGAGGCGATCGACGCTGCGACCGTGAAGGTCTCATTCAAGGCGCCGACGCTCGGCTTCATCCCGACGCTGGGCTATCACGGCTCGATCCTGATCTCGCCGAAGACGCTCGCTCAGCCCGCCAGCCAGCAGGCCGATCTCGGCAAGACCTCGGGCAGCGGCCCCTACGTGGTCGAATCCTGGAAGGAAGGCGACTTCGTCAAGCTGGTCAAGCGCAAGGACTACAATTGGGGGCCGGCGGCGGTCGGCCACACTGGACCTGCCCTCCTCGATTCGATCACCTACAAGCTCGTGGCGGAACAGTCGCTGCGCGTCGCCGCGGTGCAGTCCGGCCAGGCCGACGTCGCCTACAACGCGTCCCCGCAGGAGCTGAAATCGCTCAAGGAGGCCGGCTTCACCGTCGCGACGCCGCGCTATCTCGGCTTCGTCAATGGCTGGGCGATCAATACCAAGCTGGAACCCTACAACGACGTGAAGGTGCGCCAGGCGCTGCAGGCCGCGATCAATCGCCAGGAGATCATCGACACCGTCTATACGCCGGAGTGGAAGCTCGCGACCTCGTTCATCCAGAGCAACGTGCCCGGCGCCACCGACCAGAGCGCGCTGCTGGCCTACGATCCCGACAAGGCCGGCAAGCTGCTCGACGAGGCCGGCTGGATCAAGGGCGCCAACGGCGTCCGCACCAAGGACAGCAAGCCGCTGACCTTGACGCTCTACTCCAATCCCTATCTCGCGACGGCGAAACCGGTCGATGAGCTAATCGCCCAGCAGCTCGGCAAGATCGGCTGGAAGGTCTTCATCCGCGCCTACGACGTCGTAACCTTCGGCGAGAAGGTCAGATTCGGTGGCCCGGCCGTGCCCGCCTATGAGGTGACACGCAGCTTCATCGACGCCGGCACGGTTGCCAGCATCCTCACCGATGCCAACAATGGCGAAAACTGGTTCGCGCTCGGCGAGAGCGACACCAAGCTCAACGAGCTGCGTGACAAGATCGCCGGCGCCGGCACCACCGAAGTCCGTGGCCCGCTGCTCAACGAGCTGCAGAGATACGTCCTCGAGCAGGGCTATTTCATCCCGCGCACGCAGATCGTCCAGCGCATCTACGTGCAATCACCGCGGCTCAAGGGCGAAGTCTATAACGGCATCGCCTATGCCAGCTACTACACGGCGACGAAAGGTGAGTAGCCGGCGTTGCGGACAGGTCACGTGAGGAGGCCACCCGCATGAGCAATGCCTATCTCGGCCTTGCCGCAAGGCGCCTCGCCCAGGCCATCATCGTCATTCTGCTGGCCTACGTTCTCACCTTCGTCGTCGTCAGCATCCTGCCGGGCGATCCCATCACCAACGTGCTGCGCGATCCGCAGAACGGGTTCACCGAGGATGAGATCCGGCAGATCATCGCGGCCCAAGGCCTGGACCAGCCGGTCCTGGTCCAGCTCTGGACGTCGCTGACCCATTTCCTGACCGGCGACCTCGGACTGTCGATGCGCTCCAACCGGCCGGTGACGACGCTGATTGGCGAAGTTCTGCCCTCGACGCTGATCCTAGCGTCATCCGGCTTCGCCGTCGCGCTGCTGCTCGCGACGACCGTTGCCTACGGCACGCAGTTCGTGCCCAAGCGGTCCGGCCAGGGCCTGCTACGAGGCTTTCCGTCGCTGTTTCTGTCGGTGCCCAATTTCGTGATCGGCCTGGTGCTGATCCACCTGTTCGGTTTTCAGCTCGGGCTGTTCAAGGTGATCGCGCCCAACAGCTTCTGGGCGACGTTCTTCGCCGCGATCGCACTCGGCATTCCCGTGTCGGCACAGATCGCGGAGGTGCTGATCGCCAATCTCGACCACGAGCGGGCGCAGGACTACGCCGCCGTCGCCCGAAGTCGCGGGCTCGGGCCGTTTCGCCTGTTCGCCAAGCATCTGCTCAAGCCGTCCTCGCTGCCGGTCGTCACCATCATCGCGCTCACGCTCGGCGAGCTGCTCGGTGGCTCGCTGATCACCGAGACAGTGTTCGGCCGCACCGGCATCGGCAGTCTGGTGCAGCGCTCGGTCAGCACGCAGGATCTTCCCGTCCTGCAGGCGGTGATCTCGCTCGCCGCCGTCGTGTTCGTGCTCGTGAACCTGATCGCCGATCTCGTCTATCCCCTCCTCGACCCGCGCGTGAAGCTGGTCGGCGCCGCCAGCCGGCGCCCGACCACGGCTGACGACGGCGCCGTCGGCGCTTCCCAGGCGGTGACGCCATGAGCCTCCTGTCCTCCTCCGCGTTCGTCCCGACGACCAGCCGGCTGGCGGCCCTCAAGGTCCCGCCGACCGTCCTGCTCTCCTTCGCGGTCATTGCGCTCGTGATCGCCTGGTCGGTCGCCCCCGGCCTGTTCACCAGCTACAGCCCGATCAACGGCGTGTCCGCCGACAAGCTGCTCGGCCCCAGCGCCGCGCACTGGTTCGGCACCGACCATCTCGGCCGCGACCTCTACGCGCGCGTCGTTCACGGCACGGCCTCGTCGGTGAGCTCCGCCTTGATCGCCGTCGGCATCGCCGCCGTCGCCGGCGGCCTCATTGGCCTGCTCGCTGGCTTCTTTGGCGGCTGGGTCGACATCGTGCTGGCCCGCCTCGTCGACGTGCTGCTGGCGATCCCGCATTTCCTGCTCGCGGTGATCATCGTCACCGCGCTCGGCTTCGACACGACCAACGCGGCGATTGCCACCGGCATCTCGGCGGTGGCGGTGTTCGCCCGCGTCATGCGCTCGGAGGTGATCAAGACCCGGCAGGCCGCGTTCGTCGAGGCCTCGTTCCTGCTCGGCGGCTCGCGCTGGCACATCCTGTTGCGGCATGTGCTGCCGAACGCGTCGCGCTCGGTGCTGCCGCTCGCGGTGCTGCAGTTCGGCCTGTCGATCCTGGTGATCGCCAGCCTCGCCTTCCTCGGCTACGGCGATCCGCCGCCTGCCTCCGACTGGGGCCTGCTGATCTCGATCGGCAAGGACTACCTCAAATGGCCGTGGCTGGTCTACGCGCCGGCCTTCGTCACGATCGGGACCGTGCTCTCATTGAACAGGATCAGCCGATGGCTTCGCCGGACAGACTGAGCGCCACATTCAGCCGCGACAGCATCGATGCGCCGGCCTTGCAGCCGGCAACTCCCCTGCTCCGCGTCGACGGCCTGTCGGTGTTCTACGGCAAACAGCAGGTCGTCTCCGACGTCAGCTTCGAGCTCGGCCGCGGCCGGAGCCTCGCGCTGATCGGCGAGTCCGGCTCGGGCAAGTCGACGATCGCCCGCGCGGTGTTGCGGCTGCTGCCGAGCGGCGGACATGCGACCGGCCGTGTCGCATTCGACGGCCAGGATGTGCTCGCGCTCTCCGAGCGCCGCTTTCGGCCGCTGCGCGGCCGCGCCATCGGCTTCGTGCCGCAGGATCCCGGCAATGCGCTGAACCCGGTGCGCACGATCGGCGCCCAGGCGATGGAGGCAGCTGTGCTGCTCGACGAGCCGGACAACAGAGTCCGCAGGCAGCGCATCCTGGAGACGTTCGCCCAGGTCGGGCTCGACAATCCCCAGCGCGTCTATGACTCCTATCCGCATCAGCTGTCCGGCGGCATGCTGCAGCGGGTGCTGATCGGGCTCGCGGTGCTGCCACGACCATCGCTGCTGGTGGCGGACGAACCGACCTCGGCGCTCGACGTCACCATCCAGAAGCGCATCCTCGACCTGCTGTCGCGGCTGCAATCCGAGCTCGACATCAGCCTGCTGCTGATCACCCATGACCTCGCGATCGCCGCCGAGCGCGCCGATGCGCTGGTCGTGCTGAAGGACGGCACCATCCAGGAGGCCGGCCGGACATCATCAGTGTTCTCCGCGCCGGCGTCGGCCTATGCAAGGAAGCTGCACGCCGATGTCCCGGCGCTCAACCCCGATCGTTACGCAGAGTTGCGCGACCCGGGCTTCCGCAGCCTCAAGCAGGGCGCGACCGCGAAGATCGAAGTCAGCTCCGTCACCAAGACCTTCACCGTCGACGGCAAGACGCTGACGGCCGTCGACGGCGTGTCGTTCACCGTACCGGCCGGCACTACCCACGCCCTGGTCGGCGAGTCCGGCTCGGGCAAGACGACGACGATCCGGCTGCTGCTCGGGCTCGAGCAGCCCGACAGCGGCACGATCACTGTTGCCGGCGACACGCTCAGTGGCCGGTCGCCGGACAAACTGCGCGCAGCCTGGCGCCACCTTCAGCTCATCTACCAGAATCCGTTCACCTCGCTCGACCCGACCTGGACCGTCGAGCAGCTCGTGCGCGAGCCGCTGGATCGCTTCAAGATCGGCACACCAGAGGCGCGGATCGCGCAGGTCCGGCAGTCCCTGGCCGATGTCGGGCTCGGCGAGCATCTGCTCGCGCGCAAGCCAGGCGCGCTGTCAGGCGGCCAGCGCCAGCGCGTAGCGATCGCCCGCGCGCTCGTGCTGAGGCCGGATGTGATCGTGCTCGACGAGCCGACCTCTGCGCTCGACGTCACCGTTCAGGCCGACATCGTCGAGGCGCTGCTGTCGCTGCAGGCCAATCTCGGACTGACCTATATGTTCGTCTCGCATGATCTGGCGCTGGTGCGCCAGCTCGCCCACACCGTCTCGGTGATGCATCGCGGACGGATCGTCGAGCATGGCACCGTGAGCGAGATCTTCGACACGCCCCGCGAGCCCTATACGCGCGCGCTGCTCGCTTCGATCCCCTCGGGAGCGGCCGGTGCCGCGCGCGTGCCGCAGCATCGCGCGCGAGCCATGATCACGGCCGCCTGATCGGAATCAAGAATGTCACACTGAGGAGGTCGGCGCGCCGAAGCGCGCCGGCCCTCACATCTATTCCGCCGCGACGTTGAGCGGGCCGCGCCAGATCGCCGACGCGTAGAGCTCGCCATTGAAGTCGGGATCGACCGAGCCGTTGATGCGCGCCTCATGCGCCGGCAGATCGTCCAGGAACAGGTCGCGGCTGATCCGCGACACCACGCCCGGAATGTCACGCTTGAAGCTTGGGACGTCGCCGACCGGCAGGCCGTAGCTGACGAAGGCGGCCGGATTGAACACGTGAATGTTCTTCAGGAATGGCGCCTGTCCCGGCTGCTTCTCCAGATACTCATGGCCGGCTCCGAGATACGGGTAGCCGCCGAGACTGTCGTCCTGCTCGTCGGCCGGCGGCGTGAAGCGATCGCGCCACAGCAGGATGTCGTCGGCGAAGTCGGCCAGCTCCGGCCTGCGATGCGCGTCGACGGTGAAGCCGGTGCCGACGATAACAAAGTCGAACTTGAACTCACCGCGCGGCGTCACGGCGATCCCCTGCGCTCCGTCAGTTCGCACATCCGTCCAGGGCGACGACAGATGCAGGTGGAAGTTGCGGTGCTTCACCGCACGCGTGATCGCGTCCGGCGGCGGCGTCGAGCCGGCCTGGCGGAAGCGGATTGCCTGGTGCCAGCGGATCGCATCCGGCAGCGCGCCGTAATTGTCGTAGGCGCCGGGATAACCACGGATGCGGATCACCGGCAGCGATGCCAGCTCGTGGCGGCGCGCGAACAGGTGCACCTCGCTCGTCCCGCTCTCGAGTGCGACCGCCGCCGCATCGAACGCAGAGGCAGCGCTTCCGACCACCGCGACCGACTTGCCGCGCAACGCCGCAAAATCGATCGCCTGCGAGGTGTGGGCATAGAGCGAGGGCGGCAGCTTGTGCGCGATCACCTCGGGCACGTAAGGTCCGCCCGCGCCGAGGAAGCCGTTCGCCAGGATGACCTTGCGCGTCGTTTCGACCCGCGCCGCACCGTCACGCTCCAGATGCAGCTTGAGATGGCCGTCGGCCGGCTCGATCCGCAGCAACCGCGTGCCGTACTGGACCTCGATGTTCAGGACCGAGCGGTACCAATCGAGATAGGCCGCCCAATCGACCCGCGCGATGCGGTCGATCTCCGAATAGGCCGCCTCGCCATGGCGAGACTCGTACCAAGCCTGAAAGCTCAGACCAGGGAGCCCGAGCTCGGGCCCCGGCAGAGTCTTCGGCGTGCGCAGCTTGTTCATACGTGCGGTCGTAAGCCAGATGCCGCTGCCGGCAGCATCCTTTGCCGCATCGATCACCGTCACCTTGCCAATTCCAGCACGGCGCAGCGCGAACGCAAACGTGCTGCCGGAATGACCGCCGCCGACCACGACCACGTTGTGGTCGACACCGTCGCGATCAGGCACCCAGTTCTGCGGATCCGGCCCGATCAGCCGCAGCGTCTCGCGTGCGGTCGCGTCGAGATTGGGTTGGGACATCTGTCGTCTCCGGAATTGGCTGTCAGTGGATGTGCGGAAAGCCGTAGCGTTCCGCGAGATAGCGGAGGATGCGGCCGGGATCATCGATGAAGCGCCGGCCATTCGCGATCTGCGCGTCGGCGGGGACCGGCTTGTCGTCGGCGAAGATCAGGACAGGCAGGGACTGATGCTGCTCGCCGATGAGCGTCACGACCGCTTCGCGCGGCCTCTCGAACGGCAACCGATGAACTTCGATCTGCGTCGCGAGGCCAGGGAATGATCCCAGCAATCCCTCGATCGCATTGCAGTGCGGACATACGAAGAAGCGTCCTGGACGAGCCACATCGCGAAATCCAGGTGCGAGAAGGAAAAGCCGATCACCGCTCATGCCGTATGATCACCAAAGGACCGACGCATTCGTCTCATCCTAGAAGCGATCGCAAAGTGGTCAATGAAACAGAACGCGCTTTGTTTTTGTGTTGTTGCAACGATCGACTGATGAAGACGACGATCGGGAAACAAACTATATGTAGGCAGAAGGCATGGCCTCTTGTTGCTTCGCTTCTCTTCATAATCAGATGCGATCAAATCTGACGATGCGCCTCCTTGCGAATGCCGCGAACGACGATTTCATTCTCGTTTCGTCTACAACTACGCAAATTCATTTCATCGACAGCATCAGTACGGCGCCGCTAGATTTTCCAAACATCACAGCCGGCTCGCCCCACTTTCTGAGAGCTCGATCGCTCGAACGGATATCGCCATGTCAGACCCCCTCGCCGTCATCAGCCTCCAGCAGGACACGCCGGAGCTCGCCCGCGCCTATGAGCAGCTCGGCGTAATCCAGTTCAACCACGGCAAGCTGCTGCTCGAGCCGCTGGCGCTGAGATCGGGCGAACGGGTGCTCGACGTCGGCACCGGGACCGGCCGGCTCGCCGAGTTCGCGGCCCATCTGGTCGGCCCGAAGGGCCACGTCGTCGGCCTCGATCCGCTGGAGAGCCGCATCGCCATCGCGCGCCTGCGTCAGTCGACCAACCTCGTCTTCGACACCGGCCGCGCCGAGGACCTCTCCCGCTTTGCGGACGGCGAGTTCGGCGTGATCTACTTCAACAGCGTGCTGCACTGGATCGCTGACAAGCGGACGGTGCTGGCCGAGGCCGAACGTGTGCTGCGGCCGGGCGGCCGCATCGGCCTCACGATTCAGGATACGACGGCTCCGCATGAAGCCCGCCTGTTGCTGCGACGCGCGGTGGCCGAGGTTGGCCTCGACGCCGGACGATTGACCGCCCATGGCGTTCATGCCGCAACCGACGACGAGCTGCGCGCGCTGTTCGACCGGACGGGATTCGTCGACTATCGCAGCGAGCTGCAGACGCTCGTGGAAACACATGGCAGCGCCGATGAGCTGCTCGGCTGGTCCGAGAGCAGCGCGTTCGGCAACTTCCTGGACGGCTTCTCCTATGCGGAAGAAAGGCAGATCCGAGCCGCCTTTGCCAAGTTGGTGGAGGCGCACCGGACGCCCGAAGGCCTGAAGCTGGCCCGCTATCTGCGCTACGCCTTCGCGCGCAAGCCTGACTAGGCAGCCGCAGATCAGAACGGCGGCCTGCGTCTCCACGGGCCGCCGCTCGCAGTCAGACAACCGACGTTACGCAGCCCGATTGACCGGCTTCGGCGCCTTGACCCGGGTCACGCTCTTGCGGCCGTCGACACCGACCGGAATGTCGCCATCGATGGTCGCGCGCCGCACGATGCGGTGCTGATCGCCATAGTCGTTGACGGCGATGTGCTGGGTCGCGCGGTTGTCCCAGATCGCGATGTCGCCCTGCTTCCAGCGCCAGCGCACGGTGTTCTCCGGTGCCGTGATGTAGGATTGGAACAGGTCGAACAGCTTCTGGCCGTCAGCCTTGCGGATGCCGACAAAGCGCTGGACGAAATTGCCGAGCAGCAGCGTGCGCTCGCCGGTCTCCGGATGCACGCGCACCACCGGGTGCTCGGTCTCATAGACCGTGCCGGTGAACACCTCCTCGAAATGCTTGCGGTCGGCCTCGGTCGCCCGGCTCCGGGTCGCGGCATAGTCGTAGGCGTTGCTGTGCACGGCCCACAGCTCATCGGCCAGACGCTGCAGCGGCGCGGGGAGGTCCTGATAGGCGGCAGCCGTGTTCGACCAGATCGTGTCGCCGCCGAATTCGGGGATCACGACCCCGCGCAGCACGGCCGCCTTGGGATAGGCATCGACGAAGGTCACATCGGTGTGCCAGGAATCGGCGCGGCCGCCGCCGCGGCCCGAATCCAGCTCCAGGATCGACGCCGTGCCCTTGATGGCGCCGACGGTCGGATGCGGGACGAGATCGCCGAGCCGCTTGGCAAAGCGCTCCTGCTCGGCATCGTCGAGATGGTCCTGGCCGCGGAAAAAGACGACGCGATGCTGCAGCAGGAGATCGTTGATCTCCTTGACGAGCGCATCAGGCAGATCGCCCGACAATTTCACATTGCGGATCTCGGCGCCGATCCGGGCCGACAGCCTGGAAACGTCGGATGCCTGGATCGACCGCCCTGCGGTCGGACTTGATTGCGGAACTGAGTGGACGCTGGCCATGGCAGGTTCCCGATGCGTTTCTGGTGTGTTACGTCGCTGGTTGTTGCGCCGCCAATTGCGGAGGCCGGTCAGCGACGTCAGACGAAAGCTATACGCAAGCCCGCAGAATTGGCTTTCAAACTTGTCAGTTGCAAAGAAAGAGACAATTGCCGCGCGGTGCCTGAGTTAGAACAACACACGCCTTCACTCAGGTTGTCGCGATCCTGAGCTGGATCTTCCACCCTTGCTCAGACATTCCGCCACCGCACCAGCCAATGCTCGATCGCGCTGGCACTGCGATCGACGATGAAGCCGACCAGGCCGACGACGACGATACCGAGCATCACCAGCGCCATTTCGAAGCGCTCGCGCCCTGAAATGATCAGGCCGCCGATGCCGGGCCCGGCGGCCATGAAATACTCGGCGCCGATGGTCGCCAGCCACGCATAGATCAGGCCGAGATGCAGTCCCGTCAGCACCGATGGCGTCGCCGCCGGCAGATACAGCGACCACACCAGCTGTAGCCGGCTGAACCGGAAGACCTCGCCGACCTCCCTGAGCTTGACCGCGGTGGAGCGGACACCCTCGACGGTGTTGAGGATGACGGGAATGGAGGCGGCCAGCGCGATGAATACGATCTTGGCGGCCTCGTCGAAGCCGAACCAGAGCGAGATCAGCGGAATCCAGGCCAACAGCGCGATCTGCTTGAGGCCGTTGAACCAGGTCGTGAAGATGCGGTCGGCGATGCTGGAGAGGCCGAGCAACAGGCCGACGAGAATGCCGATGTCGGCGCCGAGCGCAAAGCCGAGCAGATCTCGCTTCAGGCTCGCCGCCAGCGCGTACGGCAGCTCGCCGCTCGCGACCTCCTGCCATGCGACCCGAGCCACCTTTTCAAGCGGCGGCAGGAATTGCGGATTGACGAAGCCGGAATGGCTGCCGACCTCCCAGGCGACGAGCAGCAGCAGCGGCAGCACGAGCCCGCGCTGCAAGACGGTCGTGGCCGATGACGCCGCGATGTTCTCAGACGCCATCGGTGCGCCACCGCTGCAGCCGCGCCTCGACGCTCGCCAGCAGCTTGTCGCTAGCGAAGCCGATCACGCCGATCACGATCATCGCCACCAGCACCGTGTCGAGCCAGAACATCTGCCGGCCCCAGACCAGGAGATAGCCGAGCCCTTCCGACGAGGCGAGCAGTTCGACGCTGACCAGCGCGATCCAGGCATGCGTCAGCCCGTAGCGCAGGCCGGTGAAGATCGGCGGCACCGCGCCGGGCAGCACGACATGGCGCAGCATCTGCAGCGGCGAGAACCCGAAGGTCTCGCCGACCTCGACCAGCGCGCGCGGCGCATTGGCGATCCCGGCGCTGGTGTTCATCGCGACCGGCACGAACGCCGCCTTGGCGATGACCACGATCTTCAAGGTCTCGCCGATGCCGAGCAGCAGCATTGCTAAGGGAATCCAGGCCAGGGCCGGAACCTGCGCGATCGCGGTGAACAGCGGGCGGACGTGATCGTCGACCCGCCGCGACAGTCCCATCGCCGCGCCGAGCACCAGCCCCGCCCCGGCGCCGACCGCGAAGCCAAGGAGCACACGCAGCAGGCTGATGCCGGCATGCTGCGCCAGTTCGCCACTCGCGAGCATCTCGTTGAGCGTGTGCAGCACGTCGGCCGGCCGCGGCAGGATCTGCTCGGCCAGCCAGCCGCGCTCGCTGCCGATGATCCAGACCGGTAGCGCGACAGCGGGGAAGATCAGCAGCCACGCCGCGGCCTTTGCGCGCGCGACCAGAGTCAAGACCAGCGCATGGGCCGGCCATTCGCGCCACCCCCGCGCGCCGAACGCGCGCGTCGGGCTCAGATCAGTCTCGAGAACTGCATCGCTCATGCATCACTCCGGCCGTCTTGGCTCGCGCTGGACTCCGTCGCGCCATCATGCTCGAGCGTGCGCAGCACGTCGTTGCGGAGCCGGACCAAGTCGTCGTCGCTGCGCGCGCGTGGCCGGGCCGCCGGAACATCGAAAATGCGCGAGATGCGGCCGGGGCGTGGGGCGAGCACGACGACGCGGTCGCCGAGAAACACGGCTTCGTCGACGTCGTGGGTCACCAGGATCATGGTGATCCTCTCATGCGCCCAGATGCGCTGCAGCTCGGTCTGCAGCCGGGCCCGCGTCAGCGCGTCGAGCGCGCCGAACGGCTCGTCGAGCAGCAGCAGCCGCGGCCGGTTGACCAGACCGCGCGCGATCGCTGCGCGCTGCGCCATCCCGCCCGACAGCTGATGCGGATAGGCCTCGGCAAAGCCGTCGAGGCCGACCAGCGCGATATGCGCCGCCACCGCCTCGCGCTTTTCGGCCTCGCTGACTGGCGCATTCTTCAGACCGAGCGCGATGTTCTGGCGGACCGTGGCCCAGGGAAACAGCCGCGGCTCCTGGAACACGATGCCGCGCTCCAGGCTCGTGCCGGTGACGGGTTCGCCATCCTGCACGATGCTGCCCTTGTAGTCGCGATCGAGCCCGGCGACCAGGCGCAGCAAGGTGGACTTGCCGCAGCCGCTCTGACCCAGGAGCGCCACGAACTCTCCGGGCGTGACGGTCAGTGAGACGTCGTCGAGGGCCGCGATCGGCGCGCCATTGACGGTGAAGCTCTTCGAGACGCCGCGCACCTCCAGCCGGCCGCGGGCGGTTGCAGCCGGCGTCTCAGCGTGATCTGCCCGCTCAACCGCGAGGCTCATTGACCCGCTGCCACCGGCTTGCCGTCGGCGCCGAACTCCTGCCAGTAGCTGGCCAGCCCCTGCTCCTTCAGCGCCTTGTCGAGGAAGCTGCGGTCGAACCAGCCGTCGATCTCGACGTTGCGGCGGAGCAGGCCGAACTCCTTGGCCTGCCGCGCCTGGACGCGATAGCTCTCGATGATCGAGGCATCGATGATCGGCGTGTTGCGATATTTCAGCTCCTGGTCCTTGAAGTCGAACCGATAGCCCGACGCCGGGAAGCCGGAGCGCGCCGAGATCTCGAAGAACGCCTCGCGGTTGGCCTCGTCCGACGACCAGCGCGCCGCGCGCACGATCGCCGAGACGATCTTCTGCGTCACGTCGGGATGGGCCGCGATGAAGGCCTCCTGCCCGATCAAGGTCGAATGCCGCTCATAGGCCGGGTTGTCACCCTTGGTCGTGTAGATGATCTTGGCGATGTTCTTCTCGGCAAGGCTCGCGAGCGGGAAGTTGCCGAACGCGGCGTCGATGTCGCGCGACGTCAGGGCGGCGTTGGTCGTCGCCGTGTCCATATTGATGACCTGGACGTCCTTCTCCTGCAGGCCGTAGCCCGCCAGCACCTTCACCGCGGCGAGATGGTTGTTGGTGCCGCGGAAGATCGACACCTTTCGGCCCTTGAGATCGGCGACCTTGCGGATCGGCGAGTCCTTGGGGACAGCGAGGTAGATCGGAGCATGCGCGCCGGCGGCGAGCAGGATCTTCGTCTTCAGCCCGTTGGCACGGCCGATGATCTGGGGCAGATCGCCCTGCAGGGCGAAATCGAGCTGATTGTTGGCGAAGGCTTCGTTGACCGCGGGACCCGCCCCCTTGAAGAACGACCACTCGATCCTGACGTCCGGCAGGTCGCGCAGCTCTTGCTCGACATACCGCTCGGAATGGGCGATCGCCACGGACGAGCCGCCGGAGAACTGCCGGTTGTCGGCACCGACCGAGGCGAAGCCGATCCGCACCGTCAGCGGCTCGGCTAGGGCCGCGGCCTGGCCGAGCAGGCCAAAGGTCAGCGCGGCCAACAGCCCGATCGGGAGTTGCTTGCGCGTCGACATCATGTCTCTCGTTCCTCTTCCGGTCGCAGCCAGTGCGCCGCGAGAGCCGGCGGAGCCCGCTCCCGCGACACGCAGCAACTGATCTTGCTCAAGACGCCTTGCTGTCGAAGCCGGCCGGAATGAATGCCGGCAGCTTCTCCTCGATGAACTGCTTGACCTCCGGCGACTTGAAGACCTCGATGAAGGCCTTCAGCTTTGGATTGTCCTTCTTGTCCGCCCGCGCGGTGAAGCGCAGCACCAGGCCGTCGTCGATGGTCCGGTCGATGATCAGCGCCGATTTCGGATCGCCGCCAGCCGGGATCAGATAGGTGATGTTCACCAGCCCCAGCGTGACGTCATCGAGCGAGCGGTAGGTCTGCGCCGGATCGAACTCGACGATCTTCAGGTTCTTTGGGTTCTCGATGATGTCGAACTTGGAGACCGAGAAGCCCTTGCCGGGCGTCAGCTTGATCAGACCGGCGCGCTCCAGCAGGATCAGCCCGCGCGCGCCATTGAGCGGCTCATTGGGAATGGCGACGGAATCGCCGTCCTTCACCTCATCGAGCTTCTTGATCTTCCTGGAAAACAGCCCGACCGGCGCGATCACGCCGACCTTGTCGACCTGGACCAGATTGTATTCGCGCTGCTTGTTCTGCAGTCCGAGATAGGTGGCGTGCTGAAACAGATTGGCGTCGACGTCGCCCGAATTCACGACCTCGTTGATCGCGACCCAGTCCGACAGCTCGACTACCTTGACGTCCTGCCCCTTCTCCTTGGCAAGCTTGGCGGCAAACCCGACCAGCTGGCCGATCGGACCGGCGCTGGTCGAGATCTTCAACGGCTCGTCGGCGCGACTACCGACGGAGAGGCCCGACACCAGGCCCATGACCAGCATCACGCGCAACAGCATCTTCATCAACATCAAATCCTTGTTTTCATAGTCCATCACTATCGAGCTGAGAATGATGTGCAGCGGCGCCGCCGCTGTCGAGCGCCCGCGAGAAAAAACGATGCACGTCCTGTGGCCGTGCCTCGTGGGGTTCGTTTCTTTCCCGTTCACGCCGCCGAAGCATGCGTTTGTTGTCCAGCTCAGAGTTGCTCCGGAGGATGACCGGTGCGCCGTGTTGCGCGCGAGGCAGCGCAACTGCCCGGAAGACCCGTTAGAATCGTCACAGACGGCAGTGAAACGATATCGCTCCGACATGTCGCGACAGAACGATTGATCCGCCGTGCTACTCAAATGAAAACAACGTGCTCCGGCCGAGCTGCTATCGTCGAATCCGATCGCCAGCGCTATCCGCTGGACGATTCAGTTCCGATCACGATTCTCGAAAGTCGAACGATGACCAGATCGCGCGAGCTCAGGATCAACGCCTTCAACATGATGGCCCCGAGCCACAATTGGGGCGGGCTGTGGTCACACCCGCGCGATCAGTCCATCAACTACAACACGCTCGACTACTGGGTCGACTATGCCAGGACGGCCGAACGCGGCCTGTTGGACGGCATCTTCCTCGCCGATGTGTTCGGCGTCTACGACGTGTACGGCAACAGCGCTGACACCGCCTTGGCGCAAGCGATCCAGTTGCCCAATGCCGAGCCGACCTTGCTGGTCTCGGCGATGGCGCTCGTCACCCGGCATCTCGGCTTCGGCATCACCGCCAACCTCACCTATGAGCACCCCTATCAGTTCGCACGGCGCTTCTCGACGCTCGATCATCTGAGCAGCGGCCGGATCGACTGGAACATCGTCACCGGCTATCTCGACAGCGGCGCGCGCGGCATGGGCCTGCCGAAAAATCACGCCCATGACGACCGCTACGATGCGGCCGAGGATTTCCTTGCCGCGGTCTACAAGCTCTGGGAGGGCAGCTGGCAGCCCGGCGCGGTTCATCGTGATCGCGCCACAGGCCTGTTCACCGATCCGTCCAAGGTGCATCGGGTCCAGCATCAAGCCGCCCATTTCAAGGTCGACGGCATTCATCTCGCCGAGCCCTCGCCGCAGCGCACGCCCCTGCTCTACCAAGCGGGCACGTCGAAGCGCGGCCGCGTCTTCGCCGCCCGCCATGCCGAGGCCATTTTCCTGAACGGTCAGACCCGGCCGGTGCTGGCGCGCGCGGTGCGCGAGATCCGGGAGGCAGCGAAAGACGCAGGCCGCGATCCCTACGACATCCGCCTGTTCGCCGGCGCGACCGTCATCGTGGCGCCGACGCAGGCCGAGGCCAACGACCTGCTCGCGGACTACGCCGCGCATGTCGACCAGGCCGGACAGCTTGCGCTGCTCTCAGGCTGGGCGGGCATCGATTTCTCGACCTACAATCCGGACGACCCGATCCGATATGTCGAAAGCAACGCCATCCAGTCGATGGTCGAGAATTTTACCGTGCGCAGCGAACGGCCGGTCCGCATCGGCGATCTCGCCGCCTTGAGCCGCGCCGGTGCCCGCTCACCCTTCGTCGTCGGCTCGCCGCAGGACGTCGCCGACGAGCTGATCGCCTGGGCCGACGAGACCGACGTCGACGGCTTCAACCTGCTCCGCCTGGTGGCGCCGGAATCCCTCGAAGCCTTCGTCGACCTGGTGGTACCGGAGCTGCAGTCGCGCGGTGTCTACAAGACCGCCTATCGCGACGGGACATTGCGGGAGAAGCTGTTTCCCGGCCGCGGGCCTCTCCTGCATGCAACGCATCCTGGCGCGCGCCATCGCGATCCTGCTCTCCTGCAGCAACTCACGCCGGAAAGGACCGACGCGGCGGAGTGACCGGGGATCAGCTCGACGAGCCGCTCTCACCTCCGATCGCTGTCACGATCGGTCGCTACGTCGCTTCAACCGGCGGAACGGACAACGACGGACTTGATCTTTTCCATGGCGAACCGCGACGTCACATTCTTCAAGGCGACGGAGCCGATGAGCTTCTTGTAGAACAGATCATAGCTCTGCATGTCAGCAACGACCACGCGCAGCATGTAATCGACGTCGCCCGCCATGCGATAGAACGGCGACGGCTGCGGCATCGAGCGGCGCGCCGTCGGAGAAGGTCACGCCCTTGCGCAGCTTGAAGACATAGTCCGTCCGCTCCGCGTTGACGGTCCAGCTCTCGGCCAGCCAAGGCTCGATCTTCAGCGTCTTCGGATTCTGATAGGTCAGCTTGTCGGTGATCTGATTGAGCACGCCGCCATTGGGGTAGAAGCCGCCGGCCGGGGGGTACGGGTTGGTATGCGCCTGCTGCTCAAGATAGATCATCCGTCCACCCGTGACGGGTGCGGTTCCTTGCGCACCGGCGGCTCTGACACCGCCGCCAAGCGACACGCTCGCGGCCAGCGACGCGGTGCCTGCGAGAAACGCACGCCGGGACGGAGCCGGGGTTCGCAGACCATCCGACATGATCAATCTCCTGAACTAGTGAGCCGCATCGTTCCGAGCTATGCCGGACGGCTGCTAACGAAGAATCTTCCCGCAACTTATGCGAGGAAACGCGAAGTTTGCTGGCAATTTGGCAAGCTGAAATGGAATGAAGCAGTCGCCGATAAGGATCGAACGAGAATGTTCCTCACTTCGACCTTCTCCGGGACGGACGCCGAGATTGTCCGGGCATGTGAACTCCATCTCGTCGGCGCATAGGCGATGAGGCTCGCGCCGGGGAGATGAGACCATTGCAGGCGGTCCCTACCCCGCTGTGCCGATCCGGTACTGGCCGGGCGGCGGCGTGCCGTTGACGGCGAAGTCGCCGACGATGCGGTCGCGATAGACCCGCGGATTGTGCGAGATGATGGTCCGCGCGTTGCGCCAGTAGCGGTCGAGCGCGAGCGGCTTCGCGGCCGAGGAGGCGCCGAGCGCGTCGAACAGGATGGTGGTCGCCTGCAGCACCAGGTCGGAGACGACGGTGACCGACTGGTCGAGCTCGATCTCCGCAATTGCGATGGCGCTGGCGGCACGCTCGTCGTCCCCGGTCAGGCGCGCCTCATAGGCGCGCTGCAGGGCCTCGGCGACCTTGAGCACGATCAGACCGGCCGCATAGGCATTGCCGCGAACGCGCCCGACGATCTGCAGGATCTGCGGATCTGCCGAGACAGTCGGCGCATTGCCGTGGCTGAAGACGCGCTTACGCTCGCGGACCAGGCGGGCGACGTCGCCGGCCGCGGCGCGGCCGATGCCGGCCAAGGTCGCGAGATGCACCAGCTGGTAGAACGGATTGGAGTATTTGAAGCGCTCGCTGACCGGAACGATCTGGTCCAGCTCGATCGGCGCATCGGTGAAGATCGCAGTGCCGCTCGCGGTGGTCGCCTGGCCGAACCCGTTCCAATCGTCCAGCACTTCGACGCCGCCGCCGTGGCGCGACACCACGACGCCAACCGGATCGCCATTCTCGAGCTGCGCGGCGACATTGATCCAGTCGGCGAACAGCGTGCCCGTCGTGTAATATTTGCGGCCGTTGAGGACATCGCGCCCGTCCTTCTTCGAGACCACGGTCGAGAAGGCGCTCAGGCTGGCATCGCCGATCTCGGTATGACCGTTGCCGAAGAACGTCTTTTCGGCGAGGCGGCCGAGCCACAGCGCGCGGCGCTGCGAATTGCGCGAGTTCAGGACATCCTCGGTGAAACCGAAATGCGCGCGCACCGCGTTGGTGACGTTGGAGTCGCCCTCGGACAGCTCGATCAGCAGGTTGAACAGCTCCGGCAAGGTCGCACCGCCGCCGCCGAACTCCGTGGGCACACGGACCGCGGTGAAGCCCGCCGCCCTTAACGCCTTGATCTCGTCATAGGGAAGCTTCCGCTCGAGATCCCGCTCCACGGCGCTCGCCCGGATCTTCTGGAACAGCGGCCGGAACGGCTCGGCCAGTTGCTCGTAGCGCGCGCTGGGGACACTGCCCCAGCCGAGTTCGATCTGCGTCATGCTCGTTCTCCTCTGTCGGGCTCAGCGCTGCGCCACCGCGGCCGCGTTGAAGTCGCGATTGAACTCCACGGCAACATTGATGGCCTTCGGAATGACGCCGGACGTCAGCAATACCTCGGCGATACGCTGCTCGCGCGCGACAAGCGCATCGTCGAACGCCACGAACGAGGATTGCTGAAAAGCCGCGACGAATTTCGCGCGCTGCGGCGTCTGCTTCAGCTTCTCGACGAAGATGGCTTCGATCTCCGCCTTGTGATCCGGATACCAGGCCCAGTAGGTCCCGAGCCGGGTCAGGAAGTCCGCGATCTGCGCCTTCTTCGCGGGATCACGCAGCACGTCGCCGCGGGCGGTGAAGACGTTGAGGGCGGGAATGTCGAGCTCGTCGCTGTTGACGAGAATCTTCGCCTTGCCGGCCTCGATGGCGTCGACAACCCCGAGTGTCGAGCCGGAGAAGATGTCGACCTTGCCGGAGTTGAAGGCGGCCGCGCTCGTGGTGGTGTCCTGAAGGCGGACCGCCTCGATGTCCTTCTCGGTCAGTCTGGCCTTCACCAGCGACAGCACATATTGCAGATAGTTATAGCCGCCGAAATTATGCGACCAGGAATGCCCCTTCGCATCGGCCAGCGTCTCGACGCCGGTGCCGGCCCGCGCCACCGTCACGATCGGCGGATATTTCTTGTCGGCGGTGCGCCAGCCGGCCACGATCTGCAGCGGGACGGTTGCGGCAGTCCATTCCTCCTTGGCCTTGCCCTGCTCGATGATCAGCGAGGTGTCGCCCATGTGCCCGATGTCGATCGCCTTCGAATACAGCGCGGAGAGCTGCGCCGCCGGGCCGGTCAGGGTGACCCATTGCACCTCGTAGGGCGCGCCTTCGAGCACTTTCGACGCGGCGACCGTCTCCGGCAACGTCTGATCCTGGAAGCCGACCAGTAGCACCGGCTTGGCGCCTTCGGCAAAGGCTGCGGTCGTGAAGCCGATCGCCAGCACAGCCGCGGCAACCAGCGATGTGCGGAGACCTGTCGAGAGAGCTGTCTTCATCATCATCCTCATGAGCGTTTCAGATCGGCGCAGCGTCGGTCGCGACGCCGAGTTCGGCCAGCAAGCGCTGGCGCAGCAGTTCGATATGACGATCGGTGCGCGCCCGCGGCCGCGGCGTGTCGATGTGTTCATCGAGGCGCACGCGGCCGCCATTGAGGACCACGACCCGATCGGCGAGGGCGAGCGCTTCGTCGATGTCGTGCGTCACCAGCACCACGCCGGGGGAATGCCGCCGCACCAGCTCATGCACCAGGCCCTGCATGCGAATCCGGGTCAGCGCATCGAGCGCGGCGAACGGCTCGTCGAGCAGCAGCAGGTCTGGCTCCTGCACCAGCGCCCGTGCGAGCGCGACGCGCTGCGCCTCGCCGCCGGAAAGCGTGCGCGGCCAGGCATCGGCATGGCTTGCCAGACCGACCTCGGCGAGCGCGGTCGCCGCAAGCGTGCGGGTCGCGGCATTGCGCGGATGACCGAGGACGACGTTGCGCCAGACCTTCAACGCCGGCACCAGCCGCGGCTCCTGAAACACCACGGAGCGCGAGGCTGCCACCGCGACCTCGCCCGCATCGGCGCGGTCCAGCGCGGCAAGGATGCGCAGCAGTGTCGTCTTGCCGGTGCCGGAGGGCCCCAGCAGGGCAACGAACTCGCCCTTGCGCACCGAAAGATCGATACCGTCGAGCACGGCGCGGCCGGCGAAGCTGCGCCGAACGCCGCGCAGCCGCACGGTCTCGGGACCGAAGTCGTTGTCGACGGCGCCCTGCCCGGTCTCGAACGCGACCGGTGAGATCGAGCGTACGCTGGCCAGATCATGCAAAGACAAGCGAGGCCCTCCATGGCAGCGCTACGCGTTCGACCCAGCGCATCACGAGATCGATCACGATGCCGAGCAGCGCATAGACGATGATGCCGGCGATGATCACGTCGGTGCGCTGGTTCTGGTTGGCATTGTTGAGGATGTAGCCGATGCCGGAGCGGGCATTGATCTGCTCGGCGGCGACCAGCGCCAGCAACGACACACCGGCGGAGAAACGGATGCCGACCAGGATCGACGGCAACGCGGTCGGCAGGATTACCCGCAGCGCGATCTGCCGCGGATCGAGGCCGAACACCTTGCCGGCCTCGATCAGCTTGGGATCGACGCCGCGCACGCCGGCATAGGTGTTGAGGTAGACGGGGAAGATCGTCGCGCCATAGATCAGCGCGATCTTGGCGGTCTCGCCGATGCCGAACCAGATGATGAAGAGCGGAATCATCGCGATGAACGGGATCGTGCGCAGCATCTGCAGCGGTGCATCGAACAGCTCCTCGCCGAGCCGCCAGAGTCCGGCGAACAAGCCGAGCGCCAGACCGGTGCCAGCCCCCAGCGCCAGCCCGCTGAGCGCGCGGCGGAGCGAGGCCGGAATGGCCGCCTGCAGCTCACCCGTCGTGATCAGCTCCGCGAATGCTTCGAGGACCGTCAGCGGCGACGGCAAGACGGTGGGCTCGACCATGCCGAAACCGGACACCGCCTGCCACACCGCCAAGAGCGAGACCGGCACCAGCGCCCTGAGTGCATCGCGGCCGCTCGCAATCCATGAGCGTCTGCCGATCGCGGGATCACCGGCACCGAGATCGACGAGATGCACACGCGCCGCAGCGTCACGCGGCTCGTGGCCAGCGACGTCGACGGCGGCCATGGGCGATCCCGCCAGACTCATGGAAAGACCTTGAACGACAGATCGGGATCACGCTCGATTTGCGCCAGCAGGCCGATCTCCCAATCGAGATAGGCCTTGAAGGCGGCAAGCCTGTCGCCGGACTTCTGATAAGGGGAACGCCAGACGTCGTCGGCGTCATGGATGAGTGCGGTCTCGCCCGTCTCCAGCGGAAGGCCTGCCGCGCGCCACGCCTGCGTGCCGCCAGCCAGCACACGAACGGATCGTCCGGTCCGCGGCGCAAGCTCCGCGGCGGCAAAGGCTGCAAGGATGCCATCGGCGGACGTCAGCACGATTGCAGAACCACCCTCGATGTCGCGCGAAACATCGAGCCTGGCGCGGACGGCGAATCTTGCGCCGGGAATGTGGCCGGACGCATAGGCGAGGCTGGTGTCGAGATCGATCACGGTGACCGCGCCCGCGTCGAGCTCGTGCTTCAGCGCGGCAGGCGCGATCGTCTCCACCGAAGGCGGCGCGCGCAGCAAGGGCGGACGATCCGGCCCGGCCAACCGTCCCTCACCGGTCTGCCACACCGCCAGCGCGTGCACCTCGCCCCAGCCGAGCTGCACCAGCCAGCTCGCGGTGATCGCGGCGCGCACGCCCACCTCGTCGTCGACGACGACGATGCGGGCGTTGCGCGCACCGACCCAGCGGTCGACGCCCTGGACCAGTTGGCCGCCCTCAGCCCAATGCGCGTCAGGCAGATGGCCGGCCTCGAACTCGGCCTTGCTGCGGACATCGTAGACGTAGAGCGAACGCTGCTCAGCTTCGCTGCGGAAGCGATCCAGCGCCGCCTCGTCGATCCACGACAGCGCGAAGCGGTGTGACAGCTGCGCGACCGCGGCCTTCGCCTGCGCCAATGCGGCATTGCTGGGCGGCTGGAGCTCCGCCTGCCGGCCGTGCTCGAGGCTCCAGCCGTTGGCCAGCCAGGCCATCGTGCCGTTCTCGAGCGCCACCACCTTATTGGGCAGGCCGGCATTGATCAGCGCCTGCGCGCCGATGATCGACCGCGTCCGGCCGGCGCAATTGACGACCACGAGATCATCAGGCGATGTGATCAGATCGTGGGCGCGCAGCGGCAGCTCGGCATTGGGCACCGCATGGGCCCCGGGCAGCGAGAAATTCTCGAACTCCTGCAGCGTACGGCCGTCGAGCACGACGATGCGCTCGCCGGCATCGACACGCCCCTTGAACTCCTCAGCCGAAATGCGCGGCGTACCGTAGGCGTGCTCGACGAATTCGCCGAAGGCCTTCGAATAGGCGCCGGAGCCGGTATAGACCTCGCGGCCCGAGGCGGCCCAGGCGGCCACACCGCCACTCAGCAGCGACACGTCCACGAAGCCGAGCTCCGCGAGCTTCGCGGCCGCACGCGCGGCGAGGTCGCCTGGCCCGCTATCGGTCACGACGATCGGCACCCCTCGTCGCTTGAGCAGGCTGCCGGCGCGGTGCTCGAGCCGGCTCAGCGGCAGCGGGACCGAGAAGATGATATGGCCGTCTCCGGCAATCACCCCCTCCTCCCGGACATCGACGAGCGCCAGCTCGGCATTCTCATGCAGGCGGGCCGCAAGGGCATCGACATCGATGCTCGGAAAGCGCGACGGCGCGATCGATACGAGTGGTGCGTTCATCGCAATGTCTCCAGACCTTCCACGACTGAGATTACGGCCGCAGCGCCGCGACATTGGTCGGCGAGCCGAAGCGCGTCTCGCCCGGTGCGGCACGACGCACGGGGCGAGCAAGCCCGAGATGGTCGCGCAGCGTCGCGCCCTCATAGTGCTCGCGGAAGATGCCCTTGCGCCGCAGCAGCGGCACCACCTGCTCCGCAAACGCATCGAAGCCGGAGGCGATCACGTCCGGCATGACATTGAATCCGTCGACGAAGCCGGTGGCGAACCAGTCTGCGATGCCGTCAGCAATCTGCTCGGGCGTGCCGACCACGATGCGATGGCTGGTGCCGCCGCCCTGCGCGCGGATCAGCTGGCGCACGGTCAGATTGCCGCGCTGGGCCGTCGCGACAGCGCCCTTGAAGAAGGTCTGGATGCCGTCGGCCGCCAACGGCAAGGGTGGCAACGGCTTGTCGAGTTCGAGACTCTCAGGGGGAACGCCGAGCGTGCCTGCAAGCCGCCGCAGACCATATTCGAACGGCAACAGCTCCCACAGTTCCTGCTCGCGCTGCCTCGCCTCGGCCTCGGTGCCGCCGATCACGGTGACGAGTCCCGGGAAGATCAGGATATCAGAGGCGCGCCGGCCATGCGCGACCGTCCGCGCGCGCAGATCGTTGCTGTACTCCTCGGCCTCATCGAGGGTGAGCGCCACGGAGAAGACGGCGTCCGCATAGCGCGCCGCGAGGTCGCGCCCGGCGTCGGAGCCGCCGGCCTGCACCACGATCGGCCGCCCCTGCGGTGAGCGCGGCACGTTGAGCGGTCCCGCGACGGAAAAGTGCTTGCCGCGATGATTGATCGCGTGGATCCGCGATGGATCGGTGAGCCGCCCGGCCGCCTTGTCGCCCAGCACGGCGTCATCGTCCCAGCTGTCCCAGAGTGCCCCGACCACCTCGGTGAACTCGGCACCTCTTTCGTACCGCGCGTCGTGCGCCGGACGCACATCCGCACCGAAATTGCGTCCCGCGGCCGGATCAGCCGTGGTCACGACGTTGAGGCCGGCGCGGCCGCGGCTGACATGATCGAGCGACGCCCAGCGGCGGGCGATGTTATATGGCTCGTTATAGGACGAGGATGCGGTGCCGATCAGCCCGACATGCGTGGTCGCCGCGGCGATGGCGGTGAGCACGATGCTCGGCTCGAGCGACTGGAACGATCGGAATTCAGGACTGTCCGACAGCGACGGAAAATCCGCCAGGAACACCGCATCGAACGTCGCGCGCTCGGCGAGCTTCGCAGTGCGGACCCAATAGTCGATGTCGAAGAAGCCTGTGGGATCGGACGCCGGCCAGCGCCAGGCGGCGCCGAACGTGCCGGCGTTGAGAAAGTTGAGATTCAGATGAAGCTGTCTCGCCATGCGCACCTCCCCGACATCGACTGCGGCCGACCCAACCGTTACATTCGACGCGCGATCAGAACGCCGGAATCTGTCCCGGCAGCCGGTCCTTGATCAGCTGGCGGATGGTGTCGTTCTGGAAGGCGCGGACCAGCGTCGGCACCCACGGTGCATCCTTGTCGCGCTCGCGCACCGCAATGAAGTTGCTGTAGGGATTTTCGGCAGGCGATTCGATCGCGATCGAATCCTTGCCCGGAATGAGACCGGCCGGCACCGCGTAGTTGGTGTTGACCACCGCGGCATCGAGATCGCCGAGACTGCGCGGCAGCTACGCGGCATCGATCTCGCGGAACTGCAGCTTGCGCGGATTGTCGACCACGTCGAGCACAGTCGGCAGCAGGCCGGCGCCCTCCTTGACCTTGATCAGCCTCTCGGCCTGCAACAGCAGCAGCGCCCGGCCGCCATTCGAGGGATCGTTCGGAATCCCGATCGCAGCGCCCTGCTTAATCTCGTCGACCGATTTCACCTTTTTCGAGTACAGCCCGATCGGTGCGATGATCGTAGTGCCGACCGGCACGATCTTGTAGCCGCGCGTCTTGATCTGGTTGTCGAGGAACGGCCGATGCTGGAACGCATTGGCGTCGAGATCGCCTGAGTCGAGCGCCGCATTCGGCAGCAGATAGTCGTTGAAGACGACGACGGACACGTCGAGCCCGTCCCTGGCTGCGATCTCCTTCACCTTCGCCCAGAGAATCTCGGCATCGCCGCCGGAGATTCCGACCTTGATCTTCTGATCGGCAAACGCCGGTACAGCAAACAGCACAAGTCCGGCGAGGATCGAAAGCAGCGTACGTTTCATGTCGCTTGGTCTCCAACAGATCGCATTGAACGGCGCTGATAGTGGAGACGAAAGCCTGCGCTGACAATGAAACGCGCAACCAAAGTTGGCCGCGACCAGGGAAGGATCGTTTCTCGCGCACGAAGAGCGTGGTGTGCTTCTTTCTCTGCAGCCCGTTCGCACCTAAAGAGAGCGATCGAAGCGGATACTCAACGTGAAAAATTCCAGCGCATTCTCGACTCTTCTCAGAAGCAGAGCGATCCAGTGACGATTGATGCGTTGAGCTGCCGTCTGGTTGGGTGCAGGATGGGCACTCGGGCGAGACTGGACCGCCGCGCGCTGCAGGGGCACCTTTCATGCTCACCGTTTGGGGACGGAAGACCTCTTCGAATGTCCAGGCGCTGATGTGGTGCATCGGCGAGCTCGGGCTCACATATCGGCGACATGACGTCGGCCATCGCTACGGCGGAACCGACACGCCGGAATTCCTGACCATGAATCCCAATGGCACGATCCCCGTGCTGGTCGACGAGGACGATCGGCCGATCTGGGAAACGGGAGCGATCCTGCGCTATCTCGCCGCCCGGTACGGCAGCCCGTCAATCTGGCCGGCCGTCCCGGCAGATCGCGCCAAGATCGACATGTGGGCCGAGTGGGCTAGACTCAACATCGCCCTCGCGTTCACCGGACCGGTCTTCGGCGCTACAGTACGGACCGCGCCATCAGACATCGACTGGCCTGTGGTGCGCCGCGCGATCGGAGATCTGTCGCGTGCGCTCGATATCGCAGAGGCCCGGCTGGCGCGGAGCGATTTCCTGTGCGGCGATGTGATCACGCTGGCAGATATCCAGTTCGGACACATCCTGTTTTGCTATTTCGATATCGGCATCGAACGCCGCCCTCATCCCTCCATCCATGCCTATTACGAGCGACTGTCACAGCGGCCCGCATTTCGCGAGCACGTCATGGTATGCTATGATGAGTTGCGAGCCTTCGTGAGGCCGATCTATCTGTCCAGCCGCTACTCCGCCGCAACAGCCGCACGCACCTGACGCTGGGGCCGGCGCAGGCCGAGATGATCGCGCAGGGTGCGGCCTTCATACTCCTCGCGGAACAGGCCACGACGGCGCAGCTCCGGCACGACCAAGCGAATGAAGTCTTCGAGGCCCGTCGGCAGGGTCGGCGCCATGATGTTGAAACCGTCGGCGCCGTAATTCTCGAAGCGCTCCTCGAGCTGATCGGCGATCTGGCTCGGCGTGCCCACCACCTGCCAATGCCCCCGGGCGCCAGCGATGCGCAGATAGAGGTCGCGCAGCGACAGGCCCTCGCGGCGCGCGAGGTCGACCAGCAGGGCCTGCCGGCTCTTGCCGCCCTCGGTCTCCTTCAAGGCCGGCACCGGCCCGTTGGGATCGGCGTTCAAGATCTCCGTCGTGCCGAGGAAGGTCGCGAGCAGGTCGAGGCCGACCTCGGGCGAGATCAGCGATTGCAGATAGTCGAACTTTTCCTCGGCTTCGCTCTCGGTCTCGCCGACCACCGGAAACACGCCCGGCAGAATCTTGAGGTCGTCGGGCTCGCGGCCGAACTTGGCCAGCCGGCCCTTGACGTCGGCATAGAACGCGACGGCATCGGCGAGCGTCTGCTGCGCGGTGAAGATCGCTTCCGCCGTCCGCGCCGCCAGCGCCTTGCCGGGCTCGCTCGACCCGGCCTGTACGACGACCGGCCGGCCCTGCGGCGACGGCGGAATGTTGAGCGGTCCCCTCACCTTGAAATGCCGACCGCGGTGATCGAGAACATGCAGCTTGGCTGCGTCGAAATAGACGCCGTCGGCGCGGTCGCGCAGGAAGGCGTCGTCGTCCCAGCTGTCCCAGAGCCCGTCGACGACATCGGCGAACTCCTCGGCGCGCGCATAGCGATCCGCATGCGGGATGAGGCCGTCATGATTGAAGTTCAGCGCGGCCGAGGCATCCGTCGAGGTCACGAGATTCCACCCAGCCCGCCCACCGCTCAGCCGGTCGAGCGAGGCGAACTGCCGGGCCACGTTGAACGGCTCGTTGTAGCTGGTCGACACCGTCGCCACGAGACCGATCCGCGACGTCACCGACGACAGCGCCGACAGCAGGGTCAGCGGCTCGAACGGATACACGCCAGTATGCGCCTTGCGGCTCGCAGCATTGAGCCGGTCGATCTTGACGCCGACCTGATCGGCCAAGAACACCGCGTCGAACTTGGCGTCCTCGGCAAGCCTGGCGAATTGCACGAAGTCCTGCAGCGTCTGGCTGTCGGAGGCATCCTTGGAGCGCCACGCCGCGACGTGATGGCCCGTGAACAGAAGAAATGCACCGAGCGAAAGCTTGTCTTTGCGGCGAGCCATCCGGAGTCTCCGAGACGAGGTTGAAATGGTCAGTTCAGGTTGAGGAATTGATCACAGAGATCGGCGGAGCTGCCATTCAGGCTCTTTGCGCCGCGCATCGCCTGGCAACTGGAACGTCAGATGCGCCATGATACGCACGGGCTTCAGAGAATTTGCTTTTTTTGTTGGTGAAGCGCACGCGTGAACACGTTCGCTGTAGCCAGTTTTTACAGCCGTAATCTTTTCATTATCGATCTAAGCTCCAAAGTGGATTGATTTGGCAGATGTTCGATGGATTACTCGTGCAACCGATTGTCAGACGACGTGAAGTGATGATCGTTGAGCACCGCGATATCGTAGCCCTTCTCGGACCGATCACCACCTATCGGCGCCTCAAGCGGATCGCGTCGTGCTCAAAAATCAGATGGAGCGTCATTCACTCTCGACACTCAAGCGCTGGCGTGGGGGTGAACGAAATAATGCGAATGCACGAGATTGTCCGAGGGACGGCATGTCGAACGTGACCCGTCTTGCCAAGGTGCTGCGACGCACGACGTTGCAGGCGGTGCCGACCGTCGTCGGCATCGTCATCCTCAACTTCCTGCTGCTACAGCTTGCACCGGGCGATGCCGCCGACGTGCTCGCCGGCGAGTCGGGATCCGCGACCATGGAGACGGTCGCAGCGCTGCGCGCCCGGTTCGGGCTGGATCAGCCCGTGCTGGTCCAACTGATCGCCTATCTCGACAATCTCGCCCATTTCAGCCTCGGCTTCTCGCCGCGCTACAATCTGCCGGTCTCCGACATCATCGCGCAGCGGCTGCCGGGCACGGTCATCCTGATGCTGACCGCGCTCACGCTCGCGCTCGCCGGCGGCATCGCGCTCGGCACCGTGATGGCGACCTACGCCGGGCGCTGGCCGGATCGGCTGATCTCGGTCGGGATCACGCTGTTCTACTCGATCCCCGGCTTCTGGATCGGGCTGATGCTGATCCTCCTGTTCTCGGTCAAGCTCGGCTGGCTGCCGAGCGGCGGCTCCGGCACGATCGGCGCCAACATCAGCGGCTTCGAGGCCGTCATCGATCGGGCGCGCTACATGGTGCTCCCCGCGCTGTCGCTCGCGCTGTTCTACATCGCGATCTATTCGCGCCTGACGCGCGCGGCGATGCTCGATGCGCAGACCCAGGACTATGTGCGGACTGCCGCGGCCAAGGGCCTGTCGCCGTTCGCGATCACCTTCGGCCACGTGCTGCGCAACGCGCTGCTGCCGGTGACGACGGTGGCCGGCATGCATCTCGGCGGTCTGCTCGGCGGCGCCGTCGTCGTCGAGACGGTCTACAGCTGGCCCGGGCTCGGCCGCCTCGCCTTCGAGGCGGTCATGAGCCGCGATTTCAGCGTGCTGCTCGGCATTCTCCTGCTGTCGTCCCTGCTCGTGATCATCGCCAATGTGACGGTCGATCTCGTGCAGGCCTGGCTTGACCCACGTATCGAGACCCGCTGATGCTCCAGATCAACACGCGCACGACCCTTCTTCAGCCGGAAGCCGACACGCCGCCGATTGCCGTCTCGGCCGAAGTCAGCCCGTTGTCCTGGCCCAACCTGCACGCCGCCGACACCCATGTGATCAGTGCGACCAGCCACAATGTTCGCCGCCTGACCGTGCTCCGTCTGGTGCGCAATCCGTCGGTGGCAGCGGGCGGCGCGCTGCTGTCGCTGATCATCATTGCCGCAGCGCTGGCGCCCTGGCTGTATCCTGGCGATCCCCTGTCGATGGTGGCGCGGCCGCTGCTGTGGCCCGGCCAGACCACGGCGTTTCCGTTCGGCACCGACTCGCTCGGCCGCGACGTCGCCGCCGGCCTGTTCCATGGCGCGCGGGTGTCACTGCTGATCGGCGTCGTCGCCACCTCGATCGGCGTCAGCGTCGGGATCCTGGTCGGCGCCACCGCAGGGTATCGCGGCGGCTGGATCGACGATGTGCTGGTCCGCGTGATCGAGCTGTTCCAGACCGTGCCGAGCTTCATCCTGCTGGTCGTGCTGGTCGCGATCGCGCAGCCGTCGATCCTGACCGTGACCTGGGCGATCGGTCTCGTCACCTGGCCGACCATCGCGCGTCTCGTGCGGGCCGAATTCCGCGTGCTGCGCGAGAAGGATTTCGTGATGGCCGCGCGCAGCCTCGGCTTCGGCCATGGCCGCATCGTGATCCGCGAGATCCTGCCGAACGCCCTGCCGGCGATCATCGTCACGGCGTCCGTCATGGTCGCGACCGCGATCCTGATGGAGGCCGCGCTGTCGTTCCTCGGTCTCGGCGATCCCAACGTCGTCAGCTGGGGCAGCATGATCGGCTCCGGGCGCGAGCTGATCCGCACCGCCTGGTATCTGACCGCCCTGCCCGGCGTGGTGATCGTCCTGACCGTGCTGTCGCTGAACCTGATCGGCGATGGCCTGACCGACGTGCTCAATCCGCGCACCAGCGTGAAGCGCTGACCATGGCCACCCTGCTGGACACCGAAGGGCTGACAATCCGCTTTCCCAACGCGACGCCGGTCAAGGACCTCAGCTTTGAGGTCGCCGAGGCGGAGACGCTTGCGATCGTCGGCGAATCCGGCTCGGGCAAGTCGCTGACCGCGCTCGCCCTGATGCGGCTGCTGCCGAAGACGGCGCGCATCACTGACGGATCGATCCGCTTCGCCGGCGAGGATCTCGTCACCGTGCCGGAGCCCGCGATGCGCGAGCGCCGCGGCCGCGACATCGCGATGATCTTCCAGGAACCGATGACCTCGCTCAATCCGGTGCTCACGATCGGGCGCCAGATCGTCGAGGTACTGCGGCTGCATCGCGGGCTGACGCGCGCCCAGGCGCGGCGCGAGGCGCGCGACCTGCTCGATCTCGTCCGCATTCCCGATCCCGACCGCTGCCTCGACGACTATCCGCACCGGCTCTCCGGCGGCATGCGCCAGCGCGTGATGATCGCGATCGCAGTGGCCTGCCGGCCAAAGCTCCTGATCGCGGACGAGCCGACCACCGCGCTCGACGTCACCATCCAGGCGCAGGTGCTGGAGCTGCTCGACCGTCTCAGGCGCGAATTGTCGCTGGCGCTGCTGCTGATCACCCATGATCTCGGCGTCGTCGGCCAATGGGCAGACCGCGTCGTCGTGATGTATGCGGGACGCAAGGTCGAGGAGGCACGGCCCGAGCCGCTGTTCAACGATCCCTTGCATCCCTACACCCAAGGGCTGCTCGCAGCCTCGCCGCGCCTGCACGACGACCTGCATTATCGCAACAGCCGGCTGTCGGAAATTCCCGGCAGCATCAGCTCCGCGGTGCTGGAAAAAGGCTGCCCGTTCGTGCCGCGCTGCCCGTCGCGCCGCGACGTCTGCCGCACTGCCTTCCCGGATCAGCAACTGGCCGGCTTCGGCCGCAGCGTCGCCTGCCATGCCGTGACGCCGCCGATTGCAACAGGACCATCGCTTCATGACGCTGCTGTCCGTCTCTGACCTCACCACCACCTACACGTCAGGCCGCAGCGCCGTGCATGCCGTCGACGGCGTGTCGCTGGAGATCGCGCGCGGCGAGACCATCGGCCTGGTCGGCGAATCCGGCTGCGGCAAGTCCACTTTGGGCAAGACGATCCTGCGGCTGGTCGAGCCGTCGGGCGGCCGCATCCTGTTCGACGGCGAGGACCTCACGTCGCTGCCGGAACGGGCGCTGCGCAGCCGGCGTAAGCGGATGCAGATGGTGTTCCAGGATCCGTTCGCCTCGCTCAATCCGCGCCAGACCATCGGCGAGATCCTGAGTGCGCCGCTCGCGGTCCACGGTATCACAACGCGCGCCGAGCGGCAGCGCCGCGTCGACGACATCCTGGCGCGCGTCGGCCTGCCGCCGGACAGCGCCGGCCGCTATCCGCACGAATTCTCCGGCGGCCAGCGCCAGCGCATCGGCATCGCCCGCGCGCTGATCCTGGGACCGGACCTCATCATCTGCGACGAGCCGGTGTCGGCGCTCGATCTCTCGGTGCAGGCGCAGATCCTCAATCTGCTCGCCGAGCTGAAGCAAAGCCTCAATCTGTCGCTGCTCTTCATCTCGCACGACCTGTCCGTCGTCCGCTATCTCTCCGACCGCGTGCTGGTGATGTATCTCGGCCGCATCGTCGAGAGCGGCAGCCATGCGCAGATCTGGCACCGGCCGCTGCATCCCTACACCAAGGCGCTGATCGACGCGGTGCCCGACCCGACGCGCCGCCGCTACGCCGCGCCGCTGCCGGGCGACCTGCCCGATCCGTGCAGTGTCGGTGGCGGCTGCCGCTTCCAGCCGCGCTGTCCGATCGCGACCGAGATCTGCCGGACGCAGGACCCGGCGCTGCGCGCCGCCGCAGCCGGACATCACGTCGCCTGCCATCATGCGGAGCCGGCACTGCACTCCTGACTGACTCTGCTCGTACTCCGTCACAAGGAGCAGATCCGCCGCGGTCCTCGCCGTCATTCCGGGGCAATCGCCAGTGCAAAGCCGCGAAGCGGCGGCGCGTTGGCGATTGAACCCGGAATCTCAAGCTTGTTGGACATGAACGCAAGACAATCTCGAGATTCCGGGTTCAAGGCCTGCGGCCTTGCCCCGGAATGACAGTGGGCGAAATGAACAGTGCCTTCTAAGCGAACATCGACCAGTACATCGGCGAAGTTCTGATGCCCTGTGCAACGACATCGTGCGGCAACCTTTCTCCACGCTTCAAACAGCAGGCATGGCTTCGCGATCTCGCGGCGATCTCCGCCCAAGTTTTGTCTGAGTGAACCTCTCCTTGAGAAGAAGAGGCGCAGGGAAGACCGGGTATCGACTGATACCCGCGGTCCGCGTGCAGCAAAAAAGCACGCGGCAGAAC
>NZ_JAUEUE010000030.1:0-30303 GCF_032485055.1 Bradyrhizobium sp. SZCCHNRI20481
TGGTGGCCAACAAGCCGGTGCACCAGGGAGACTGCGTATAAGCGTGAAGACCATCGCGCAGGGAAGGCCGGGCGTTTTCCGGCTGCACCTGTGGTACCTGCCGCCTGCATTTTTTTCTCGCAGGCGGGCCGCAGGCGTCAGCCGACGCCTGGCCTTCCCTGCGCCCTCTGCATTTGAGGGTGAACGTGATCAGCAAGCCCCGGGCGTGATTTCGCCGCGGGAACGCCGGATCATGTCATTTGCCTTTGCGCGCAGGCGGGTCTTACGATGCTGCGCGTGACCGAGCCCCTCGGCGGCTTGTTCTTTTGCATCGCACAACATGATGTCGGGCGCCGCTTGTTGACTCCCGCGAAGATCGTTATAAAACATAACTATTCTGAACAGGACACAATCAAGCGATGGGAAACGCCGACACCGCCACGCCAGCGGGCGATCCGTCTCTGCTGCAGATCGAGCAGCAGGGCGCCGTCCTGACGATCGGGCTCAACCGCCCGGCCAAGCGCAATGCGCTGAATGACGGCATCATCCTCGCCATCGGCGATTGCTTCACCAGCCTGCCCGAGGACGTCCGCTGCGTCGTGATCCACGGCATCGGCGACAATTTCTCCTCCGGCCTCGATCTCTCCGAGCTGCGCGAGCGTGACGCGACCGAGGGCCTGGTGCATTCGCAGATGTGGCATCGTGTGTTCGACCGCATCCAGTACTGCCGCGTGCCGGTGATCGCAGCACTGAAGGGCGCCGTCATCGGCGGCGGCCTCGAGCTCGCCTGCGCCGCGCATATCCGTGTCGCCGAGCCGTCGGCCTACTTCGCGCTGCCCGAAGGCCAGCGCGGCATCTTCGTCGGCGGCGGCGGCTCGGTGCGGCTGCCGCGCCTGATCGGCGTCGCCCGCATGATGGACATGATGCTGACCGGCCGGGTCTATTCGGCCACCGAAGGCTCGTCCTACGGCTTCGCGCAATATCTCGTCGAGGCCGGTGCCTCGATGACCAAGGCGATGGAGCTGGCGGCGAAGATCGCGAACAACGCGCCGCTGACGAATTTCGCGGTGCTGCAGGCGCTGCCGATGATCGCCGAGGCCAATCCGCAGACCGGCCTGCTGATGGAATCGCTGATGGCCACCGTCGCGCAGAGCGACAAGGAGGCCAAAAATCGCATCCGCGCCTTCCTCGATCACAAGACCGCAAAAGTGAAGCCGACGTGACATGACCGCACAAACAATAACAAGCACACAGGGAGGAACGGACAACACGGCGCGCACCGCCAGTGTTCATCCGTTGCGCGCGATCTCGTTCAACGACCCGGCCGTCACGGTCGACCGCCGCGACGACGGCACCATCTATCTCCAGCCGAAGCAGCCGCTCGGCGACTATCCGCAGCGGATCACCGACCGGCTGCATCACTTCGCCAAAGCCACGCCTGAGCGCGTGTTCATGGCCGAGCGCGTCGGGCCCGAGGGCTGGCGCGAGCTGACCTATGCCACGCTGCTGGCGGCGAGCCGGCACATCGCGTCGGGGCTGCTCGCGCGCGGGCTGTCGCCGGACCGGCCGGTCATGATCCTGTCGGGCAATTCGATCGACCATGCGCTGGTCGCGTTCGGCGCGCTCTATGCCGGCGTCCCGTTCTGCCCGGTGTCGCCAGCCTATTCGCTGGTGTCACGCGACTATGGCAAGCTCGCTTATCTGATGAAACTGCTGACGCCCGGCCTCGTCTTCGTCGACGACGCCGACAAGTTCGCTGACGCGCTCGTCGCCAACGTGCCCGAGGGCACCGAGATCGTGGCGTCGTTCGGCTCGGTGCCGGGCCGCAAGATCACGATGCTCGCCGATCTGATCGCATCGCCGCTGTTCGGAGGCCTCGATGCCGCCCACGACAAGATCGGCCCCGACACGATAGCGAAGTTCCTGCTGACCTCGGGCTCGACCGGCAACCCGAAGGCCGTAATCAACACCCAGCGCATGATCTGCGCCAACCAGGTGATGATCCGCGAGACGCTCGCGTTCCTGAAGGACGAGCCGCCCGTCATCATCGACTGGCTGCCCTGGAATCACACCTTCGGCGGCAACCACAACATCGGGCTGACGCTGTTCAATGGCGGCTCGATGTATCTCGACCAGGGCAAGCCGGTGCCGGGCGGGATCGAGGAGACCGTGCGAAACCTGCGCGAGATCTCGCCCACGGTCTATTTCAACGTCCCCAAGGGCTACGAGTCGCTGCTGCCCTATTTCCGCGAGGACGCGGCGTTGCGGAAGTCCTTCTTCCAGCGGCTGCATGCGATGTTCTTCTCCGGCGCCGCGCTGGCGCCGCATGTCTGGAACGAGCTCGATGAGCTCTCGGTGGCCGAGACCGGCACTCGCGTGCCGATGCTGACGGGCCTCGGCTCGACCGAGACCGCACCGTTCTTCATGTCGGTCAATCCGCGCACCAGCCGCTCCGGCCACGTCGGCCTGCCGGTGTCGGGCAACGAGGCCAAGCTCGTGCCCAACAACGGCAAGATGGAGGTGCGGGCCAAGGGGCCGAACGTGACGCCGGGCTATTGGCGCCTGCCTGAGGTCTCGGCCGCGGCCTTCGATGACGAAGGCTACTACAAGATGGGCGACGCGCTGAAGCCCGTCGATCCCGACGACTTCAATGCCGGCTTCGACTTCGACGGCCGTGTCGCCGAGGACTTCAAGCTGGCGTCCGGCACCTGGGTCTCGGTCGGCCCGTTGCGGGCGCGCTTCGTCGCGGCCTGCGCGCCGCTGGCGCGCGACGTGATCATTGCCGGCATCAACCGCGACGAGATCGCTGCCATCGTCGTGCTCGATCCCGACGGCTGCCGGCTGATCAACGCGACCTTGCCGTTCGACGATCTCGCCGCCACGGCGGCCGATCCGCTGATCATCGAGGCCTTCCGTGAGCGCTTCGCAAAATTCCTGCAGACCGCGACCGGCTCGTCGACGCGCATCACGCGCGCCGTCCTGCTCGGCGTGCCGCTGTCGATCGACAAGGGCGAGGTCACCGACAAGGGATCGATCAACCAGCGCGCCGTGCTGGAGCACCGCAAGGACCTGATCGAACGCATCTACGCCGCGACGCCGGACGACGACATCATCATCGCCGGCTGATCGACGCATCCAAGGGAGAAACGACATGTTGTTGAAGGATCAGGCCGCCATCGTCACCGGCGGCGCTTCCGGCCTCGGGGCCGCGACCGCCCGCAAGCTCGCGTCGCAAGGCGCCAAGGTCGCCGTGTTCGATCTCAATGCCAAGCTGGCCGAGGAGGTCGCCGCCGAGATCAAGGGCGTGGCCGTGGTCTGCGACGTGTCCGATGCCGCCGGCGCGGAAGCCGGCGTCGCCAAGGCGGTCGAGGCGCTCGGCCAGCAGCCGCGCGTGCTGGTGAACTGCGCCGGCATCGGCGTCGCCAAGCGCGTCGTCGGCCGCGACGGTCCGATGCCGCTGGCCGATTTCGAGAAGGTCATCAAGGTCAACCTGATCGGCTCGTTCAACATGCTGCGTCTGGTCACCAACGGCATGACCAAGCTGGAGCCGCAGGCGACCGGCGAGCGTGGTGTCGTCATCAACACCGCCTCGGTCGCGGCCTATGACGGCCAGATCGGGCAGTCCGCCTATTCGGCCTCGAAGGGCGGCATCGTCGGCATGACCCTGCCGATCGCGCGCGAGCTCGCACAGTTCGGCATCCGCGTGCTGACCATTGCGCCCGGCCTGTTCCTGACGCCGCTGCTCGCCAACCTGCCGCAGGAGGCCCAGGACTCGCTCGCCGCCGCGATCCCGTTCCCTCGCCGCCTCGGTCACGCCGATGAGTTCGCAGCACTTGCGCTGCACATGGTCGAGAACGCCTATCTGAACGGCGAGGTCGTCCGCCTCGACGGCTCGCTGCGCATGGCGCCGAAGTGATTTTCCGTCATTGCGAGCAGCGTAGCGACGACGTGTCCGCCGAAGCCCATCGGGCGAAGGCGGAAGCAATCCAGAGTCCCGACCCGGCCCTGGATTGCTTCGCTTCGCTCGCAATGACGGAGAGAGCCGTAGGGTGGGCAAAGCGCAGCGTGCCCACCGGCCCGGAAAATGGTGGGCACGGCGCGTCGCGCCTTTGCCCACCCTACCGATCGTTGTTGTTGGCGTAGCGAGGCTTAATCGATGTTCGTTCACCGCCGCGACGTGCAGATCCAGTGGGGCGACTGCGATCCCGCCAACATCGTCTACTACCCGCGCTATTTCGCGATGTTCGACGATGCGACCTCTGTCATGTTCGAGGCGGCCGGGTTTTCCAAGCAGGACATCGTCCGCCGCTACGGCCTGGTCGGGATCCCCATGGTCGACACCCGCGCCAAGTTCTACATCCCCTCGACCTATGGCGACTGGATCACGATCGAGAGCCGGATCGAGAGCATCAAGCGCTCCTCGTTCGACGTCACCCACAAGGTGTTCAAGGGCGAGGCGCTGGCGCTTGAGGGGTTCGAGACCCGGGTGCTGGTCGGGCGCGATCCGGTTGACCCGGACAAGCTGAAATCGGCGCCTTTTCCAGAGGAGATGCGGGCCAAGTTTCTCGAGGGCTGACGCGCGGCATTGGGTGCGACATGCGGCCGTCTTAAGGATGAATCGTCGTCGTGCTTTGGTCGACTGGTGAGAGGTGATCTTCTCGTGTTCAATGCTATGATCACGTTTGGACACGCATCGGCCGGCCGAGATGGAAGACGCCCTGTCGGGGCGGGACTGCAAACAGGATCGGCGGATCACGAGCTGAACCGAAAAGATTGAGGGAGGATTTTATGAGGAAGGCCTATCTGGCGGCGGCTGGCGTCATTGCGATGCTGGCATCAGCGCCGGCGCTGGCGCAGACCAGCGAGATCACCATCGGCATCACCACGACCACGACGGGGCCGGGCGCGGCGCTCGGCATCCCCGAGCGCAATGCGCTCGAGTTCGTGCCGAAGGAGATCGGCGGCGTGCCGCTCAAGGTGATCGTGCTCGACGACGGCGGCGATCCGACCACGGCGACGACGAATGCGCGGCGCTTCGTGACGGAGTCGAAAGCCGACATCATCATGGGATCGGCGCTGACGCCGCCGACCATCGCGGTCTCCAACGTCGCCAATGAAGCCGGCATTCCGCATTTCGGCCTGGCGCCGTTCCCGGTCACGCCAGAGCGCACCAAATGGTCGGTGGTGATGCCGCAGCCGGTGCCGATCATGGGCAAGGTGCTGTACGAGCACATGAAGGCGCACAACATCAAGACCGTCGGCTACATCGGCTATTCCGACTCCTACGGCGATCTCTGGTTCAACGATCTGAAGAACCAGGCGGTGCCGATGGGCATCACGATTGCCGATGAGGAGCGGTTCGCGCGTCCCGATACTTCGGTCACCGGCCAGGTGCTGAAGCTGGTTGCCGCCAATCCGGACGCCATCCTGGTCGGCGCTTCCGGCACCGCGGCGGCGCTGCCGCAGACCGAGTTGCGCGAACGCGGCTATCAGGGCCTGATCTATCAGACCCATGGCGCCGCGAGCATGGACTTCATCCGCATCGCCGGCAAGGCGGCGGAGGGTGTGATCATGGCGTCCGGTCCGGTGATGTCGCCGGAGACGCAGGACGACAGCGCGCTCACCAAGAAGCCGGGCATGGAGCTCAACAAGGCCTATGAGGGCAAATATGGCCCGAACAGCCGCAGCCAGTTCGCCGGCCACTCGTTCGACGCGTTCGAGATCCTCAAGCGCGTGATTCCGGTGGCGCTGAAGATCGCCAAGCCCGGCACGCAGGAGTTTCGCGAGGCCATCCGCCAGGCGCTGCTGACCGAGAAGGACCTGGCGGCCTCGCAGGGCGTCTACAACTTCACCGAAAAGGATCGCTCCGGCCTCGACGACCGCGCCCGCATCATCCTGACCGTGAAGGACGGAAAATACGTCCCGGCGAAGTGAGCTTGCGGGGATCATAGCTTCGATCAGGAAGGGCCGGCTCGGTGAGCCGGCCTTTCGGCCATCAGGACCATGACTTTTAGAGTTTTTGCCGGAAAGCCCGCCATGATCCCTGCGCCCACTGGAGCCACCCGGCTGCACATCATCATCGGCGATCCCATCGCTCAGGTGCGCGCGCCGGCCGGCGTCAGCCAGGCCTTTGCCGATCGCGGCAGCGATGCGATCCTGGTCGCGGTGCAAGTCGCGCCGGCCGATCTCGCCGACTTTCTGGCGACGATGACCCGCGTGAAGAATCTCGACGGCATCGTCGCGACCATTCCGCACAAATTCGCATGCTATCGCGCCTGTGCAACCGCGACCGAGCGCGCGCGTTTCATCGGCGCCGTCAATCTGATGCGCCGCAGCCCGGACGGCGGCTGGCATGGCGACATGGTCGACGGTCTCGGCTTTGTCGGTGCTGCGAAAGCTGGGGGATTTGATCCCAATGGTGCGCGTGCCCTGCAAATCGGCGCGGGTGGTGCCGGCTCGGCGATTGCGCTCGCACTGATCGATTCCGGCGTGCGCGAGCTTGCCATTCACGACAGCGATGCCGGACGCCGCGATGTGCTGATCGCGCGCCTCAACGAGCGGGGCAAAGGCCGCGCCGTTGTCGGCTCGATGAACGCAACAGGCTTCGACATGGTTGCCAACGCCACGCCGGCAGGCATGCAGCCCGGCGATCCTCTGCCGGTCGATATGACGACCGTCAGCCCGTCGGCCTATTGCGGCTGTGTCATCACCCGGCCCGAGGTCTCGCCCTTCATCGCCGCTGCGCGCCAGCGCGGCTGCCTGACGGCGACCGGCACCGACATGTACCGGGCGCTGGAGCGCGTGATGGTCGATTTCCTGCTGTCGAAGGAGGCGCCCTCCTGAAGCAGCGCCTCACCCCATCGACATCAGGCTCAGCTCGCGGCCGTCTCGGCAAAGCCGAGATAGCTCGCCGCCACCCGCTCGTCGGTGGCGATCTCGCTGGCCTTGCCGTTGAGCACGAACTCGCCGAGCTCCATCACATAGGCGCGGTCGGCGACCTGCAGCGCGGCCTTGGCGTTCTGCTCGACCAGCAGCACCGAGACGCCTTCCTGGCGCAGCTTGGCGACGATCTCGAAGATGCCGGCGACGATGATCGGCGCCAGGCCAAGGCTCGGCTCGTCCAGCATCAGCATCTTCGGCGCGCCCATCAGCGCGCGGCCCATCGCCAGCATCTGCTGCTCGCCGCCGGAGAGCGTGCCGGCGAGCTGCTTGCGCCGTTCCTTCAGCTTCGGAAACAGCGTGTAGACGTGCTCGAAGCCGCGTGCGGCGTGCGCCTTCGACATTCTGAAAGCGCCGAGCTGCAGATTATCCTCGACGTTCATGGTGGCGAACAGCTCGCGATGCTCCGGCACCAGACAGAGACCGCGCGCGACGCGGTCCTCGATCTCCAGCCGGGCCATGTCCTCGCCGAGGAACGCGACGCGGCCCTTCAGCGGAAACACGCCCATGATGGCGCTGAGCAAGGTGGTCTTGCCGGCGCCGTTGGCGCCGATGATGGTGACGATCTCGTTCTCGGCCACGGTGAGCGAGACCGAGCGGACCGCCTCGACCTTGCCATAGGAGACATGGGCGTCGGTGACTTCCAGCAAGGTGCTCATGCGGTGGCTCCGAGATACGCCTTGATGACCTCGGGATTGGTCTTGATCGCGGCTGGTGTGCCCTCCGCGATCTTGGTGCCGAAATCGAGCACCACGATGCGGTCGGCGAGGTCCATGACAAATCCCATGTCGTGTTCGACCAGCAGCACCGACATGCCGCCGGCGCGGAGGTCGCGCAGCAGCGCGCCGAGGCGCTGCTTCTCCATATGGCGCAGGCCGGCGGCCGGCTCGTCGAGCAGCAGCAGCATCGGATCGACGCACAGCGCGCGGGCGATCTCGACGATGCGCTGCTGGCCCAGCGACAACGAGCCAGCAAGCTGGTGCATCTGGTCACCGAGCCCGACGCGCTCGATCTGGCGCGCGGCCTCGGCGAGCAGCTTGGCTTCGTCGCCGCGGTCGAGCCGGAACATGCTGGAGAGCGCGCCGGAGTGGCCGCGCAGATGCGCGCCGATCGCGACGTTCTCCAGCACCGTCATGTCCGGCACCAGCTTGACGTGCTGGAAGGTGCGGGAAATGCCGAGCTTGACGACGTCCTGCGGCGGGGCGTTGCCGACGGCCTTGCCGAGCACCGCGATGTTGCCGGAGGTCGGCGGCAGCACGCCGGTGATCAGGTTGAAGGTCGTGCTCTTGCCGGCGCCGTTGGGACCGATCAGCGCCACGATTTCGCGGGCCTGGACGTCGAACGAGACGTTGTTGACCGCGACCACGCCGCCGAACTGCTTGCGCGCGTTGTCGACCTGCAACAGTACGTTTGGAGTCGTCGCAGATCGCTCCCGCGCCGGCAGTTTGACCGACGTGTCCGGCTGCTTGGCAACAGGCTTGAACGGCAGCCGCGCCGTCAGCCACGGCCACAGGCCGGTCGGCGCAAGCTGGAGAAGCGTGACGAGGAGGATGCCGAACACGATGGTCTCGAGCTGGCCCTCGCCATGCAGCAGCAGCGGGAGATAGCTTTGCAGCACCTCCTTCAGCACCACGACGATCGCTGCGCCCAGCACGCCGCCCCAGACATAGCCGGCGCCGCCGACGACGGCCACGAACAGATATTCGATGCCGGCCTGGGCGCCGAACGGCGTCGGGTTCACCGCGCGGGTGAAGTGCGCATAGAGCCAGCCCGAGAGGCCGGCCAGGACGGCCGCGTAGATGAACACCAGGAGCTTGGCGCGAGGCGCGTAGACGCCGAACGCTTCCGCTGCGATGTGACCCCGGCGCAGCGCGCGGATGGCGCGGCCGGTGCGGGAGTCCAGCAGGTTCATCGTCAGCAGCGCGGAGATCAGCACGGCAGCCCAGATCGCGAAATAGATCGTGCCGGGATCGAGCATCTTGAGGCTGCCGATCGACAGCGGCGGGATGCCGGAAATGCCGTCATTGCGGCCGAGGAAGGCGAGCTTGCTGAACAGGTAGTACAGGCCAAGGCCCCAGGCGAGCGTGCCGAGCGGCAGATAGTGGCCGGACAGCCTGACCGTGACGAGGCCGAGCAGCACTGCGGCGAGGCCGGAGACCAGCAGCGACAGCGGCAAGGTCAGCCAGGGCGAGATGCCATACTGCGCCGACAGCACGGCGGTCGTGTAGGCGCCGAAGCCGACGAAGGCCGCCTGGCCGAACGAGGTCAGACCGCCAACGCCGGTCAGCAGCACCAGCCCCATCGCGACCAGCGCCGACAGGCCGATATTGTCGAGCAGCACGATCCAGAACGGCGGCATGCCCGGGATGAACGGAATCGCCGCGACGAGGACGGCAAAGACGATGAGAGGCCAACGCTCGCGCACGGCTCAATCCTTCTCTTCTTCGACCGCGGGCGCGGCGAGCGAACGCAGCAGCAGAACCGGGATCAGCAGCGTGAAGACGATCACTTCCTTGAAGTTCGAGGCATAGAACGAGGAGAATGCCTCGACGATGCCGACCACCAGCGCGGCGACCGCGGTCAAGGGATAGCTGATCAGGCCGCCGATGATCGCGGCGATGAAGCCTTTGAGGCCGATCAGGAAGCCGGTGTCGTAATAGAGCGTCGTGATCGGGACGATCAGGATGCCCGAGAGCGCGCCGATGGTGGAGGCCAGGAGGAACGCGATCTGGCCGGAGAGCGTGGTGCGGATGCCGACGAGGCGGGCGCCGAGCCGGTTGACGGCGGTGGCGCGCAGCGCCTTGCCGTAAAGGGTCAGGCCGAAGAACAGCCAGAGGCCGACGATGAAGGCGACGGTGATGCCATAGACCGCCATGCCCTGGCCGGTGAAGCGCAGCGAGCCGAGCGTGGCGCTGGCCGTGAGCAGCGTCGGGCCGCGCTGGCCCTCGGCGCCGAAGAACAGCAGGCCAAGGCCCTGCAGCGCCAGATGCACGCCGACCGAGGCGATCAGCAGCACCAGCACCGAGGTGTGGGCGAGCGGCTGGAACACGATCCGATACAACGACAGGCCGATGCTGGCGACGATCAGCAGCGACAGTACGAGGCTGACGCCGGCCGGCATGCGCTGATCGGCGGCCCACATCGTGGCGAGCATGACGACCACCGGGAAGGCGACGTTGAGGCCGAAGGTGCGAAGGATCTTCGGCATGTGCAGCGTCTTGCGCATCGCATAGAGGTCGAAGGCAAAGGCCACCAGGCCGATCACGACGGCAAGCTTCGCGGTCCCCGGCGTGCGGCCGGCCGCGAGCGAGGCATAGGTGAGGGCGCCGTAGGTGACGAATTCGCCCTGCGGGATCAGGATCACCCGGGTGACGGCAAACACCAGCACGAGCGCCAGCCCGAGCAGCGCGTAGATCGCGCCATTGGTAATGCCGTCCTGCAACAGGAACAGCAAGATCGTTGTGTTCAAGACAGGACGCTCCCCCTCTGTGGTGACCGGGCGCGGCCGGCGCCCTGCGCCATCCACCGGTCTTGGGCAGTTGAATTCGGCTGCCCGTGTTTGATATAGTGGATAACAATTATCGATTATAATCTCAAGGCCGCTGTTCCGGCTGCGGCATTCGGGACCGGGGATGGAAGCCACTGTGATGAATTCGGCGGATCGTGATGGCCGATAGCGCCAAGCCCGTCGGCAAGAGGGAAGGCCGGAAGGAAGCTGCCGTAGCCGTCGAGGAGACGCAAGCGGTCCAGCTCGGCGAGCTGTCGGATCTGCTTGGCTATGTGCTGAAACGGGCGCAGTTGAAGGTGTTCGAGGACTTCCTGCGCTGCGTCGCGCCGCTGCAACTGACGCCGGCCCAGTTCTCGGTGCTGCTGCTGCTCGACGCCAATCCGGGCCGGAACCAGACCGAGATCGCCAACACCCTGGGCATCCTGCGGCCCAACTTCGTGTCCTTGCTGGACAGCCTGGAGAGCCGCGACCTGTGTGCGCGGGTGCGTTCGGCCAACGACCGGCGCTCGCACATCCTGATGCTGACCGAGAAGGGCCGCGCCGTGCTGGCCCGCGCCAAGAAGCTGGTGGTGTCGAAGCACGAGGCGCGGCTCAACGAGCTGCTCGGACCGGATGGGCGCGAGGCGCTGCTGGCGATGCTGACCAAGATCGCGGAGGAGTTCTGAAGGACGCAGTCGCGCCCCTCAATCGACCAGGATGACCCTGACGTCGTTGACGTTGGTGAGCGTCGGTCCCGTTTGCAGCAGGCCACCGGTCGCGGCGAAAAATGTGGTGGCGTCGTTGTTGGCGAGATAGGCCTGCGGATCGAGCCCCTGCGCCCGCATCGCGGCGATGACCTCGGCATCAACGAGCGCACCGGCCGGATCGGAGGCGCTGCCGCCGCCGCCATCGGCGCCGTCGGTGTCGCCGGCGAGCGCCGCGACGCCCTCCATGTCCTTGAGCAGGTCGGCGAGCGCGAGCGCATATTCCTGGTTCGGGCCGCCGCGGCCCTGGCCGCGCACCGTCACGGTGAGCTCGCCACCGGAGATGATCGCCATGCGGCGGCCGAGCGCGCGGGCCTCCCGCGCCAGCTTGGCGTGATCGGTCGCGACCTCGCGCGCCTCACCTTCGAGGTCGGCGCCGAGATCGAGCACGTCGTAGCCCGCGGCCTTGACGCTGGCCACGGCCGCCGCGAGCGAGCTGGCGGGGCGCGCGATCAGCTCGAACGAGGCGCGGGCAAAGGCGGCATCGCCGGGCTTGCAGCTCTCGTTGGCGTCATCATCGAGCGCCCGGGCGATCGCCGGGTCGACCTCGAGCTTGTACTTCGCAACGATCGCGCGGGCATCGGCCAGCGTGGTCGGATCCGGCACCGTCGGCCCCGATGCGATGGCCGAGGGATCGTCATGCGGCACGTCAGAGATCGCCAGCGTCACGATCTCGGCCTTCTGCCCGGCCCGCGCCAGGCGTCCGCCCTTGATGCGCGACAGATGCTTGCGGACCGTGTTCATTTCGCCGATCGGGGCGCCCGAGCGCAGCAGTGCGCGGGTCAGCTGCTGCTTTTGCGCGAAGCTCACGCCATGGGCCGGCGCAATCCAGTTGGCGGAGCCGCCGCCGGAGATCAGCACCAGCATCAGGTCGTCGGCTTCGGCCGTCGCCGCCAGCTGCAACGTGTCGTCTGCCGCTTTCAGCCCGGCCTCGTCCGGCATCGGGTGGCCGGCTTCGATCACCTTGACCCGCCGGGTCGGCACGCCATGACCGTGACGGGTGGTCGCAATTCCGGTCAGCCTCGCCGGATCGAACCCGAGCGTGTCCAGGTAATGCCGCTCGGCGGCCACCGCCATGGCCGCGGCGCCCTTGCCTGCGGCGAGGCAGATGATCCGCCCCCGGGGTGCCGCCGGCAGATGCGCCGGAAGCACCACGTCGGGATGGGCCGCGGCGACCGCGGCATCGAAAACGGCGCGCAACAGCGGACGGCGGCTGGTCATGCGGCGCCGCCCGTCTGACGTGCAGAGCCTATTTGAGCTCGCCGCTCATCACCTCGCCGAACAGCTGCCACCGCTCGCCCTTGAACTGCATCAGCTGCAGCTGCTCGATCGGCTGGAAATCGTCGGGACCCGTGGTCAGCGTGATGCCGGGCAGCAGCCCGCCTTGCGCAAACTGCTTCAGGCTTGCCGCCTGTTTCATGACATTTGCGCGAGTCAATTCGTCGCCGCATCGCTTCAGCACCTCGACCATCGTGGTGGCGATGTTGTAGCCGGTCAGCGCCGACGAATCCACGGGGTTGATTTCCGGCAGATATTTGGCGAGCAGCTCTCTGAACGCGCCGAGGCCCGGGTCGTTGGCCCATTGCGGATCGGACGCGTCCTTGGCATAGGCCGCCGAGATCACCCCTTGCGAGTTCTCGACGCCGGCCGGCCGCATCACGGCCGCGGTGGAGGCACTGACGTTCGAGATGATGGTCAGCGGCTTCCAGTTCATCTCGCCGAGCTTCTTGATCGCCTGCGCTCCGGACTTCGGCGTGGTGAACAGCACGACGATGTCGGGGTTGGCCGACTTCATCTTGACGATGTGCGATTCAACCGTGGGTTCGGCGATTTCGTAGCTCTCTTCCAGCACCAGGCGCGACGCATCACCGAGCCCGTCCTTGAGGCCCTTCAGGTAGTCCTTGCCCATGTCGTCGTTCTGGTAGAGCACGGCGATCTTGCCGGCGGGCTGCTGCGCGGTGAGATACTTCGCGTAGATGCGCGCCTCGGACTGGTAGCTCGGCAGCCAGCCCATGGTCCATGGAAATGTCTTGGGCTCATTCCACTTGGTGGCGCCGGTCGCGACGAACAGCTGCGGCACCTTCTTGGAGTTGAGATATTTCTGGATCGCCGTATTGGGCGCGGTTCCGAGCACGCCGAACAGGAACAGCACCTCGTCGCTCTCGACGAGCTTGCGCGCCTGCTCGACCGTCTTCGGCGGCGAATAGGCGTCGTCGTAGGAGATGAAGTTGATCTTGCGGCCGTTGATGCCGCCGTCGTCATTGACCTTCTTGAACACGGCCGTCATCGCCTTGCCGACCGAGCCATAGGCCGACGCCGGGCCGCTATAGGGCACGATATTGCCGATCTTGATCTCGGTGTCGCTCGCGCCGGTGTCGTATTTCTTGTCGGCATGGGCGCTGCCGGCAACTGCGCCGGCCAGGGCGAGACCGAGCATGCTGGAGACGGTGCGGCGGGTGAGGGCAGTGGTCACGTGGGGACTCCTTCTCGGCCTTGGAGCTTGGCCTTGTTGTTGGATCCGCCCGCAAGGCGGGCGACTCGTTTCACTCCGGACGAGTCCCCATAGCGCAGCCGCGCGCTCGGCGTAACCGCCGCCGCTGCATGACCGCCTCTCTTTCAACTCCTAGCTTAAGAAATTCTTGGCAAAGACAGCAAAGATGCTTGGAGAGAGCGCCGCCTGCGGCGGGAGGCCGCAGGAGGCGGTTTCAACTGCGTTCCGTCGTTAGCCGCCGACGTCGGCGGAGATCACGTCGCCGAACAGCTCCCACTTCTCGCCCTTGAAGCGCATCAGCTGCAACTGGCTGACGGGTGCGAAGTCGGTCGCCGAGGTGTTGATCGTGATGCCAGGCAGCAGCATCTCGGTGCGGAAGTTGCGCAGGGATGCGGCCTGCTTCATGACGTTCTCGCGGGTGAGGTTGTCGCCGCACTGCTTCAGCACTTGGACCAGCGTCTGCGCGACGCTGTAGCCGACGACCGTTCCGCCGTCGAGCTTGTCGCCATCGGGAAAATCCTTGGACATGAAGTCGAGGAATTGCTTCATCCCGGCATCGTCCTTCCATTGCGGATCGGAGACGTCCTTCAGATAGGCCGCCGAGATGATGTCCTGCGAATTCTCATAGCCAGCCGGCTTCAGGACGCTGCCGACGGAGGCGGAGACGTTGTTGAGGATATGCAGCGTCTTCCAGTCGATTTCCTTGACCTTCTTGATTGCCTGCGCCGCAAATTTCGGCGTGGTGATGTTCACGAATACGTCGGCGCCCGTGGACTTGAGTTTGACAATGTGATTGTCGATCGAGGGTTCGGCGGTCTCGTAGCTCTCCTCCATCACGATCATTGAGGCGGCCTTGGCGCCAAGCCCGTCCTTCAGCCCTTTCAGATAGTCCTTGCCGTAATCATCGTTCTGATACAGCACAGCGATCTTGGCGTCCGGCTTTTCCTTCAGCAGATATTTTGCGTAGATTCGGGATTCGCTCTGGTAGTTGGGCTGCCAGCCCATGGTCCAGGGGAAATCCTTCGGGTCGTTCCACTTGGTGGCGCCGGTGGCGACGAACAGCTGCGGGACCTTCTTCGAGTTCATGTATTTGTGGATTGCCGAGTTCGGCGGCGTGCCCAGCGAATTGAAGATGAACAGCACCTCATCGCTCTCGACCAGCTTGCGTGCCTGTTCGACCGTCTTCGGCGGCGAATAGGCGTCGTCATAAGAGATGAAGTTGATCTTGCGACCGTTGATGCCTCCCTCGGCGTTGATCTTCTTGAAGTAGGCCGCTTCCGTCTTGCCGATGATGCCGTAGGCCGAGGCCGGCCCGCTATAGGGCATGATGTTGCCGATCCTGATCTCGGTGTCGGAGGCGCCGGTGTCGTACTTCTTGTCGGCGGCGATTGCGGAGCTCGAGGCGAGGACGATGGCGGCGGCCGAGGCGAGGGCGGCCCTTCGCGTGATCATCATGGTGCGTTTCTCCCGTGTTGGTTTGGTTGACGTGTCGCGGCCGCCTTGATGGAGGCTCTTGTTACGCCCGGAACTATAGCAGAGCTGCACCGGGGTGGTTGCGACATCACGGCACGGTCCGTGTTTTCGCGGTGCCTGGGCGGTCCATGTCGTGTGCAACTGCGAGAGATCGGCGCAATCTCCGCGGGTGAGTGCTCTGCAAGAACAGCCTGAGATAATTGGCTCGATGCCGATCCAGATATGAAAAAGCCCTCCGCGCCGATAGCGCGGAGGGCCAGTGGAGATCGGCACCGCTTTCTGCGGCGATGCGCGATTACTCGATGGCGCCGCTGATCGCCTCGCCGAACAGCTCCCACTTCTCGCCTTTGAACCGCATCATCTGCAATTGCTCGATCGGCGCGAAGTCGGTGGCCGAGGTGTTGATCTTGACGCCCGGCAGCAGCGTGTCGGGCGCGAAGTCCTTCAGGCTCGCGGCCTGCTTCATCACATTGGCGCGGGTGAGGTCGTCACCGCACATCTGCAGCACCTTCACCAGCGTCTGCGCGGCGCCGTAGCCATAGACCGTCGAGCTGTCGAGCTTGTTGGCGTCGGGATAATGCTGCGCGAGGAAGTCGAAGAACTTCTTCATGCCGGGATCATCGTTCCACTGCGGATCCGCAGCATCCTTGGCATAGGCGGCCGAAAGAATCCCTTGCGAGTTCTCGAAGCCGGCCGGCTTGATCACGCTGCCGACGGAGGCCGACACGTTGACGACGAGATGAGTCGGATGCCAGTCGATCTCGGCGAGCTTCTTGATCGCCTGTGCAGCGAATTTGGGCGTCGTGACGCTAAAGAACACGTCGGCGCCCGAGGCCTTGAGCTTGACGATGTGGCCGTCGATCGAGGGCTCTGAGGTCTCGTAGCTCTCTTCCATGACGATCATGGACGCGGCCTTGTCGCCCAGGCCGTCCTTGAGGCCCTTGAGATAGTCCTTGCCGAAATCGTCGTTCTGGAACAGCACCCCGATCTTGGCGCCGGGCTTGTCCTTGAGCAGGTACTTCGCATAGATGCGGCCCTCGCTCTGGTAGCTCGGCTGCCAGCCCATGGTCCAGGGGAAGTTCTTCGGGTCGTTCCACTTGGTGGCGCCGGTGGCGACGAACAGTTGCGGGATCTTCTTGCCGTTGAGATATTTCTGGATCGCCGAGTTCGACGGCGTGCCGAGCGGGTTGAAGACGAACAGGACCTCATCGCTCTCGACCAGCTTGCGCACCTGCTCGACCGCCTTGGGCGGCGAGTACGCGTCGTCATAGCTGACGAAGTTGATCTTGCGGCCGTTGATGCCGCCCTCGGCGTTGATCTTCTTGAAATACGCCTCCTCGGTCTTTCCGATCACGCCGTAGGCGGACGCCGGCCCGCTATAAGGCATGATGTTGCCGATCTTGATCTCGGTGTCGGAGGCGCCGGTGTCGTATTTCTTCTGGGCGAATGCTCCGCCCGAGGTGAGGGCGATGACCGCCGTCGCGAGCGCGGCGATTCGTAGTTGTTGAATGAGCTGCAAGAGTTCCTCCTTAGTTCTTTCTGAGTTTGCCGAGCAGCTGCTGCGCCACCATCGCCACCTGCCGCGAGCCGTGCGGCACGAGGAAGATGACGAGGAACAGCAGCACGCCGAACACCGCGCCGGACAGGCCCTTCGAAATGCTTTCGGCGATATTGGGGACGAAGATGATGAAGGCGGCGCCGACGAACGAGCCGGGCAGCCAGCCGACGCCGCCGACGACCATGCCGAGGAACAGCGAAATCGCGAGCGTAATGGTGTAGCTGTCGGGCGCCACGAACTGCACGGCGATGGCGCCGAGACCGCCGGCGACGCCGGTGATGCCGGCGCTGACGCCGAACGCCAGCGTCTTGTAGGTCGCGACGTCGATGCCCATGGCGGAGGCCGCGATCTCGTTGTCGCGGATCGCCATGAAGGCGCGGCCGGAGCGCGAGCGCAGCAGGTTGACCGAGAACACGTAGATCGCGATCGTGATCGCCAGGGTGAAGTAGTACAGCCACATGTCCTGGGACATCGGCAAGCCGAACGGCGCATCCGGCTTGGTCACCACCAGGCCCTGCACGCCGCCGGTCCATTGCTCGAAGAAGCCGAGCTTGAGGATCTGCGGCATCGCCGTGGCGAGCGCGAAGGTGGCGAGCGCGAGATAGACACCTGACAGCCGCAGCGCCGGCTGGCCGAACAGGAAGCCGAAGCCGAAGCAGATGACGCCGGCGACCGGCAGGGTCAGCGCGTAGTTGACGTTGTACTGCTCCATCAGGATCGCCGAAGTATAGGCGCCGACGGCGTAGAACGCGCTGTTGCCGAGCGAGAACTGGCCGGAGCCGCCGGTCAGGATGTTCAGCGCCAGCACGGCGAGCCCGTAGATCAGCAGCATCGTCATCTGGAAGATGATGAAGTTCTTGACGAACAGCGGCACCACCAGGAGCAGCAGCACGATCACGAAGGTCGTACCGGAGCTCAAGGTCATGGCCCGCTTCGGAACGGCCTCGACCGCGGGCGCCTGGGATGTGATGTCCTCGATTGCGCTCATGATCAGACTCGCTTCACGATGCTGCGGCCGAACAGACCGGCGGGCTTGATGACCAGGACGGAGATGATGAGGGCCAGCGCGATCGGCAGCTTCATCTCGTTGCCGACATGCGGGATGTAGGTTCCGGCGAGATTCTCGAAGATGCCGACCAGGAAGCCGCCGAGCACCGCGCCGAACGGGCTGGTGAGGCCGCCGAGCACGGCCGCGGCGAACCCGTAGATCAGGACGCCGCCCATCATGTTGGGCTCGAGGAAGACCACCGGCGCGATCAGCATGCCGGCGATCGAGCCGATCGCCGCCGCCATGCCCCAGCCGAGCGCGATCATCCAGGACGTGTTGATGCCGACCAGTCGCGCCGACTCGGGCACCGCCGCCGCCGCGCGCATCGCAAGCCCGACCCTGGTGTACTGGAAGAAGAAGTACAGGCCGATCAGCAGCAGCAAGGTGATGCCGATCATGCCGGCCTGATGCGTCGAGATCAGCTGGCTGCCCAGGAACGGCGACGATCCGAACGGTGTCGGATACTGCTTGATGGTGAAGTCCCAGGTCAGTCCGGCAAAGGAGTTGATGATCGAGTACAGCGCGATGAAGCCCGCGACCTGGGTCAGGATCGGCGCCTTGGTGAGCGGCTTGAACAGGACGCGCTCGATGGCGATGCCGCCGGCAAAGGAGAAGGCCAGCGTCACCACGAAGGCAACCCAGTAGGGCAGGCCCCATTGCATCAGCTGCCAGGAGATGAAGGTCGAAAACATCGCCATCTCGCCTTGCGCGAAGTTGAGATGGTCGATCGCCTGGTAGATCATCACGACCGCGAGCGCCATGCAGGCGTAGATCGCACCCGTCGCAATGCCGGCCAGGACCTGGTTGGTGAACAGCTCCATTGTCCCGCCTCCGTTAGTAGCCCAGATAGGATTTGCGGACGTTCTCGTCGTTCGCGATGTCCGAGGCGACACCCGACATGACGATGCGGCCGGTCTCGATCACGTAGGCCTGGTCGGCGAGCTCCAGCGCGAGCTGCGCGTTCTGCTCGACGACGAGGATCGATACCTTTTCCTCGCGGTTGATCTTGCCGAGGATGCCGAAGAGGTCGCGGACCACCAGCGGCGCGAGGCCGAACGACGGCTCGTCGAGCAGCATCAACCTGGGACGCAGCATCAACGCCCGCGCCACCGCCAGCATCTGCTGCTCGCCGCCGGACAGGGTGCCGGCCTGCTGGGTGTGGCGCTCCTTCAGCTTCGGGAAGTAGGAATACATCCGCTCGATGTCGGCAACGATGCCGGCCTTGTCGCTGCGGGTGATGGCGCCGAGCTGCAGGTTTTCTTCCACCGTCATGTTGGTGAAGGTGCCGCGGCCCTGCGGCACATGGGCAATGCCGAAGCGCACGATGCTCTCGGTCGATTTGTTGTTGAGCGGCTTGCCCTCGAACTCGATCGCGCCGGTCGAGCGCACCATGTTGCAGATGGCGCGCAGGGTGGTGGTCTTGCCCGCGCCATTGGCGCCGAGCAGGGTCGTCAGCGAGCCTTCGTTGAGGGAGAAGGAGAGGCCGTGCAGGGCCTGGACCTGGCCGTAATAGGCGCGCAGGTCCTTGACGTTGAGCAGCGGCGTCATTGATCCTTGCTCCCGAGATAGGCCTTGATGACGTCGGGATCGGCCTGCACCTGGGCGGGCGTGCCCTCGGCGAGCTTGCGGCCGAAATTCAGCGCCACGACGTGGTCGGCGATCGACATCACCAGTCCCATGTGATGCTCGACCAGCAGCACGGTCACCTTGCGGTCGTCGCGGATGCGCCGGATCAGATCGCCCAGCACATGGACCTCCTCGTGATTGAGGCCGCCGGCGGGCTCGTCGAGCAGCAGGATCTTCGGGTCGGCGGCGAGCGCGCGCGCCAGCTCGACGCGCTTCTGGGTGCCGAACGGCAGCCCGGACACGGTCTTGTGCGCGACCTCCTCGAGGTCGAGATAGGCGAGAATCTCGTGAACCTTGGTGTTGACGGAATTCTCGCTGCGCCGGACCCAGGCCAGACGCAGCGAATCCGAGATGATGTCGCTGGAGGTGCGCGCGTGGGTGCCGACGCGGACGTTGTCGAGCACGGAGAGATTGGGAAACAGCGCGACGTTCTGGAAGGTGCGGCCGATGCCGATCTCGGCGATGCGGTGCGGCGGCCGCTTCAGGATGCTGCGGCCTTCCATCAGGATGTCGCCGGAGCTCGGCTGATAGAGGCGGCTGAGGCAGTTGAACAGGGTGGTCTTGCCGGCGCCGTTCGGGCCGATGAGGCCGAGGATCTGGCCCTGGCGCATGTCGAACGAGACGCCGTTCAGCGCCACGATGCCGCCGAACACGACGCTGACGTCGCGGACGGCGAGCAGCGGATCGTTGGTCTGGGCGAGTTGTGCCTGCGTCATCTCGTCTCGCCCCTCCCGAAATCGTTCAGGTCAGGACGCGGCGCCAGCCGACCGCGATGATGCAGGCTATCTGATACCCTCGGCAACACGGGCAACTTTTCCTCCTGGCTTCGGCTTTTTATTGAGTTCTTTGTTTGATGGGCTGCTTGCTTGATTAGTTGACAGCGCGAGGCCGCCGAGCGCCGCTTCGATGTTCCTTACCATCGCGACGAGACGAGGTCCAATGTCGGTCCGCAAACGCTCTTCCGTGAAGCGGAATGCCGGTGCTCCGCAATTTACGGCGTAGGGACCGGTTCCGTCGTTCAGCCGCAACGCGACGCCGACCGCATGAACGTCGTCCTGCCATTCGCCGGCGGAGATGGTGAAGCCATATTTCGCGACGGTCTCGCCGGCGCGTTCGATGCCGTCGCGGATCTTCGGCCAACGGCTGCCATAATGCTCGCGCATCTCCCGCATCAACGCGGCGCGGTCCTCGTCCGGAAGCGCCCAGATGTAGGCGCGGCCCATCGCTGTCGTTGCAATCGGAATGCGCGATCCGACGTCGAGTTGAACGTTGACGACGCCGTGACGGCTCTGGCCGAAATAGATCATGCTGAGCCGGTCGCGGCCGCCGATCGCGACCGCGCCGCCGGTCTCGCGCATCAGCTGCTCGCGGAATGGCTCGGAAAGATGGCGGATGCCGAGGTTGGCGAGCGCGGCATAGCCCAGCGCCAGCGCCGATGGCGCCAATTGGTATTTCTCGAAGCGCGGCACCGGGGTGAGATAGCCGAGCTTGGTGAGCGTGTAAGTCAGGCGCGAGACCGTGGCCTTCGGCAGGTTGGTGCGCGCGGCGATTTCCTGATTGCCCAGCAGGCCGTCATTCGGCCGGAATGCCCGCAGCACGTCCAGGCCGCGCGCCAGCGCGACGACGAAGCTCCGATCGGTCGCTGGTTTCTTCCCTGGGCGTTTCATGTCATCGGCTGTTGATTGATGAGCCTCGTTGACAACGCTCGTGCTTCAAAATAACCCTGGATGTCAAGATGTGGAATTAGATTTCGCACTGCGGAATTGACGTTCAGCAGCGGGTAGACGCAAGCAAGGCTGATACTCTGCGCAAATGAAAAGCCAAGAATTGGCCGGCACGTTAACCGGCCGCAAAGAAACGACATCCCAAGGAGCTTACGCGTGAGCGAAGTGGCAAAGCTTGATCGTCATGACATCATCGGCATCGTCACCATCGACAGCCCGCCCGTCAATGCGCTGAGTGCCGCAGTGCGCGGCGGCATCCTGGACAACGTCAAGGCGGCGATCGCCGATCCCGCGATCAAGGCGATCGTGCTCACCTGCGGCGGGCGCACGTTCATCGCCGGCGCCGATATCACCGAATTCGGCAAGCCGCCGAAGCCGCCGGCGCTCAACGACGTCTTGAGCACGATCGAGAACAGCCCCAAGCCGGTGATTGCCGCCATTCATGGAACGGCCCTGGGCGGTGGTCTCGAAGTGGCGCTCGCCTGTCATTATCGTGTCGCCACCAAGGAAGCGAAGCTCGGCCTGCCCGAGGTGAAGCTCGGCCTGCTGCCGGGCGCGGGCGGCACCCAGCGCCTGCCGCGCGCCGTAGGCCCCGAGCTCGCGGTCAAGATGATCGTCGGCGGCGATCCGATCGGCGCGGCGGAGGCGCACAAGGCGGGCCTGATCGAGGAGATCGTCGAGGGGCCGGCATCGGGCGGCGAGGCCTTCGCGCGCAAGGTGGTGGCGGAGAACCGTCCGCTGCGCAAGTTGCGTGACGACGATTCCAAGCTGGCGGCCGCCAAGGCCGATCGCTCGATCTTCACCAGTGCGGTGGCGGCGATCACCAAGAAGTCGCGCGGCCTCGAGGCGCCGTTCGCGGCCGCCGACGCGGTCGGCTACGCGATCGACCTGCCGTTCGACGAGGGCCTGAAGAAGGAGCGCGAAGGCTTCCTCAAGCTCCTCACCAGCGATCAGTCCAAGGCGCAGCGCTACGCCTTCTTCGCCGAGCGCGAGGCTGCCAAGATCGCCGGCGTGCCCGAGGGGACCAAGGGCCGCAAGGTCGAGCGCGTCGCCATCATCGGGGCCGGCACCATGGGCGGCGGCATCGCGATGTCGTTCGCCAATGCCGGCATCCCGGTCACGCTGATCGAGACCGCCGAGGAGCAGCTCAAGCGCGGCATGGGCATCATGCAGAAGAACTGGGAGGCGACCGCCGCGCGGGGCGGCATCCCGGCCGATGCGCCGGCCAAGCGCATGGCGCTGATCGATGGCAAGGTCGGACTCGAGAACGTCAAGGATGCCGATCTCGTGATCGAGGCGGTGTTCGAGACCATGGCCGTCAAGAAGGAAGTGTTCGGCAAGCTCGATCAATACGCCAAGCCCGGCGCCGTGCTGGCCTCGAACACCTCGTATCTGAACATCGACGCCATCGCCGCAGAGACCAGCCGCCCGCAGGACGTGCTCGGCATGCATTTCTTCTCGCCGGCTAACGTCATGAAGCTGTGCGAAATCGTGCGTGCGGAGAAGACGGCGCCGGATGCGCTCGTCACCGCGGTGTCGATCGCGCGCAAGATCGCAAAGGTGCCGGCCGTGGTCGGCGTCTGCGACGGCTTCGTCGGCAACCGCATGCTGGCGCAGCGCGGCAAGCAGGCCGAGAAGCTGTTGTTCGAAGGCGCGCTGCCGCAGCAGGTCGACGCCGTCGTCACCAAGTTCGGCATGCCGATGGGCCCGTTCGCGATGGGCGATCTCGCCGGCCTCGACATCGGCTGGCGCTCGCGCAAGGACCGCGGCATCAAGAGCGAGATCGCGGACGCGCTGTGCGAGGCCGGCCGCTTCGGCCAGAAGACCGGCAAGGGCTACTACAAATACGAGGCCGGCTCGCGCGCAGCGCTACCGGATCCGGACGTCGAGAAGCTGATCGACGAGACGCTCGCCAAGCTCGGCCTTAAGCGCCGCGCGGTCAGCGACGAGGAGATCCTCGAGCGCATGATGTACCCGATGATCAACGAGGGCGCGAAGATCCTCGCCGAGGGCGTTGCGGCGCGGCCGTCGGATATCGACGTCGTCTGGCTCTATGGTTATGGCTGGCCGATCTATCGCGGCGGTCCGATGTATTGGGCCGACAGCGTCGGGCTGAAGCACATCGCCGATCGGCTCGCGTTCTATGCCAAGGAGACCAACGATCCGTCGCTCGAGCCGGCGCCGCTGCTGAAGCGGCTCGCCGATGAGGGCAAGACGTTCGCGTCGCTGGCCGCCGAGGGGAAGGCCGCTTGAGGCGGCCCGGCTATCGCTACGCGCAAAGCTCGGCTCCCCTCCCCCTTGCGGGGAGGGGTTGGGGGTGGGGGTCCACAACGGCAGTCTCGCCTGGGGCTACCCCCCTCCCTGACCCTCCCCCACAAGGGGGGAGGGAACGCACGCAGCGGGGCCGCCCTATGCCAACGGACATTGAGCTTGCATGACCCATCCCGGCGAACAGTTCTATCCCGAAGGCGTCCGCTGGGACGACACGATCGCGCGCGGCACATTGCCGGATCTGCTGGCGCAGGCGGTGAATGATTTCGGCGATCGCGACGCGCTCGAATTTCGCGATCGTCCCATCACCTTCAAGCAGCTTGCAGCGCTCGTCGACGAGGCGGCCGCCGCATTCCTGCGTGCGGGCTTCGGCAAGAGCTCTTCGATCGCGCTGTTCCTCGGCAATACGCCGGATCACCCGGTCAACTTCTTCGGCGCACTCAAGGCCGGGGCCCGCGTCGTGCACCTGTCGCCGCTCGATGGTGAGATCGCGCTGTCGCACAAGCTCAGCGATTCCGGCGCGCGCATCCTGGTGACGTCGAACCTCAGCGCGCTGCTGCCGACGGCGTTGAAGTTCCTGGAGAAGGGCCTGCTCGATCGGCTGATCGTCTGCGAGGATGACCATTGGGGCAAGGTCGGCACGCCGCAAACGCCGTTGCCGGATAGTCCCGCCGTGATCACCCACCGCGCCTTCGTCGACGGCGCCGTCGCGCCAGCCGCGTGGCCGGCCATCTCGCCCGACGACATCGCCCTGCTGCAATATACCGGCGGCACGACCGGCCTGCCCAAGGGCGCGATGCTGACGCATGGCAATCTCACCTCGGCGGTGTCGATCGCCGCAATCTGGGGGCGCGCGACGCGCGCGAACGGCAACGGCTCCGACCGCGTCATCTGCGTCTTGCCGCTGTTCCACATCTATGCGCTGACGGTGGTGCTGCTGACCTCGCTGCGCCTCGGCAGCCTGATCTCGCTGCACCAGCGCTTCGATCTCGAAGCCGTGATGCGCGACATCGAGGTCAAGCGCGCGACCTATTTCCCGGGCGTGCCGACGATGTGGATCGCGATCGCCAACCTGCCCGACCTCGACACGCGCGATCTGTCGTCGCTGACCAGCGTTGGCTCCGGCGGCGCGCCGCTTCCGATCGAGGTCGCGCGTATCCTCGAGCGCCGCGTCGGCATGAAGCTGAAGAGCGGCTGGGGCATGACCGAGACCTGCTCGCCCGGCACCGCCCACCCCAAGGGCGGCCCGGACAAGCCGGGCTCGATCGGGATCACGCTGCCCGGCATCGAGATGGACGTCGTGTCGCTCGAGGATCCCTCAAAGGTGCTTGGCGTGAACGAGGTCGGCGAGATCCGGATCAAGGGGCCAAACGTCACCAAGGGCTATTGGAACCGGCCGGAGGAAACGGCGCAGTCGTTCGTCGGCGATCATTTCCTGACCGGCGACATCGGCTATGTCGACGCCGACGGTTTCTACTTCCTGGTCGACCGCAAGAAGGACATGATCATCTCCGGCGGCTTCAACGTCTATCCGCAGATGATCGAGCAGGCGATCTACACCCATCCGGCGGTGCAGGAGGTCATCGTGATCGGCATTCCCGACGCCTATCGCGGCGAGGCGGCCAAGGCCTTCATCAAGCTGCGCGACGGCGCAGCACCGTTCCCGGTCGAGGATCTCCGCGCCTTCCTCACCGGCAAACTCGGCAAGCACGAGCTGCCGGCGGCGGTCGAGTTTGTCGACGAGCTGCCGCGCACGCCGGTCGGCAAGCTGTCGCGTCACGAACTGCGCCAGCAGCAATCACCCACGTCTCACAGCAAACATCCGTAACAACAACAGGAGGTCCGCCCATGACCGATGCCGTCATCGTTTCCACCGCCCGCACGCCAATCGGCAAGGCCTATCGCGGCGCGCTCAACGCCACTGGCGGCGCCACCTTGCTCGGCCACGCCATCGGCGAGGCCGTCAAGCGCGCCAAGGTCGATCCGGCCGAGGTCGAGGATGTCGTGATGGGCGCGGCCCTGCAGCAGGGCTCGACCGGCGGCAACATCGCGCGCAAGGCGCTGCTGCGCGCCGGCCTGCCGGTGTCGGTCGGCGGCACCACGATCGACCGCCAATGCGCCTCCGGCCTGCAGGCGATCGCGCTCGCGGCGCGCTCGGTGATCTTCGACGGCGTCGAGATCGCCGTCGGCGGCGGCGGCGAGTCGATCTCGCTGGTCCAGAACGACAAGATGAACGCCTTCCAGGCGACCGATCCGGCGCTGCTCGAGATCAAGGGCGACGTCTACATGCCGATGATCGACACCGCCGAGATCGTCGCCAAGCGCTACGGCATCTCGCGCGAGCGGCAGGACGAATATGCGCTGGAGAGCCAGCGCCGCACCGCGGCCGCGCAGCAGGGCGGCAAGTTCAACGACGAACTGGCGCCGATCACCACCAAGATGGCGGTGACCGACAAGGCCACCGGCAACATCTCGTTCAAGGACGTGACCTTCTCGCAGGACGAAGGTCCGCGTCCGGAAACGACCGCCGAAGGTCTCGCCGGCCTCAAGGCCGTGCGCGGCGACGGCTTCTCGATCACCGCCGGCAATGCCAGCCAGCTCTCGGACGGCGCTTCGGCCTGCGTGATCATGAGCGACGCCAACGCGGCCAAGCGCGGCCTGCAGCCGCTCGGCATCTTCCGCGGCTTCGTTGCGCATGGCTGCGAGCCCGACGAGATGGGCATCGGCCCGGTGTTCGCGGTGCCGCGCCTGTTGAAGCGCCACGGCCTCACGGTCGACGACATCGGCCTGTGGGAGCTCAACGAGGCGTTCGCGGTGCAGGTGCTGTACTGCCGCGACAAGCTCGGCATCGACCCCGACAAGATCAACGTCAATGGCGGCGCCATCGCGGTCGGCCATCCCTACGGCATGTCGGGCGCGCGGCTCACGGGCCATGCGCTGATCGAAGGCCGCCGCCGCAAGGCCAAATACGCCGTCGTCACCATGTGCGTCGGCGGCGGCATGGGCGCCGCCGGCCTGTTCGAGGTGCTGCAGTAGCTTGATTGTCGTCCCGCGCGAATCTCGCGCGGGATTTTAACAGGTGTCGTCCCGGGCAAGCTTGCGAGCGCGCGAGCGCTCGCAAGTGCAGACCCGGGACCCATACCGCGTGATATCGCTTGAGGCATTCTGGCAGACGCCTTTGCCTCCAACGTCCGCCGGTGGATATGGGTCCCTGCGTTCGCAGGGACGACAGCGGAGCAAGACGAACTGACCGCAGGTCGATTTGAATACCTAAAGGGAGGATCCGATGGATCTTGCATTCACGAAGGAAGAGCAGGCGTTCCGCGAGGAAGTGCGGCAGTTCTTCAGGGACAACGTGCCGCCGGAGACGCGGCGGAAGATGATCGAAGGCCGCCATCTGTCGAAGGACGAGATGGTGACCTGGTGGCGCATCCTCAACAAGAAGGGCTGGGGCGTCTCGCACTGGCCGGTCGAGTATGGCGGCACCGGCTGGACCTCGGTGCAGCACTACATCTTCAACGAGGAGCTGCAGGCCTATCCGGCGCCGCAGCCGCTCGCCTTCGGCGTCAGCATGGTCGGCCCGGTGATCTACACCTTCGGCAACGAGGCGCAGAAGAAGCAGTATCTGCCGCGCATCGCCAATGTCGACGACTGGTGGTGCCAGGGCTTCTCCGAGCCGGGCTCGGGCTCCGACCTCGCCTCGCTGAAGACCAAGGCCGAGCGCCGCGGCGACAAGTGGATCATCAACGGCCAGAAGACCTGGACCACGCTCGCCCAGCACGCCGACATGATCTTCTGCCTGTGCCGCACCGATCCTGCGGCGAAGAAGCAGATGGGCATCTCCTTCATCGTCTTCAGCATGAAGTCGAAGGGCGTGACGGTGCGTCCGATCCAGACCATCGACGGCGGCCACGAGGTCAACGAGGTGTTCTTCGACGACGTCGAGGTGCCCATCGAGAACCTGATCGGCGAGGAGAACAAGGGCTGGGACTACGCCAAGTTCCTGCTCGGCAACGAGCGCACGGGGATTGCCCGCGTCGGCGTCTCCAAGGAACGCATCCGCCGCATCAAGGAGCTCGCCGGCAAGATCGAATCCGGCGGCCGTCCGGTGCTGGAGGATCCGTCGTTCCGCGAGAAGCTCACGGCCTGCGAGGTCGAGCTGAAGGCGCTGGAACTGACGCAGCTGCGCGTCGTCGCCGACGAAGGCAAGCACGGCAAGGGCAAGCCCAATCCGGCCTCCTCGGTGCTGAAGATCAAGGGCTCCGAGATCCAGCAGACCACGACCGAGCTGTTGATGGAGGTGATCGGCCCGTTTGCCGCGCCGTATGACGTGCACGGCGACGACGACAGCAACGAGACCATGGATTGGACCGCCCAGATCGCGCCGAGCTACTTCAACAACCGCAAGGTCTCGATCTACGGCGGCTCCAACGAGATCCAGCGCAACATCATCGCCAAGGCGGTGCTGGGGCTCTGACATGTGAGCCGCAGCGCCTCGACGACGCACGCTGTCATGGCCGGGCTTGACCCGGCCATCCACGCCGCCCGCACAACGGCACGACGTGGATGCCCGCGACAAGCGCGGGCATGACGGAGAATGGGGATACTGGAGAGTCAACCAATGGATTTTGATCTCACCGAGGAGCAACGCCTCCTCAAGGACAGCATCGACGGCCTGCTGGCGGATGCCTATGATTTCGACAAGCGCAAGAAGTACATGAGCGAGAAGGGCGGCTGGAGCCATGCGATGTGGTCCAAGCTCGCCGAGCAGGGCCTGCTCGGGCTGCCGTTCTCCGAGGACGATGGCGGCTTCGGCGCCGGCGGCGTCGAGACCATGATCGTGATGGAGGCGATGGGCCGCGCGCTGGTGCTCGAGCCGTATCTGGCGACCGTGGTGCTCGCTGGCGGCTTCCTGCGTCATGGCGGCTCGGCCGCGCAGAAGGCGGCGCATCTGCCGGGAATCATCGACGGCAGCAAGACGTTTGCCTTCGCCCAGCTCGAGAAGCAGTCGCGCTACGACCTGTTCGATGTCGCCGCCTCAGCGAAGAAGAAGGGCGACGGCTATGTCATCGACGGCGAAAAGTTCGTCGTCCTCAACGGCGAGAACGCCGACACCCTGATCGTCACTGCGCGCACCTCGGGCGGCCAGCGCGACAAGTCCGGCATCGGCGTCTTCATCGTGCCGGCGGATGCGAAGGGCGTCACCCGCAAGGGCTATCCGACCCAGGACGGCCTGCACGCGGCCGACATCACCTTCACCGGCGTCGAGATCGGCGCTGACAGCGTGATCGGCGATCCCGCGAACGCCCTGCCGCTGATCGAGCGCGTCGTCGACGAAGCCCGCATCGCGCTGTGCGCCGAGGCGGTCGGCCTGATGGACGAGTCGCTCAAGACCACGGTCGAGTACATCAAGACGCGCAAGCAGTTCGGCGTCGCGATCGGCTCGTTCCAGTCGCTGCAGCACCGCGCCTCCGACATGTTCGTCGCGCTGGAGCAGGCCCGCTCGATGTCGATGTTCGCCACCATGGCCGCCGAGTTCGACGACGCCAAGGAGCGCGCCACATCGATTGCCGCAGCCAAGGTCCAGATCGGCAAATCGGCCAAGTTCGTCGGCCAGCAGTCGATCCAGCTCCATGGCGGCATCGGCATGACCATGGAGGCCAAGATCGGCCACTACTTCAAGCGGCTTTCGATGATCGAAACGACGTTCGGCGACACCGACTACCACATGCGCCGCGTCAGCGAGGCCGGCGGGTTGATCTAAGCGAATGCGTCGTTGCCGGGCTTGACCCGGCAACCCATCGCTCTCGGAGATGGATGCGCGGGCCTTCGCCGCGCCGAAGGGGCTTCGGCCCCGCAGGCGGGTCAAGCCCGCGCATGACGGATTTGAGAGAGCTACGTTGCCGGCGTCGACGGGCTCCGGAGCAATTTGATCGTCGAGCCGTCATTGCGAGCGGAGCGAAGCAATCCAGGGCGTCACGCGCAACTCTGGATTGCTTCGTCGCTTCACTCCTCGCAATGACGCGGAGGAAGCAGATATGACCCCCAATCCCTTCGACCTCGCCGGACAGGTCGCCGTCGTCACCGGCTCCAGCCGCGGCATCGGCCGCGCCTCGGCGGAGCTGCTCGCGCAGCTCGGCGCCAAGGTGGTGATCTCCAGCCGCAAGCTTGACGCCTGCGAGGAGGTCGCGAGCGGCATCCGCGCCAACGGCGGCGACGCCCATGTCATCCCCTGCAACATCTCGCGTCGCGCCGAAGTCGACGCGCTGATCGACGGCGCTGTGAAGCGCTACGGCCAGGTCGACATCCTCGTCTGCAATGCGGCGGTGAACCCGTATTACGGTCCGCTGCTCGACATATCAGACGAGGCCTTCGACAAGATCATGGCCTCCAACGTGAAGAGCAATCTCTGGCTCTGCGCCAAGGCGATCCCGCCGATGGCCGCGCGCGGCAAGGGCTCGGTCATCATCGTCTCCTCGATCGGCGGCCTGCGCGGCTCGACCGTGATCGGCGCCTACGGCATCTCCAAGGCTGCCGACTTTGCGCTGTGCCGCAGTCTCGCCGGCGAATGGGGCCCGCAGGGCGTCCGCATCAATTGCGTCGCGCCCGGCCTGATCAAGACCGACTTCGCCCGCGCGCTGTGGGAGGACGAAGCCCGCCTGAAGCAGCGCTGCGCCACCACGCCGCTCCGACGCATCGGCGAGCCGCACGAGATCGCCGGCGCGGTCGCCTACCTCGCTTCGGATGCGTCGACCTTCATGACCGGCCAGACCATCGTCGTGGATGGCGGTGTGACCACGGCTGCGGTGTAAGCGTCTCCTGTGTCGAAGCAGCGGCGTTGATGGCTGTTTTCACCCTCCCCTGGAGGGCTACGGGATTCCCGGTTTTATGCTTTGGGTTGCAAGTAGATAGCCTTCAAGCATTGCAGCGAGACGATCCCAGC
>NZ_JAUEUE010000031.1:0-25940 GCF_032485055.1 Bradyrhizobium sp. SZCCHNRI20481
CCACTCCGCCTGGCCAAAGGAAAGACCTCGAATGCCGGCTAGAGAACGACTGTCAAACCGCAAGCAACCCGAAGAGGAATACTCTTTGATTGCTCACGTGAAATCGGTCACCGCGAGCTACTACATCTCAACGCATGGCGGCGAGAGTGACTCCAGCACAGATGAAGCTATTGCTCATTTGCTTGCCGAAATCGTCATGACCAAACCCAAGTTGCCCAAGCACCTCGGCAGGGACGTCAGTTGCTCTCTGATGTGCTCGCGCATTCATCATCGCAGCGATGCGAATGCTGCTCAGGTACACCCCGTGTTGCTGTACATCAGACTTAAGCCAGACCTCCGGCTTTTCTCTGCCTATCTTCCAACAGACGTATTTTTGGCGGTGCAGACTGATCTGAAAAGCGGGCAGCTGAAGTATGTTGAGGCTCGATTCAACAAGCCGCGATATGGCTCGGGCAAGCTCGTACGCTTGTATTTCTCGGATACGCAGCCAGAGGTATATCAGTTTGCCAGCAAGACCCTATTTGCCTACATCCCGGCCGGGAGTAGCAACAACTCGCACAGTGTGGTGTTCTGCAATCGGCTGGCCGACCAGGGCGAGCGATCAGAACGCCGGGACGCGTCGAACAACGCAGAGATCACTGACAGGTGAACCCGGCCTTTGGCCTGCTTAAGACCTCCTGGTCGGCACTGAGATCTTCGGCTTGTTGCGATAGAGCGGAAAACCATATCACACGGTTGATAAGACCGATTTTGACTTATTCCGGAGGCCGAAGGACTTCAAGGCGACGTTGTCTCCACTCAGGCGGCCTGATGCTGAGCAAGCAGGACTCCGGCCCGTCGCACGACACGCGCGATACCGAAGCCGGTCAGACAGAGTCCTAACATCAGCATCGCTAAACTGACGACCGAGTCTCCGCGCTCATTGAGCGCCGATCGCCCGACAGCGCCCATGTAGACGAACATCACAATCTGGGGCAGTTGGCCGAAAAAGGTGGCGGCCGTATACGGAAAGAGGCCGATCTGCGATAGACCGAACAGACAATTTGTTATGGTTCCGGGGACGGGCGACGCCAGACGCAGCAGCACGATCAGACGCCATCCTTCATGATTGGTCGCTTCGACCGCCGCCTGCCAAACGGGCCGGCGTTGGGCCGCCCTGGCGAAGCGCGAACGCAGCAAATGGCGGGACGTCAAGAACCCCAGAACCGCGCCTGCCGTCGCAGCGAAGGCCGCAATCGGTATTGCTGCAAATCCTAGCATGAGTCCTCCGGCGATACACAACGGAGGCCGAGGAACGAACACTAGCGATCCTACTACGAGAGCGATGATCAGCGCTCCCATGCTGATGAGCGGAGCGCTCTGTAATGCGGTGATTAACTCTATGAACGTCGTCGTCACTGCGGACCACCTTGAGCTTCTTCTGCAACCTAGATCATGCGCGCGCCGTTTTCGGCGAACTCTTTACGATCTGAAGGGCACCTTCAGCAAGGTGCGCAGGCCGGATCAACCGGAAGTTAGGTGGCTTCGAGGGTTGAGATGCCGCTTCGGGGCCGATTCTGTTGAAAACGTCGGCAGTTGCGGCGCAGAGATATCGGTGATTCAGTCTCGCTTATGGGCAGGACTGAGGGTACGTTGCTCTATCGGTTTTTGCTAGAATGGCAGACCCAAGCCGGCCCGATCTACAGCTTCGTGACCTCGAAGATCTACGACGGGAGTGGCATCGTCTACAGCAACATCGGGCGGCCCCCGATTGGTCCGTAGTTGATGGTCAGGATGCTCTTTGATCCTGCTTTGGCACCCGGCCGGAACGGCGCCTCGGTGATGAACTCCACCACCTGCGCGGTCGTTCATAAACAACGCGAATTGTCGAAGCAAGTCAACAAGATCTTCGGTCGCGCGTGAGTGCGCGCTCATTATTTCAGCAAATGAACCTCTACCTCTCGTTCTTCAACAGTTCCGTTAACACGATCTATGAATCGAGCTCCGGCATTTTGACGCGCCGCAACCGCAGCGTGCAGATCATTTCCCATATAGTGAAGTGCGACTCCGTCGTCGACGCCAACTCCACTGCTCATTGCACCCGTCGCAATGAGACTGCGAAATTTAGGGGCCCGATCCTCTTCGCTCGAAAAATGGGGGCAATAGCTGCCGGAAAGAAACCCGAGGCAAGCAAGAGGAACCAGTTGATTGGGAAGCGAATCCGTCAGCCCTTCTTCATACCAAACCATCGCCCCAGCACTGGTCCCGGCGAGAATAACTCCATTCTCCCACGCCGTCCTAAGATGCCGATCGAGGTCCCACTCCATCCACAGTCCTAATAGGCTTCGGGTATTACCTCCTCCGACATAAACAACGTCCTGGTCGAGAAGAAAGGATGCCAAATCCGCAGAGGGCAATTTGAACAATGAGAGGTGGCTCGGTTTACAGTCCAAGCTATTAAAGGCGGAATAGTAGCGGACAGTATACCCGTTCGGGTCGCCACTTCCGGAAGCGAGAAAGCACACTCTTGGTGTTGGCCTCCTCGCCTGGGCCAGAATGTATCGTTCCAGCTTCAAATTGGCCGGCTCTGTCGAAAACCCGCCGCCTCCCATAGCAATGATCTGTGCTTGCATGTGCCTCTCTCTATGTCTGTCGTGTGGCGATGTCGCAGGATCGTATCGAGACGTTTGTAAGATTTCCTATACCGCGCACCGCAATGTCCCCGACCCAATATGATCTCTATTTCTCATGACGCCAATCTGGCAACGGAGGCGGCAGCATATGAGCGGAACGGAAGCAACCATTTTGATTACCTGTTTCGGCCTGCGAACCACGTTCCTAAGCAGCAGCCAATTCTCGCCTCCGCGCGGGTCACCAGAACACCCACTCCTCACATCCGATTTTCAAATCCCTCGCCGCCAATCGAATCGCATTTCTATCTGCCTATGACTATCTTGTCAGTATCGCTCACACCCTTCTGAGCATTCCTTTGACGGTCTATAATATCTTGATCATGAGCGCTGGCGCCCGCGCCTGATGTTCTGGTCGCGATAGCAACATTGCGCATTCGAAGCGAAGGGAAATGCAGCGCTTATTGACCCGCAGCAGTCCCCGTACCTTACTGGCTGGAACCGAACACGTAGTTCTAGTGCATTGACATTCGTCTCTTGCCGCCCTCTTTGGCGCGCGTCGCTTACGTCATTGCAGGATGACACGGCCTCATCCGCCGGTGAAATTGTCGTGTGACGCGCTCGCATTAGTTTAGCTAAGCCGCTTGACCTCTTCGTCGCCAGTTGCCAGCGAGTCAGGCAAGGCCGCAGCGAAGTGGACCGGTGCGCCAGCTCGCGCGAACTCTGGCCAGCCTTGTTAATGGCAACCTGCATATTGAACTCTCCCTTGAGCTCATTTCCCTGATCAGCCCCTCCCCGCAACCCGCGCCCTATCAATCTTGATAGCTGTCAATGCCATGCTGGTGACGTACGCTTGCATCTAATGAGATATCATCTCGCGATAACATGGCAAGGCCAATCGGCGAGCCTGTTTAAACCTGACCGATTAAGCCAGATCCACGCAATGAGGATCCTAACCGCACTGCGAGATGCTTTGGAGGCACCCCAGCGACCACAGACTATCGCCTTGATCGTACCGTGACCACTCCAATTGATCGACGACGCGGACGGCGCTGGAGCGCCCCTTAAGATGCCAACTTAAGTACTATCGCATCCCTTTGAAGAAGTCTGAAGCCACTCAGAATTCAAAAAGATGAAGCAGAGACGTGCTGAGCAGCGACAATATTATACTTGAGGACACGACGCTTCGGGATGGCGAGCAGGCGCCGGGCGTCGCGTGATCGAAAGAATAAAGGCGAGAGATATTTGACGCATTAGTCCGGGTCGGATTGCAGTGGATCGAAGTTGGCATTCCGAAAATGGGAGGAGACCAGCTTCGCCTTCTTCAGGAAGTCGTTGAGTATAATATCGAGCGGAAGCTAGTCGCTTGGAATCGAGGGGTTCGAGACGACGTCAACCAATCTCTCGGTCTGGGATTTGACGCCGTACATATCGGGCTGCCGACATCGGACGTTCACCTCCGACAGAGCATCGGCAAGACTCGGACGTGGGTGCTCGAAACCGCGAGCGATTTGGTTGTTTACGCGAAAGACCGAGGTGCTTTTGTTTCGATAAGCGCTGAAGACGTTGGACGCACGGATGAGTCGCTTCTCGTCGACTACGCGGGGCGATTGAGCGAGTTGGGCGCAGATCGAACGCGATTGTTCGACACGATAGGAATTATGACTCCAGAAAAATATGCAAGGAAGCTTGCGCTTGTAAAGAACTCCACCGCGATAGACGTGCAATGTCATTGTCACAATGATCTTGGGCTCGCCGTCGCCAACACACTGGTCGCGCATCGCCTCGCTCAATGGAACCGGGTAGACTCGTGACTGTTCGTAATCGTCCGCCGAGGGCCGCCCTGGCAATTTGGTGTTGGCTGAGAACTGACCTTATGGACAGAGAGAAGGACAGTGCCCGGATCGGGCGACCTGAGGTTGTCGAGACGGGTCGACGGCGGCGCTGGTCTGAGGATGAGAAGCTCAAGATCGTGCTGGAGAGCCCATCGCAGTGGATGATGCCGCGTAGCCTCCGAGCAGTCTCAAGCCATGAACCGCGCCGCGGTCCGGTGCATAGGCATAGACCACCCCAGGCGGATCAGGTCCAGCTCAAGGCCTGTCATCGCGCGACAGCCCCCCAGAAGTAGCCGGTCTTGGTCCGGCCGCGCCCAGGATCCAGCACCGGCGCCGGGGTCTCATCGACACAGAGCTTCGGAGCGGCGAGGAGCCTGCGCAGGCTATGCCACAGAGGCTTCAGCTCCCGGGCGGCGCAGCCGACCCAGTAGGCGAGCGTGGAACGGTCGAGCGATATGCCGTGGGTCGCCAGCATCTGCGTCTGACGGTAGAGCGGCAAATGCCAATGGTACTTTGCATCAATGACATGCGCGACAAGCCGCTCGGTCGGCAGTCCTCCCTTGATCAATCGTTCAGGCACGGCGTGTTGAAGGACGGCGCCATGGCTACGCAACGAGATCAAAATGAGAGTTTGTTTTCGTTCCCCGCAATGAGCCTTTGAATGTTCTGCTGATGCTTGACAACAACAATAGCCGCCATCAGGCCGGTGAATAGATGAAAATAGAAGGCGTGACCAAAAGCAGGTATGAACGAAATGGCCAAGAAAAAGAGTGCCGCGCAAATCGTGCCAAGGGAAATAAACCGGGTTGACGCGACGATGATCACGAAGAGACCAACGCACATGAGAGCCATCAACCAATCGAGCATAAAGAGCACCGATACCGCTGTAAGAGCTCCTTTGCCTCCCTTAAACCCAAAATAGACCGGCCAATTGTGCCCTACGACGGCACCCGTGCCTGCCACCAGCAGACTGACACAATCCGCTGTCTCTCCGGAATAGGTGTAGACGCCCACGTACAACCCGATCAGACAGGCAATTATTCCCTTCAGGACGTCACCAACAAGAACGAACGCCGCAGCAGACATTCCGAGCACTCTCAGCGTATTGCTGAGCCCCGCGCTCCTGCTTCCGTGACTGGTTATGTCCTTGCCGTAAAATTTCCCGACGATCACGGCTGTATTGAAGCTACCAATGACGTAGCCCAAAAAGAAGGCGGCGAAAGACTTTAAGGCATCCATCAGCATTGTTTCTCGCTTCGTCCTGTCGGCGTCGACAATTTCGCCCGAGCGACGTCGGCCTGACTGGAGCATTCAGGAATACGCAGATCTGCTTACGGGCGCCAGCTGAACGGCCTGCCCATATATGACATCAACCAGCAACGCAATAGCATTGAAGAGCGATGCCTCGAAACGTCCATCAAGTGGTCGAAACTCGCCGCGAAATCGAAACCCTTGAGGTTTGGCCCGATCCCGACTTTGCCTCGCCGTGGCCAACCAGAAACAGTCAGGACGATACCACGCGTTTGTTATAAGGCCTCCGTCGGAGCAACGACGGCCGTCCGGGCTCTGACGATACCTGCAGCGTAGGCTGCGAACGCAATAGTCACCGCAAGCGCTAGCAAGGAATAGAGCCCGGTTGGCCCGAGCGGTACGAACAGCGCGCCGACCACGAGGGGGCCTGCGGCAAGGCCGCAATCGATCCATGACCAATAGGCGCTCGCCCGCTCGACATTCGTTCCCCCGGTCTGCTTCGCAACGAGAACCCGGCCGACCGTTCCAAGGAATGCCCGACCGATAATGATTGTGCCGGTGCCCGTATATATGAAACCCGCGGCGACGCCCAGCAATCCGATAGTGATACTGACGACGGAAATCCCGAGCACGCGATTCGCTCCGATGCTTTCGACGATGCGTCCGCCGATCAAGGAGCCAATCACGATCGTCGCGCGCAAAGCGGCAAGTATTAGCCCTGCCGTCAAAAGCGCGGAACCGACCGAAAACCTTTGAGCGAAAAGAAGCGAAAGCGTCATCGGAAGCGAGCCATCAACCGCGACCATTAGCGTGAAGAACAGCATGTTGAACAATGATGGCTTCCATCGGCTTCGAGATCGCGTTGCCTGCTCGGCCGAGATGTCGCGCAAAGCAGGCAACGCCAGCGAGACCGGCACGGCGAACAGACCAATGACTCCCAACACTAAAAAGACATCTCGCGGGCCCAGGTAAGCCGTCGCGAGCGCACCGCCGCTCAACGCGATCGCGTTTCCTAGTGTGCTGATCGCTCGACTAAGGCCCACGAGACGTCCCGCTGTCTTTCCATCACTGAACGCATAAACAGTTGTGAGAACATTCAATGCTCCATAGGCTAGGCCCCAGAGGCAGCGACCCGCCAACAGCAGCATGAGGCCCTGAGCCAGGCCGTACAGAAACGTAGAAACCGCTGCGGTCAAAGCGGCGCCGACCATCAGGGCTTTGCCGCCGAATCGCCCTGTGAGCCCTCCAATCCATCCGTATCCGAAGATGCAAACAATACGGCTCAAAGACAATACAACCCCGACCCACGGAAGGGCGATCCCGAAACTTGCGGCATGCAATGGCAAAACAATCCCGAGCAGACCGTCCCCCATCCAGACGAGACCGAGTGCGCTAGCAGACAGAACAACAGAACGGACGGTTTGGGAAGACTCGTCAGTCATGAATTGGCGGCTCCGACGGGCACGTCCACTCTTTCGATAGATTTCCCCATGACATTCAGATTGTCATGTCGTTGAAGCGCGCGCCGCTCGCATTGGCTTCGCGGAGGACCAGGGTCAACGGCAATACCATGACGTATGACATGCGTTGATCCTGACCGATCTCGGCGATCGAAATTATCGCCGCTATCCGCTCCTTTTCTACCAGATCGAGGCCGCTTAGATCGATAACGAACCGCACTCTGCAATGATCGTCAGCCTGATCAACCTCGAACAGTGTTGCTTTCATCGCTGCGCGAGTTCCCTTGACCTTGGAGTTCGTTTCTTGTGGTCGATGGTTTACTTCGATGAGCTCGCTGGCTAGCTCGAGATGGATGCGGCTGCGGGTTTCATGCCAGCGACGGCCAAAGCCAAGTCCGATCACGATCTTGGCAGTCGGCGATTCGTGATGCAGCGTCGCGCCCTCGAGATCAGCCGGCAAACAACTCATGCTCTCCCTCTCCCCAATTAGCTCGGCAGACGAAGATATCTCTTGCCGACCGAACTGCACCTTCCTGTCGTGAAGAAGATGAACCTCTCCCGGATCGCGACCTAACCAGGCCCTCAATAGTTTTTCCGTTGTTAGCTGGGACGCGCAAATTTCTTCGACATTCATGAGATACGAGGCGCAGAACGGGCCAAAGATGGATCTGGGATATCTCGTCATCAAGCTTGATAACGGGCTCGAGCCTACTTCAGTTCGGAGACTTTGCTCGCTCAGCAAGCTTGTCACTTCTCTTATCCACCCTACCGACTGACTTACGCAGGACGCTTCCACAAGGTTATGAAACGTAGCTAACTCAAATGCTGGATGGCTAGTGTAATAGTTAAACTCCACAAGGTCACCAATCCGCACCACAGGCTTGCGTCGCATCGAGACCGAACTTCGCATTACGTAGTCCCGGTAGCTGTGCGCCGCGGTGATCAGGGATGACATGATCGGCTTGGTGAAGAACGTGTTTGACGGCAGACCAGGAAATCGATCCACGTGTTTTCTAATTGTTTGGAATTCCAGTGGCCGGATCGAGAAGTTTTTGTAGCTCCGGCCCTCGCCGTTTGCGGCATGCGGATGCTGCTTATCGATATCATGATCGAATTCAAGTATTGGAAAATATTTGTGAAAATCCACGTGCACACCCTGCACGGTCAGGTTCACCAGTTCATGATCGGAAACGATCCGATAGCTTTCGAAGCCTTGGGCTTGCAGCACGTTCAGGCATTTGTCCGCATCCGACACTATTACGTCGAGGTCAGCCGCAGATCTGAGATCGTCTATACGGCCGCTTGTCAGATATCTTGTTCCTCCCTTCAAGTATATCATCTCCACCCCACTTTCAGCCAGCACACTCGCTACCCATTCGAGCACTCGTTTCATACGCTCGTGCTCTCTTTCGATTTCGAGCGCTACTTCGGACAATCGCGCAATGAGGCGCCTGGTCCTCTCTTCCTGCCGCGACTCTCTCAGTCTCTTGAGCGCGACACCGACTACTTTGTGCATTCCGCACGCGGCCTCGACGTCACGGTCAGGAAATTCCAGAATTGTACGCAGCGGTCGCGAACCGAAGGCCCACATCGCGATTGGAAATAGAGCTTCGATGTGCTCGATGTCCGCTTCCGCACTCATCGCTGTCTCCGAGATGTCAGGATCATACGCTTTACGGCTCGACAACGCAGTCTGTTAGCCCCGATTGCACGTCCGCATCGATCTCGCCCATATCGCACCGCGCAGCGTCATTTGACAGAACATCCTAAGGACGACATATTTATGACATACAACCACGATAAACTAGAGCGCAATGAGGCCGGCCAATGAGAATTGTCATCGTCTTCTGCAACGTACGTCAAGAGAGCGACGAGTGAACAAGCGGCGCTTGGCACGCATAAACACGGGTTTCGCGCAGGTCTGCTTTGTCGGCGCGTTCAGCCGATCAGATTGCGCTGGCCGGCATATCATTGTTGTCATTCACTGGTCAGAGGCGGGGGCGAGCGGGGCCAGATTTGTTGGTTCGGCCTAAATCCTGCAGTTTCTTCTTTTGCCAATGTCGGCCGGGATGTCGAAGGGTCGCGATTGGCACAAGCTCGACCCCTAGGCTGGGGTGCGCCCACCAAGGATAGCTTCTTGCGTTGGGTCGACTCACACAATAGGAGATGATTCATGATTGGTGGCCACATGAAATCACTATCCATTTCTCACGATGGGATTTGTGTCACCTTGCATTCAAACGACGCTAATGAACTAGAGTCCATCAAAGCCTGTTTCGAGTACTTTTGGGATAGCAAATACTCTACAGATCCATTGAAGAGATGGTCCGTCGTGTCCCACAAGGTTTCTTCTGTCGGAACTGTAACAGATATTGCACAATTGGCGAAAAGCGCGGGCCTGTTCAAGGATACTTCAACCAAGATGGGAATAGTCGACGGAAGACACTGCTATTTGCATAGCTCACAGGACAAGACGTCTCTGACGGCCTTCGATCTAGCAAACGGCGTTGTCGACTTTTACCACGAAGAGGACCCAATTGAGCTGAGTTATTTGCGAAATCTCGTTCGAGAGCCTGTGGCTGCACAGTACCAGCAGACGAAACATCTAAATATACATGCTTCGGCCTGCTCAATTGATTCCAAGGGAATACTCATGCCAGGCCTTAAGGGGGCCGGCAAATCCACTTTGCTGGTCCATTTATTGGGCAAAGGCGCACGATATATCGCAAACGATGCCGTACTATGTACGAGGCGCGATGACTCGCTTACTCTAACCGCTTATCCTCAATGCGTTAGATTGAGCAAAGAAACGATCGAGAATAGCAAGGCTCTATCAAGCGTTTTTGTTGGGACAAGCAACTATAACTTCCTCAACGAAAAATTCGAATTTTTACCTTGCTTATTTGATAGATGTTTTCCGATGCATCAACTGTCATTCCGTTGCGGGCTTGAATTGATCTTGGTTCCCTCTCTTGATTTGTCCAGAAATGATTATTCGATAGAGTTCGACAAAGACGGCAGCAACGCGCTTTCGCTGCTGCGTCAATCATTGTTTTATGGATACCATAACTACACTTGGTCTCCGTTTTTCGACGATCTGAATGACTCGTCAGTTGACGTATCCAACCTCGCCCGTGTTTTCGCATCTTTGCCGAAGGTCTGCCATTTGAAGTATGGGATTTTGGATGATGATCAGCAGCAGAGATTATTCGACGATGTATCGGAAATCGTAACTTGAGCGCAGCATTGAGCCGCAAGAAATGCGGATCTGACATATTCGCGTAACGCACGCCCCGACCCCCCCCCATCGACCCTCTTGCTTTGGCACTTGGCCGCGGCGCGGGACTGACCGGCCGCGGATGCGCTCCGGTCTCGATCGGACCGACCGGTTCTCGAAGAGTTGAATGGCCGGTTAGGTCTCGTCCGTCGGCGGCATCAAGCGAGCGACGACTTCGGACGTAACTCAGCTTTGTTGCGGCCGCCTCGAATTCAACTCTTGCCGTCGACCATCTATGTCCGACGGCAATCGAAATTTTGCTGCCGGATGAGTACACCTGCGCTGGTCTGGCGGTGGTAAGCGCATGTAGTCACCATAGCTAAACTTCAAAAAGCTATCGGGATCCTTGATGCCAAAGACTATCGAATTCTCGAATTGTATTTCTTCCGGTCTTTCCAACCAAAGGCGCGGGTACCCAAAGGGGCGACCCCTGGGTGTAGGAAAGGCCAAGATACGGACTAACTTGGTTTTACGTTGCCTCATTGAGAGCTGTTTAATTCTATTAAACACCCAGCGGCGCGGGATCAAATTCAGAAAGGCGTACCACGCCCTAATACCGCTTGTTCCGGCCGCTACGCGGCCAGCTTCTGCATACAGCAGCTTGCGTAGAACGAAACAATAGAAGCAGTGCACAGCGCGCAAAGGAGCAAAGTCGGGAGTGCTATCCATCGGAAATATATCCAGGACAATCCCCGTTCGCATTTTCATGTGTTCTTGTCCCACACGCACAAATTCCGAATCCCTGCGCCGCATCCGAGCATATCCCCATGGGTGATGCGGGTCGGTCTCATGGTCCTGATAGAAGAACCTGCTTTGATCCAAGTCCAGTTTGCAGGCTTCCTTAAACTTTTCGTATTCTGGCCTCATCATTGCGACGTCTACGTCATCGTCCCAGGGAATAAATCCGCCATGGCGCACAGCGCCGAGCATGGTACCCATGAAGATGCAGTAGGTGATGTTATTCTTCCTGCAAACGCGGTCAATTTCTAGAAGCATCTCGAGAAGAACCATCTGGAGGCTTCGAAGCTCTTCGTTAGAGTACTGATGGGCTCCGTTTGCTTTCATGCGATCCTCGTTGACGTCTGCCGAACTACACCCTTCGTACCCTAGCGACGCCCTCGAAGAGCTCACAGCAGGCTCAGATACCAAGACTTCGAATATGGTCTAGCGCCGCCGTTCGAAATTCATCACGCCAGCATCGCTGGTGCATAGCGCTGAATCTTCGCCAGCAACTCTTCCAACGAATTCGCGATGATGGGCTTCCGCCCCAGGCGGCCGGGACCGGCCGCCAACGAGCCATGCATTTTCCAGTTGCCATCGATGCCGCCCTCGACCGCGATCATGTGTATTTCGTCGATCTTTCCAGTAAAATGACTCTGCAATCGTCGCGCTGCGTCGGCCAATGGCGCTTAGGCCCGGTGAATCGGTTGCTCAAGGACGCAAACCACCATGAGCGATTTTCCCTCGGCCACCACCATTTCGCGCCGAGATTGGATATGAAGCTGCTCGGCAGTCTACGTTCGTTCATCTTGCTCTGACTCGGAGAGGGATCGTAGTCGGGATAGTTATTCAAGCAGCATTCGGCCGCTGTCTTATAGGCGGCAATCTCACCGAGGCTGAGAATCGCAGTAAGGCTGCTCCAATCCCCTCGATTAGGACGGGCGGCCAACAGTCCTAGCGCAGCGCCTAACTCGACCGACGCAGATCTCATCCGAATGCCACGAGCGCGCACGCCACAATGTCCTCTTCCAATACGGGGCTTTTGCAGAATACGACTGATCGACTCAAAAAATCACCCTATCAACATTGACAGGTGCCGAAGTGCCACTAAGAGCGGTAAGGCTGCGGTTGGCACATGATAGATTGTCGTAGCCTTGAGGTGTTTCGGAAGACTTCAAGGCTTCTGTGAAGCCAGGAGGATGACCTTCCTACGTTGAAAGCCCGTACCCTTGCTGGCCTAGCCGGCAAATTGAAGAGAGCTCACGTTTTGCAGAGCTTCTGTTTCTCGGTCGAACATTGGCGGAAAGATCCAGAGTGAGCTTTCGAAATGATCCGAGCGCGCGATGAGTAGCTCTCATCGAGGCTAATCGGTTAGGCCTAGTCGGAATGCCGAAAGTCAAACGGGAGGTCACTCCTCTTGAGCAGATCAGACGACGTCACCCGAAGTAACCTACGACAAACTGGCGAGTGTGACACGTTTCGGTTAGCGTTGATCTCCCCGAGGAAAAACTGTCTCGCATTCGATCCCGACACGTGTCATTGTCGCCGATTTGGCTTGGGGGTCCATGGCACACAGACAAACATCCACGGCAACCAGATCAGCAACCGGTTCATCTGATGACTTGGCGGAAACACAATCTGCGCTTGCGGTATCTCGAGGCGGAGGCGATTGAGATTTTGCGTGAATCAATCGCGGAATCCCGCAACCCTGTGATGCTCTATTCCATCGGCAAGGACTCAAGCGCCATGTTGCATCTTGCCCAGAAAGCCTTTGCCCCGCGGAAGCCGCCCTTTCCGCTGCTGCACATCGATACGACGTGGAAATTCCGCGAGATGATCAGATTTCGAGACGACACAGCCCAATCCGCGGGCATGGACCTGTTGGTTCATATCAACGAACAGGGCATACGCCGGGGCATATCCCCGATCCATTCAGGCTCCTCTGTTCATACCCAAGTGATGAAGACCGAAGCCCTACGTCAGGCCCTAGACAAGTGGAAGTTCGACCTCGCCTTAGGCGGCGCAAGGCGCGATGAAGAGCGGAGTCGAGCCAAGGAGCGGATCTTCTCGCATCGCGATGTCGGCCACGCGTGGAATCCACGGAATCAGCGCCCCGAATTGTGGCGGCTGTTCAACACCCGCATTCGGCCAGGCGAATCGCTGCGCGTTTTTCCGCTGTCCAACTGGACTGAACTCGACGTCTGGGACTACATTCGCTCCGAAGGTATCCCCGTCGTACCCCTCTATTTCGCTAAACCGCGCCCAGTCGTGTCGCGGAACGGTACACTGATCGTAGTAGACGATGCGCGCCTGCCACTGCTTTTAGGCGAAGAACCCCGCGTACTAACCGTCCGATTCCGCACGCTGGGCTGCTATCCACTGACAGGGGCGATCCGCTCCGATGCCGATACGCTGGATGCGATTGTTGAAGAATTGAGCTGCTCGACCAGTTCGGAGCGGCAGGGGCGGTTGATTGATCGCGACGATAGCGGTTCGATGGAGAGGAAGAAGCGCGAGGGTTACTTTTAATGCATGCGCCCGATAACGCCTCGTCAAGCGCGGGACAGACGCTGGGCCGGACCGACAGTCGACCGGCGTTGCGCTTTCTCACGTGCGGTTCGGTCGATGACGGCAAATCGACGCTAATTGGTCGTTTGCTATACGAACAGAACCTTATTCTGGACGACGATTTCGCGTCGCTGAAATCCGAATCGAGAAAATTCGGCGCGGTTGGAAGCGATATCGATTTCGCTTTGTTACTTGATGGTTTGGAGGCGGAGCGCGAACAGGGTATCACAATTGACGTGGCCTACTGCTATTTCGCGACCCCGACGCGCGCGTTCGTCGTCGCCGATACTCCGGGTCACGAGCAATATACGCGCAATATGGCGACCGGCGCATCCAATTGTGAACTGGCCGTTTTGCTTGTCGATGCGAGGAAGGGGCTTCGGACCCAGACGCGTCGGCATGCCATCATTGCGAGCCTGCTCGGTATTCGTCATATTGTCTTGGCCGTGAACAAGATTGATCTGGTCGATTATTCGCAGGTGGTATTCGAGGCGATTACCGCGGAGTTCGCTGGCTTTGCTTCTGAGCTCGGCTTCAAGGAATTCATCGCCATTCCGATCTCGGCGCGTTATGGAGATAACGTTTCCTCGGTAAGCGGCAATACCTCATGGTACAATGGGCCCCATCTCCTCCGCTATCTAGAGACGGTGGAGGTTGAAAATGATTCCCGGCAGTATCCCTTTCGCCTCGCAGTCCAGTGGGTCAATCGACCGGATCTCGATTTCCGGGGCTATGCCGGAACGGTCTGCAGCGGGAGAGTTCGCGTCGGCGACGAGCTTGTCGTATTGCCAGCGGGCCACGTCAGCCAGGTCAAATCAATCATCAGTTCGGCTGGCGCGGTTGCAGAGGCCGAGGCCGGTGACGCAATCACAATCGTCCTGGAAGACGAGATTGACATCGCTCGTGGCGATATGCTGGTCGCGCCGCGCGATCTACCGCCGGTCGCGGACCAGCTTTCCGCACATGTCGTCTGGATGTCGCCGATGCCACTGCTGCCCGGCCACTCCTACCTGATGAAGATCAACAAGAAGACGCTGCTGGCGACAGTGACGGAGGTCAAGCATCGCATCGATCTAGACGGAGCCGGCGAGGTTAATGCCAACATACTGGAGCTCAACGAGATTGGCGCCTGCGATTTTTCAATCGCCCGGCCGGTGCCGTTCGATGCCTATGTTGATAACCCTAGTACCGGCGCCTTTATTCTGATCGATCACACGACGAATGAGACCGTGGCCGCTGGCATGGTTGACTTAGCACTAGGTCGTACAACCAACATTCATCGTCGGCCAATCACCATCAGCAAGGTCGAGCGTAGCCGGCTGATGAACCACAAGGCAGCGGTGATGTGGTTTACCGGCCTTTCCGGCGCCGGCAAGTCGACGATCGCGAATCTCGTGGAGGCGGATCTGCATGCACGGGGAATACATACGATCATGCTGGACGGCGACCATGTCCGGTACGGGCTCAACAAGGACTTGAGCTTCACGCCGGCCGACCGCGTCGAGAATATGCGCCGGGTTGGCGAGGTCGCTAAGTTGATGACCGAAGCTGGCTTAGTGGTGCTCTGCGCATTTATCTCGCCATTCCGCGCAGAGCGGCAAATGGTGCGTGAACTTATCGCAGAGGGTGAGTTCATTGAGATCTTTGTAGACACTCCGATCGAGGTTTGCGCTGCGCGCGACCCGAAAGGGCTCTACCGACGCGCTTATCCGGGAGAAATCAAGGACTTCACGGGCGTGGATCAGCGGTACGAAGCGCCTGAACGTCCTGAGTTGCACCTGCTCGCAGCTCAGGACAATGCCAGGACGCTGGCCGATCGGGTAGTTGAACAGCTCGTGCGACGAAACATTTTCTAGCTGGCTATCCTTGTCAATGATACTGAAGGTTGGTCTCTCGGCTCCTACGGCGGTCGTCAGTAGGCGCTTTACGACCGGTATGGAGTGGCTTCTTCTGTATCTGGCGAGTGGCTTGGGAAAGTTCGTCGGTCATATCGTCGCATTCCGAAGGGCAGGCTCCGTTCCTTCGGCGACCACCACGAAAGATGCGTGATAGGTCTCTGGCAACCTTAACGTCAATGCTCCCACGCCCGGAGCTATGCAGTAAAGTGGGTGATCACCGGCGTTCTTCGCCACAATCGCGCAGCTACGTGAGATTTGTCCCACATGGCTCACCCGAAATGCGAGTCGGCCGCGTTATTCGCCACTCCTTCAAGAACGAGGCCTTCTCCTCCTCGCTATAGAAGTGATCCATATAGCGATTGCCGTCATAATAGAGCGAGACGACGTCGTGGGGGACTTCCACCGACTTCAACATGCGTTTGTACAGATCCCCATATTCCTTCTTGCTCGCCTCATTCGCGTTGATCAGCTTGAAGTCCGGCACACCGGTAAATTCGCCGACGACCCGCTCCAGATGGTTCAATCTTTCCAGCTTGATGACCAACACCGCGATGTTGTCCTGCCTTATGATCGAATAGCCCTGTCGCGCGTCAAAGTGATGGCCGTAGACGTCGACCCCGAACACCGCCTTCAATTCCCTATTGAACCACTCGAACTGGTATCCGTGCTCACACCGTCCATTCTGCGTCGCCCGCTTTCTGATCCCCTCGGCGCACGCCTCCAGCAATGAAGTGTCCGGCGACAAGTACCCATTTCTGAAAAGCTCACCCATGTGATAGAAGAAATGCGAGCAATCTCTGCTCAGAGGCTCTCTCACCAGCGTGATTATTTTTAACTCGCGCGCCCGCTTTATTCTGTCGCTGCAGTATCGCGAGCATTTGCTGATGATTTCCCGTTCCTCGATCTCCGGCTCCCACGCCAATTCGGGTATCAAGTCATAGATGAAGCTGTCTGTAAGCATATGAACGTGAGTGACATTGACGCCTAGCGTGGCTAGGCTGTTGCAGATGGACGACGAGCCGACCTTTCCCGGCTGGTAGACCAATATGTCGTTCTCGCAGTAATGTTCCGGGCACCACCAGTTCAAATACAGACTTCGCTTTTTATCGTTCGGCAAAGCTCGCTTGTGACGCTTGATCGTGCGATACCATTCGTCGACGCGATCATCGTCGATGCTGTCAACAACGAGCTCATCGAGCTCGGCGAGGGAAAATATCTGATCAGCGGCTATGTCCAACCGTTGCAGGTCGTCCGTGATCTCCCTATGATTTTCCGCCAAACCTGTAATGACGACCATGGGCGCCTCTCGCGCGCACATCGTCTTCAGTTGCTCAGGCGAGATGATGGGGAGGCCGCTCATATGCCCGGTTTTATGGGCATCACAAAAATGGGTCACACGCGCGCCTTCAAAGTAGTTTTTCAGGATCTTATAGGTCTCCACGCCCGTCACGCCCGCGCCATACAGAACGATTCTTCTTTCGAAGATGCTTGCAAAGCGTCGCTCTGGATTTTTGATGCCAGCCACAGCTCATTGTTCCTCATGGTCCGGTATCGGCGATCTGTGGACGGAAGCCGCGATGATCGCGCATCGAAGCACGCGCAGCTCTCTACGCGCTGCCTTCCACGGTGTCTTACAACCGAATGACCATCACCACCCCTATCAATATTGACAGGTGTCACGATGATGTCGCGGGCCTAAGTTGAGCGCGCTATCGGGAACATTCAGGATTCTATGAAGCCAGGAGGATGACCTTCTGTGTTGACGTCGAAAGCCCGTACACTTGCCGGCCTGGCCGGAAAATTGAAAAATGCTCAGGTGTTGCCAAGCTTTTTCTTCCTGGCGCGGGACTGGAGCGACAATCCCGACCGAATTTTCGCAAACATCCGGGCTCGTGACGATCTCACCGGCGACATTCTTGTGCGGTCTAGCGCTGCAAACGAGGATTCTCAAGACGCGTCGTTCGCCGGGCGATATTTGTCGAAGCGATGTCGCCGCGAGGATGCGCACGTCGCAAGTTCGATTGCCGAGGTCGTCGCGTCCTATGGCGACGTTGCTCCGGACGACGAAGTCTTGGTGCAGCCATATCTCGCCAAGACGCTTGCTAGCGGTGTTGCCTTCAACGTCGACCCGAGGTCCGGCGCTCGCCGTGACATCATCAACTATACGCTCAACAGCGATACTTCGCTTGTAACGTCGGGTGGCGCAGGCCGCGTCGAGGTGTACATCGCAAGCCGGCACCCCGGCACCAATCATCCCAAGCCGCTGGGCGACGTGATTCGTCTTATGCGCGAGCTCGAGGAGCTCACGGGCGACATCCCGCTAGACATCGAGTTTGCCGTCACATGCGACGGTCAGCTGGTTCTGCTGCAGGTTCGGCATCTTGTCGTGACGGCGAGATCGCCATTGACTGCCCAAGAGCAGCTCCAGGCGCTGAACCAGATCCATCAATCACTGGTCAGCATCCTGGGGGACAGGAAAGGAATGCTCGGAAAGCGTAGTCTTCTCGGCGTGATGCCTGACTGGAATCCCGCTGAGATGATCGGCCTCAGGCCGCGTCCGCTGGCGCTGTCGCTCTATCGATTTCTCATCACCGACGGAGTCTGGGCGCGTCAGCGTTATAAATACGGTTACCGCGACACGCGCGACGTGCCCTTGATCATCGCGCTGCATGGCCTGCCCTACGTCGATGTCAGGGCAAGCTTCAATTCTCTCCTGCCCTCAAGCCTGGACGAGGCCACGGCGGAGCGTTTCGTCGACGCGTGCCTAGATCGCCTTGCGGCCAATCCGCACTTACACGACAAGGTTGAATTCGAGATCATCCCGTCCTGTTACAGCTTCGATGTCCGCGACAAGCTTTCCCATCTTGCCGGGCTTTCGGATCGAGACCGGAAGATCATCACCCGCGAGCTTCGGGGGCTCACACGCAGCTTCCTGTGCGGCGCTGCGGGCCGGCGCGTCTGTCGCGACGAGGAGGCCATCTGGCGGCTCGAAGAGCGCCAAGCTGGTCTCCACCGCCATGACGAGTCGCTAATCTACTGTCTCTACCAGGTGCTGAGTGATTGTCGTCGCTATGGCACGGGTCCTTTCGCGGGCCTCGCCCGGGCCGCATTCGTGGCAACGGATCTGTTGCGCTCCGCGGTGAACGTCGGCCTGCTGCGGCAAGAGGACTCCGAGCGGTTTCTGCGCTCGCTAAACACGCCAGCGTCCAGGCTGTTGGCGCATCTGCCCCTTCTGGACCGCCAGCAATTCCTGCAGCGGTATGGCCATCTGCGCCCTGGCACCTACGACATCAGGATTGCTTCGTATCGCGAGAGCCCCGACCGCTACCTTCCCGCCGTTGCCGACGGTCCGCCCGAGCCGGCCAAGACGGCCTTCACCCTTTCGCCAGCAACGATCATGAAGCTTGAGGACGGCCTTGTCCATCATGGCCTCCCTGGGACCGCGGATGGCTTCATGAGCTTTCTAGCGCGCTCGATTATCGGGCGCGAGACGGCCAAATTCACCTTCTCCAGGTCGGTATCCCAGGCGCTTGATCTGGTCCACGCGATCGGAGCGGACTACGGCTTCACGCGCGACGAGCTCTCATTCGCGGACGTCCGCGATGTCCTGGAACTCAGGCTCTCTACCTGGGGCGCCAGGGACGTGTTGCGGCGATCGATAGACCTCGGAATGAGCCGTTATGAAAAAACCAGCGTTGTCGCGCTACCGCCGCTAATCAGTTCGCCCGAGGATGTGTGGGCCTTTCATGTTCCGAGCGTGAAACCCAACTTCGTGACGCAGCTCATTGTGGAGGGGCCCGTCCGGACCGCGCAGGCTGAAGATCTTTCCGGAGCCATCGTTCTCGTGGCGAACGCCGATCCCGGCTTCGACTGGCTCTTTGGCAAGAGGATCGGCGGCCTCATTACCGCCTATGGTGGCTCCAATTCCCATATGGCGATCCGTGCAGCCGAGCTCGGTCTTCCTGCCGTGATCGGCGCCGGAGAAAAGCTGTTCGAGATCTGGCTGCGCGCGAAACACCTCCGCATCGATTGCGGCGTGGAAAGTGTCGAGGTGCTAGCCTGATGCTGGCCGCACTGACCATGCGCGTCGACCGGGTTGAGCATCGCGACGAAGAGCGCGATGGGCTCGACCGGCGATGGCTGTGCTTTCTGGCGACGTGCGGGCTGCGTTGTCTTCCCCTTCCGAACTGTCCGACCTCGGTCGCGGAAATTATCCGTCGCAGCGCTCCAGACGTCATCGTTCTGACTGGCGGTGGAGACGTCGCGGCGGTGAGTGGAACGTTCGGGATCAGGGACCAGGTAGAGGCGTTGCTGCTGGAATGGGCGGCCGAGCACGGGAAGCCCGTCATTGGCGTGTGCCGTGGGATGCAGGTCATTATGGCCGCCGCTGGCGCCAAATTAGTACGCGTCAGCGGCCACGTCAGAGCTCGTCACCGACTTCTCCCTTCCGGCAGGATTGTGAATTCGTACCACGACTATGCGGCGGCCGATCCTCCAACGGGGTTTGTGGCGCTGCAACGCAGTGATGATGGCCTGACCGAGGCCTGCCGAGACACGGCTGGGCGGATCTTGGGAATCATGTGGCATCCCGAACGCGAGGACCCGTTCGACGATCAGGACAAGCGCCTCTTCGCATCCCATTTGTTCGGAGGAGACCCGTGAGAGCCGTCATCCTGGCCGCCGGTCGTGGCTCACGCATGCGCGAGCTGACTGAATCTCATCCGAAAGCTCTGGTTCGGTTCAACGGCCGAAGCCTCATCGAACGCCAGCTTGAGGCGCTAAGACAGGGCGGAGCAACGGAAATCGGCATTGTGACGGGATACCGCGCCAGCTGCTTTGCAGGCATGGCCGACCACCGCTTCTTCAACCCTGCATGGCAGCGTGCCGGAATTGTCGCATCGCTCCGATGCGCCGCGCCTTGGCTCGAAGCCGGGCCGGTGCTGGTGAGCTATAGCGACATTTTCTATTCTGCCGCGACAGTGAGGACACTTCACGACGCTAGCGGCGCCCTCGTCGTCTGTTACGATCCGGACTGGCTACGGCTCTGGTCAATGCGATTTACGGATCCACGCTACGATTCGGAGACCTTCGAGCTCGATGCGGACCGCCGCGTCGTCGACATCGGACGGCGCTTGCAAGGACGGGAGTTGCCGAGCGGCCAATATATGGGCCTCTTTCGCATCGAGCCTTCGGGCTGGCGACAGCTTCTCGGCGCATTGGATGCCTTACCTGACCGCGAACGGGCCGGGGTCGACATGACGACGCTTCTTAGAGAAACCATCAACCGCGGAGCGGCGATCGATGCCGTCGCGAATCGTGGCCCTTGGGGTGAGATCGACTCCCCGGAGGATATCAAGATTTACGAACGCCTCTATCCTGAGTGCTAGGATATGCGTGTCGTGAACCAGCTCCGACACTTTTGCTCGCCTTCGCGAGACAGCGTACTTCGCTATCAACCGTGTGAATTTCCGGAGGCACGCATGACAAAGCACAAATCCATCATGACTTTCGGTACCTTCGATCTGTTCCATATCGGGCACCTGCGACTCCTCGAGCGATCCGCGGCACTTGGGGATCGGCTTGTCGTCTGCGTCTCATCCGACCAGCTCGTGCTCAGTCGAAAGGGACGCCTGCCTCTTTTCAGCGAGCAGCAGCGAATGGATATCGTCCGGTCGATCCGCTGCGTCGACAAGGTCTTCGTCGAGGAGGCCAAGGGATTGAAGCGGCACTATTTGCTCGAACATCGCGCCGACGTCGTCACCATGGGCGATGACTACACGAACAAGTTCGACGAATTCAATGATATTGTCGAGGTCGTCTATCTGAAGCGGACCCCGGACATCTCGACCACGGACATCGTGGCCCAGATCCGCTCGCTCAAACCTGCGCCTTAGAACCGGACATGCCGGGAGTTCCTGCGTGCCGAGGCGAGCCCCGCACGGATCGCGGAATTGGTCGCATGCCGTTCAGAATTGCAGCCGCGACCTATCATTCCTTATAGGTGTCCCGATGATATCGTCGCCATAAGCTGACCATCAACAGACCAACGGCTTCAAAATCAAACCCAATGACAATCAATACCATTCTGCATCAGGAGCCAACCATGGGTTACGAAACGATCTCCGTCTCACCGAATACCGGGGCCCTTGGTGCAGAAGTGAGTGGCGTGGATCTGTCCCAACCGCTCGACGGCCGCGTCGTAGCCGAGATTCGCCGGGCGCTGCTGGAGAATCTCGTGCTGGTTTTTCGAAACCAGAACATCACACCGGAACACCACAAAGCATTTGCGGCGAGCTTCGGCGAGCTGGATATCCACCCATACTCCGTTCCCCTCGCCGGCCATCCGGAAATACTAGAGATCGTGAAGGAGAAAGACGATCGGGTCAACTTTGGCGGCGGGTGGCATGCGGACATGACCTACATCGAGACGCCGCCTCTTGGGGTCGTTCTGGTCGCGAGAGAACTGCCTCCGCGCGGCGGCGATACCCTGTTCGCGAATTTGTACGCTGCATACGACGCCTTGTCCGATGCAATGAAGCAGCGTCTCGAAGGCATGCAGGGCGTTCATGATGCGGGCGCGACCTACGGCGCGACGGGAACGAAGAGCCGGGAAAATCAATCGACAAAGGTAGTCATCACTGGACAAGCGCAGCATTCGGCGACGCATCCGGTCGTGCGCACACATCCCGAGACCAAGCGCAAGTCGATCTTCGTGAACGATGGACACACGGTCGCCTTGCAGGGGTTCAGTAAACAGGAAAGCAAGGCGCTTCTTTCATTCCTCTTTGAGCATTGTGAAAAGCACGAGTTCGCATTCCGATTGTCCTGGACAGAGGGCACCGTGGTGATCTGGGACAACCGGTGCACCCATCATATGGCGCTGAACGACTATCATGGACATCGCCGCGTGATCCACCGGGTCGTCATCCGGGGAGATCGGCCGTACTGAAGAAGCCGGGTGCCGACAGATGCTTGACGTCTCAATGAGAGGTTACAGCATGCGCTCCCATACCCGCGAATGAGTTCGCGACAAACTGCTGTGAAAAGGACCAGGACGATGAGTCTGACGGGTAAGGTCGCCCTTGTTACCGGCGCCTCAAGCGGCATTGGCCACGCGACAGCCAGAGCTTTTGCCGAAGCCGGAGCAAAGCTCGTCCTGACAGGCCAGAGACCTGAACGGCTTGCCGATCTCTCCGCTCGCATTCCCGATTCGATTTACCTGCCGGGCAACCTCGCCGATGCCGGGCTGCCGGCCGAGCTGCTTCGCGCCGCTCTCCGCAAATTCGGCCGTCTCGATATCGTGTTTAACAATGCTGGATTGAACCACGATGGCACAATTGAGGAAATCGATATCGACGCCGTCTGCGCGATGGTCCGCATCAATGTTGAGGCGAATTTTCGCATCGCGTATACGGTTCTGAAGCACTTCCGTCGAGTGGACGAAGGCCACCTGATCAATTGCTCCAGCGTCATGGGCACCAAGGTACGGGCCACGGCAGGCGCCTATTCGGGCACCAAATACGCGGTTGAGGCCCTGTCCGAGGCTCTGCGCCTTGAGCTCGCCGGCACCGGCGTGCGCGTGTCCTGCGTGCAACCGGGGCTTGTCACGACGGAATTGCACCGCGAGAGCAAGATTCCGCCCGCCATCGAGCGCAACATCGAACGTCCGCTTCGTGCGGAGGAAGTCGCAGCATTGGTACGGCTGATCGCGGAACAGCCCTCGCACATCAACATCGCCCGCCTGCTTCTTCTGCCGCAGGATCACAGGATCTGAGCCAAGACACCAATGGCAGTCGGAGACATGCGTCATTCACCTGGTGTTCAACCTTCGACAGCGAGTATGCCATGGAACCCAAATTGATCGCCGGCAACTGGAAGATGCATGGCACATTGGCCGAATGCATTGCGTTGGCCTCAGCGCTGAGGGAAAAAGCGCGCAACCAGACCGAACGCGGCTGCGAATTCGTCGTCTTTCCGCCGACGCACCTGCTCGTACCGGTTGGACATGTGATCGCGGGCACGGGCATCGGCCTGGGAGGACAGGACTGTCACGTTGCTCGGTTCGGTCCATACACCGGCAATGTTTCCGCGGCGATGTTGAGAGATGTCGGCTGTCGATACGTCATTGTCGGCCATTCTGAACGCCGTGGCCCGCATGGAGAAACCGACGGTCAAGTGAGAAGCAAGGCACAGGCAGGCATCCGCGAAGGGATCACACCGATTGTTTGCGTCGGTGAAACCACCGAAGACTATGCTGCCGGACGTGCGACTTCGGTCATCTCCAGGCAGCTTATAGCATCCGTTCCCGACACCGCCATGCCGGAACGCATAGCCGTCGCTTATGAGCCCATATGGGCCATCGGCGCTTCTTCCAGCGCGACAATCGACCATATCGGCAACATCCACTCCGCGATCCGCTCGACCTTGGGCGGGATATTTGGGCGAGACAAGGCGCTGGCGATTCGCATTCTCTACGGCGGTGCGGTTGGGCCTGAGAGTGCGCCGCGAATTCTTCAAACCGTCGATGTCGACGGCGTCCTGGTGGGACGCGCGAGCCTCAATGCTGCTCATTTCTTGTCGCTCGGCGCTCCATCCAACTGAGCCGCGGCCGACCGGTGGCCCTCGCACCGCCGATCGGCGACAGCATCCCTCCTTGCCGGGGCCAAACATGAGTGACTACGGAATCATCACGGGCGATCACAACCTTGACATGGTCGAGCGCGCGTTCGGCGAACGCGGCCTCGCCCCGGCTAGGATCGAACTCTGCCTTTCGAAGAGCGGTAGCCCAAGGCGAGCCGATGGCGGTTGTTTTTACGACGAAACCTCGTTCATCGAGGCCATCGTCTCGAGTTGCGACACCAGGCGGCCGGTATGTGTGCTGTCGAACTGCATCGACGACGACGCGACGGTCGTCGAGAGCCAGTTGGTCGAACTGCTGTCTGCCAGGGCGATTCCCTTCGTAGCCCACCCGCACCGCACGGCCTCGATCGCTCTCGACAAGTGGCGGACGAAGGAACTGTGCCACGCTCTGGGAATAGCGACTCCCAAAGGCTACGTCGCCAACTCGGCCGAGGAGTTCAGAGCGGATTTCTTCGCCGGAGATGACCTGGTCGTGTGCAAGAGGGTGAATGGTTCGGCTGGTGACGACCAGAAGATGATCCCCGCACGCGGCTCGTTCGCGCACCTCGATTTCACAGCGGGACCTTATCTAATGGAGCAGTTCATCAGAGGACATGAAGTCTCGGTCAATGTATTCGCCACAAAGGATGGACTCTGTCCCATGCCGATCATGCTCAAGGGGCCGACGCGCCCAGACAACGTTCACGCCCTGGATCGCGTGAGGATCATTCCGCCTCAATACGATGGCACACTTCATACGGCGGTCGTGACGGCCTGCAGGCAACTCTGCAGCGCGTTGGATCCCAATGGATGGCTGGAATTTGAGTTTGTGGTGGCCCGGAACGAGCTCTATCTGTTCGAAATCAACGCACGGTATTCGGGAACAACACGCGCGGCCCATTTGGCAACGGGCGTAAATCCCTATCGAATAGCGCTCGATTATGCGCTGAACGGGACGATGCCGTCCGAGTTTCCAGCCTCGCATTTTGTCGCCGAGCTTCCAATGACGGAAATCCTAACGCCGGCGCCCGATGATGATTACATCATGTACAGCTCCAGCAGACCGCGTCCGGGCCGTCTGGGCCGACAGATCATGGTCGCTAGCTCACTGGATGAGCTGCTGGCGAAGATCCGGCGCTACGCTCCGGTGGCGCGGCGCGATGAATTTCAGACATCGGTGCTCAGCTACATGCGAAGCCCATGTCTCTAACCACGCTTTCTGGCCATTGCCGGACGAGCGGACTTTGGCCGTACAGCACGCGACGATGGCCGCGAGGACCGCATGAAGGCGAACCAAGCCTATACGTACACCGATAAGGAGCTTCAAAGCCTCCAGATGGTGCTTCTGGAGATGACTCTGGAAATTGACCGGATCTGCAGGAAGAACGGCATCCCGCTATAGCGTCTTCATGGGCACCATGCTTGGCGCGGTGCGTCACGGCGGGTTTATTCCCTGGGACGTCGACGTCGTGCTGACGAGGCCCGAATATGAGAAATTCCGCGAAACCTGCAAGCACGAGTTGGATCAAAGCAGGTTCTTCTATCAGGATCATGAGATAGATCCCCATTATCGCTGGGGATACAGGCGTCTGCGGCGCAGGAAATCCGAATTCGTGCGTCTCGGGCAGGAGCATATGAAAATGCAGACGGGCATTTTCATCGACATCTTCCCGATGGATGGCCCCCCCGATTTTGCCCCTTGA
>NZ_JAUEUE010000032.1:0-14773 GCF_032485055.1 Bradyrhizobium sp. SZCCHNRI20481
GGTCTGAATTGTCAGGACTCAGCCCGGTTCATACCGTCGGGGACCCCCACCCCCAACCCCTCCCCACAAGGGGGAGGGGGCTCACCGTCTCCGGGGCGAGAGATTCCGTCCCAACTCCCCAACTGAACCAATAGGCCCGCCCCTACCCCAGCTTCCACCCCGCCTCCTGCGCGAAGCGCTGGAAGAATTCCGGCTCGTAGGCCTGCTCCGGCGACTGGCGGACGCGCAAGTCCAGCAGCTTGGCGTCCTCGCCCACCAGAATCCGCCACTGCTCGGCCTTGACGCCGTCGAGGATGATCTTGGCGGCCTGCGCCGCCGTGGTCGGGGCGTCCTCGAGGAAGCTGCGGGCGCGCTCGCGGGCGGCAGCCTGGATGTCGGCGTCGCTCATGGCGGCGACGTCGATGCCCATGCCCTGCATGCGCTGGCGGGCCAGGATGATCTCGGTCTCGCTGAGCTCGTCGGACTCGGTGCCGCTCTGCACCTTGCGCGAGTTGGAGACGATCGAGGTGCCGATATGGCCGGGCATCACCACGGAGCATTTGATGTGCGGCGCGTTGAGGCGGAGGTCGTTGATCAGCGCTTCGGTAAAACCCTTCACCGCGAATTTCGCGGCGCTGTAGGCGGTGTGCGAGACGCCCATGCCGACCGAGGCCCAGAAGCCGTTGACGCTCGAGGTGTTGACGATATGCGCCTCGTCCGCCTTCAGCAGCATCGGCAGGAAGGTGCGGACGCCGAGATAGACGCCGCCCCAGCAGATGTTGAAGGTGCGCTCCCACTGCTCGCGGCTGTTGGTGAACAGGCTGCCGCCGCCGCCGATGCCGGCATTGTTGAACAGCAGATGGATCTTGTCGGTGGCCTGCTGCTCGGCGAGCTCGTCGCGAAAGCGTTGGAGCTGCGCTTCGATCGAGACGTCGGCGACATGGGTGGTGACGCGCAGGCCCTGCGGCAGCTTCTCGGCCTCGCACAGCCGCTTGGTCTCGGCCATCGCCTCGACCGAGACGTCGCACATCGCGACGTTGCAGCCCTCGGCCACGAGCTGGCGGGCAAGCTCGCGGCCCATGCCCGTGCCGCCTCCGGTGATCACGGCGATCCTGCCGGCGAAATCCTTCATCAATGCTCTTCCTTCCCTGCTGCGGGCGCAGCCCTGCCGCCCGGCCACTTCCTCGTTCTCTTCGCGGAACGCGTCCCGAGCTTAGGTCGTTTCGCGGGCCTGACCAGAGGGGATGTCGGGGATTTGCGTTGCAGCGCATGCAACGAAGATTTCAGCTTGGGGTTGAACCTTTCCAAGGGGTGTCCGACTTATCCCACGGGGAGGCAGGCTCGAGGAGGTTCGCATGGCGTACCAACAGGGGCACTGGCAGGAGGAAGGCTGGCGCGACACGATGGTCGATCCCGCGGGATCGGACGACGGCGCCTATGTGACGGGCTGGACGATCAGCGGGCTCGCTGTGATCGGCACCATCGTCGCGGTCTGGCTGCTCGGGATCTGAGACCCCAGACAGTCTGCAGCAGATATGAAAAGGGCTCGCTCACCGGCGAACAGCCTGCGGAGGACGATGCGCCACCGCTCCTCCTCACTGCGACATTCGTTCTGCCTCGCTTTGAGCTGGCGGCCGCCGCCGCGTCGCAGCCTCCGGCTCGCGGGCACGGTTGGCGCCGGTCCCACGCGGCCGAACTCATTGCATACAATTGAAGTCGATTGATTATTTTATAGGCTGAAACCGAGCAGGGAATTCGTCTGCCTAAGCTCCGATCATCTGCAAAATGGCGCCATTTCAACGACTTGGTGCGCCTGCCTGCCCGCACGCCGCTGGCACAAAGCTTGCGATCACTCCCTTTCGAGGCTCCGCCGTGCCGGTGAAGCCGTGATGACAGCGCGGGCGGATCGACCCGCCGAGGGAGCTCACCAATGGACTTTGGCAGGATTTCACGACGGCATCTGTTGCAGGGTGGCGCGGCGCTGACGCTCGGCGCAGCCGCGGGCCTGCGGCCGGCCTTCGCAGCGGAGACGACGATCGGCTTCATCTATGTCGGCTCGCGCGACGACTACGGCTACAACCAGGCGCATGCGCAAGGTGCAGCGGCGCTGAAGAAGCTGCCTGGGCTGAAGGTCATCGAAGAGGAGAAGGTGCCGGAGACCGACGCGGTCGAGAAGACGATCGAGTCGATGATCAATCTCGACGGCGCCACCCTGCTCTTCCCGACCTCGTTCGGCTACTACAATCCGCACATGATCAAGATGGCCGCGAAGTATCCGAAGCTGCGCTTCGAGCACTGCGGCGGCCTGTGGAGCGAGAAGGACCCGAAGAACGCTGGCTCCTATTTCGGCTATATCGATGAGGCGCAATACATCGCCGGCATCGTCGCCGGCTATACGAGCAAGAGCGGCAAGCTCGGCTTCGTCGCGGCCAAGCCGATCCCGCAGGTCCTGCGCAACATCAACGCCTTCACGCTCGGCGCGCAGCTCGCGAACCCGAAGGCCACCACGCAGGTGATCTTCACCGGCGACTGGTCGATGCCGGTCAAGGAGGCCGAGGCCACCAACAGCCTGATCGACCAGGGCGTCGACGTCCTGACCTGCCATGTCGACGGCCCCAAGACGATGGTGGAGAATGCCGCGCGCCGCGGCGCCTTCGTCACCGGCTATCACGTCAACCAGTCGCCACTGGCGCCCAAGGCGTATCTGACCGGCGCGGAATGGAATTGGGAAGCGCTGTATCCGAAATTCGTCAAGATGCTCCAGGCTGGCGAGAGCATCCCGAACTTCTATCGCGGCGGCCTCAAGGAAGAAGTGGTCAAGATCTCGGCGTATGGCGAGGCGGTCTCCGAGCAGGCACGCAAGCATGCCGACGAAATCAAGAGCAAGTTCTTCGGTGAGGGCTACACCATCTTCAAGGGCCCGATCAAGGACAACAAGGGCAAGACCGTGATCACCGCCGGGACCGAGCGCGGCCAGAAGGACCCGGAGCTGGAGAAGATGGACTATCTGGTCGAGGGCGTGATCGGAGCCACGTCGTGACATCAGAGGCGGCCGATCCGGTTGATGCGGCCGCCATCGCGCCGGCCGCCGACGCAGGTTTCCTGCAACGTTACGGCGGGAGCATCGAGTACATATTGATCCCGGGCGCGGCGCTTGTCGCCGCGCTCATCGTGTTCGGCATCTTCGTCGCGCTGTTCGGCAAGAACCCGCTCGATCTCTACTGGTACATGTATTACGGCGCCTTCGGCACCTGGTTCTCCTGGCAGAACACGCTGACGCGGGCAGCTCCCTTGATCCTGACGGCGCTGTGCACCGCCCTGCCCGCGCAATTGGGCATGGTGATCATCGGCGGCGAAGGCGCGCTGCTGATCGGCGCGCTGTCGGCGACCTCGGCGGCCCTGGCGCTGCAGGGCATGCCGCCGCTCGTGGTGCAGATCGCGATGGTGATCGCCGGCATGACTGGCGGCGGTTTGTGGATCCTGCTGTCCGGGGCCTTGCGGCAGTATCGCGGTGTCAACGAGACGATCTCGAGCCTGCTGCTGGTCTACATCGCGCTCGCGATCCTCAACCATCTCGTCGAAGGCGCGATGCGCGATCCGGCGAGCCTCAACAAGCCGTCGACGCGTGAGATCGGCGCGGCCAACATGATCGGCAGCATTCCCGGCACCGACGTGCATTGGGGCCTGGTGTTCGGCCTGATCACCGCCATCGCGGCCTATGTGCTGATCTACCACACCACCTTCGGCTTTGCCGCGCGCGTCGCCGGCGGCAACATCCGCGCCGCCAAGATCGTCGGTCTGTCGGTCGGCAAATTGATCCTCACCGTCTGCTTCCTCGCCGGCGCCTGCGCCGGGCTGGCCGGCATGGTCGAGGTCGCCGCCGTGCAGGGCCGCACCAACGCCAATCTCGCCGTCGGCTACGGCTTCACCGGCATCCTGGTCGCGTTCCTGGCGCGGCAGAATCCGCTCGCCATCATTCCGGTCGCGATCCTGCTCGGCGGCATCAATGCGTCGGGCGGCCTGCTGCAGCGCCGGCTCGGCCTGCCCGACGCCTCTGTGCTGGTGCTGCAGGGCATCATCTTCATCTCGGTGCTGGCGAGCGACGCGCTCTACGGCCGCATCGGTTTCCTCAAAGGAAAGTCCTGATCCATGGCTGACGGCAATATCGGGCTCTGGACCGTGCCGCTCGCGGTGCTCGGCGGCGCCATCCGCGTCTCCACGCCCTTCCTGTTCGTGAGCCTCGGCGAATGCATCACCGAGCGTTCGGGCCGCATCAATCTCGGCCTCGAGGGCACCCTGGTGATGGGCGCAATGAGCGCCTATGGCATCTCCTATCTCACGGGATCGCCGTGGGCAGGCGTGCTCGCCGCTGGCCTCACCGGCGCGCTGCTCGGCGCGCTCCACGCCGGCATCTGCTCGCTGCCGCGCGTCAACGACGTCGCGGTAGGAATCTCGCTGATGCTGTTCGGCACCGGCCTCGCCTTCTTCCTCGGCAAGCCGCTGATCGAGCCCACCGCCGCGCGGCTGCCGGCGATCGATTTCGGCTGGTGGAGCGACGTGGCGCAGGTTCGCGCCGCGCTGCGCATCAACGTGCTGTTCCTGCTTGGCGTGGCACTCGCGCCGTTGCTGCTGTGGGCATTCAAGACCACGCGCTGGGGCCTCCTGATCCGCACTGCCGGCGAGAGCGCCGACGCGGCGCGGGCGATGGGCCATTCGGTGCTGATGATCCGACTGCGCGCCACCATGGCCGGCGGCTTCCTCGCCGGCATCGGCGGCTCGTTCCTGTCGCTGTTCTATCCCGGCAGCTGGAACGAGGGCCTGTCATCGGGGCAAGGCATCACCGCGGTCGCGCTCGTCATCTTCGCACGCTGGGACCCGATGCTGTGCCTGTGGGCCTCCCTGGCGTTCGGCGGTGCTGCCGCGCTCGGACCGGCGCTGCAGTCGGTCGGCGTCACCTCCGGCTATCATTTGTTCAACGCCGCGCCCTACATCCTGACGCTTCTCATCATGATCATCACCTGCTCCCCGAAGCGCACCCTCAACGGCGCGCCGGCCGAATTGTCCATCACCCGCTAGTCCAGAGGCCCGCCATGACCGCGCGCACCATCCGCTCCGAGCCCTATGCCTGGCCTTACAACGGCGATCTCCGTCCAGAGAACACGGCACTGATCGTGATCGACATGCAGACCGATTTCTGCGGCGTCGGCGGCTATGTCGACAAGATGGGCTATGACCTCTCCTTGACCCGCGCCCCCATCGAGCCGATCAAGACGCTGCTCACGGTGATGCGTGCGCAGGGCTTCTGCATCATCCACACCCGGGAGGGCCACCGCACCGATCTCTCCGACCTGCCCGCCAACAAGCGCTGGCGCTCGCAGCAGATCGGCGCCGGCATTGGCGACCCCGGCCCCTGCGGCCGCATCCTGGTGCGCGGCGAGCCGGGCTGGGAGATCATTCCCGAGCTGGCGCCGCTGCCCGGCGAGATCGTGATCGACAAGCCCGGCAAGGGCTCGTTCTGCGCCACCGATCTGGAGCTGATCCTGCGCCTGAAGGGCATCCAGAACATCGTGCTGACCGGCATCACGACCGACGTCTGCGTCCACACCACGATGCGCGAGGCCAACGACCGCGGCTTCGAATGCGTGCTGCTGTCGGACTGCTGCGGCGCCACCGACAAGGGCAATCACGACCACGCGCTGAAGATGATCAAGATGCAGGGCGGCGTGTTCGGCGCAGTCGCGACATCGTCGGCGCTGATCGAGGCGCTGTCGTGATCGGCGACGATCCGACGCCTGCGGGGGCATTCGGGGTCGAAGCGATCGCGATGACGATGCGCTTCGGCGCGTTCACCGCGCTCGACAATGTCGAGCTGAAGGTCAAGCCCGGCTCGTTCCACGCGCTGCTCGGCGAGAACGGCGCCGGCAAGTCGACGCTGGTCAAATGCATCATGGGCTACTACCGCCCGACCGAGGGCGACGTGCTGATCGGCGAGCGCGAACGGGAGATCAACAATCCCAAGGACGCGCATGCGCTCGGCCTCGGCATGGTCTACCAGCACTTCACGCTGGTACCGGCGATGACGGTGGCCGAGAACCTGGTGCTGGCGCGTGACGACATACCGGCGGTGGTCAACTGGGCCAAGGAGAGGAAGGAGCTGGAGGCCTTCTTGGCGCGCATGCCGTTCCGCGTGCCGCTCGACGCCAAGGTGTCGGACATCTCCGCCGGCGAGCGGCAGAAATGCGAGATCCTCAAGCAGCTCTATCTCAAGCGGCGCTTCCTGATCCTGGACGAGCCGACCTCGGTGCTGACGCCGGGCGAGGCGGATGAAGTCCTGGGCATGCTGCGCAAGATGGTCGAGGCCGGCGAGCTGACCATTTTGATGATCACCCACAAATTCCGCGAGGTGATGGCGTTCGCCGATGAGGTCACGATCCTCAGGCGCGGCAAGCTCGCCGGCCGCGGCAAGGTGTCGGAGCTGACACCGGACGACATGGCGCGGATGATGATCGGCGCCGAGCAGCTCACCGTACAGCCGGCGCGCTCCGGCGAGGCCGGCGTGGTCAGGCTCGAGGTCGACAAGCTGGTGGCACGCGACGATGCCGGCGGAGTGGCCGTGCATGATCTGTCGCTGACCGTGCGCGCCGGCGAGATCGTCGGCATCGCCGGCGTCTCCGGCAACGGCCAGCGCCAGCTGGTCGAGGTGCTTGCCGGCCAGCGTGAGGCCGAGAGCGGCGCTGTCCGTGTCTCCGGCCAATTCTATTCCGCGAGCCGCGAGGAGATGCGGCGCCACAAGATGTCGCTGCTGCCCGAGGAGCCGCTGAAGAACGCCTGCGTCGGCGGCATGAGCGTCGCCGACAACATCGCGCTGCGCGAGTTCGACCGCGCTCCGTTCGCCCGCGGTGGCTGGTGGCTGAACAAGTCCGCCTTCCGAAAGGATGCGACCGCCAAGATCAACCGCTACAAGATCAAGACCCGCACGCCGGATACGCCGATCTCGGCACTGTCCGGCGGCAACGTGCAGCGCGCCGTCCTGGCGCGCGAGCTCGGCCACGACGTCGAAGTGCTGATCGCCGCCAATCCGTGCTTCGGCCTCGACTTCGCGGCGGTGGCGCAGATCCATGCCGAGATCATGGCCGCCCGCAACCGCGGCGCCGCGGTGCTGCTGGTCAGCGAGGATCTCGACGAGCTGCTCGAACTCTCCGACCGCCTGGTCGTGATTTTCCACGGCCAGCTCGTCTACGAGACCCGCGTCGGCGAAGCCGACCTGACCGAGATCGGCCGCCACATGGCGGGACATTGAGCCGCATGCGGATAGACGACCTCAACGTGTTGACGACTAATTCATCCCGCCGCGGTAACATGACCCTCGGCGGGTTTTTATTCGGCTTTTGATACGCCGCGCCTGCCGGCATTTTCGTCATTGTGTTTCAAACCCTTGGATAGCAGGTCGATCTCATGAAGGCCTATTTCATCGGCGGCGGCATCGGCTCGCTCTCGGGCGCAGCATTCATGATCCGCGACGGCGGCATCCCCGGTCAGGACATCACCATTTTCGAGAAGCGCCTGCCCTATGGCGGCAGCCTCGACGGCACCAGGCTTGCCGACGGCTCCTACTCCATGCGCGGCGGACGCATGCTGACGACCGAACAATACGAATGCACCTGGGACCTGCTGTCGACGATTCCCAGCTACTCACGGCCCAAGGAGAACATCCTCAACGAAACCGTCGCCTTCAACGAGCTCCACGTCACGCACGCGCAGGCGCGGCTGGTCGATGCCAACCGGCACAAGGTCGACGTTTCCACCATGGGATTCTCGATGCAGGATCGCATCGAGCTGACGAGGCTCACGGAGACTTCCGAGGAGAAGCTCGGCAATTCGCTGATCTCGGACTGGCTGTCGCCGCCGTTCTTCACCACCAATTTCTGGTACATGTGGCAGACGACCTTCGCCTTCCAGACCTGGCACAGCGCCGTCGAGTTCAGGCGCTATCTGCGGCGCTTCATGAACGAATTCCCGATGATGAATACGCTCGGCGGCGTCAAGCGGACCGTCTACAACCAGTATGACTCGATCGTGCTGCCGCTGGTGCGCTGGCTCGAGGGTCGCGGCGTCAACTTCGTCGGCGGCGCCGACGTCGAGGACATCGAGATCGTCACCACGGACGGCCGCCACCGCGCGAGCCGGCTCGTGCTCAATCAGGACGGCGCACGCCGCAGCATCGATCTCGCGAGCGACGATCTCGTGTTCTACACCGCGGGCTCGATGACCGACGCGACCAGCCTCGGCAGCCATGACAGCCCGCCGAAGCCGCTTACCAAAGCCGACAGCCATGGCTGGACCTTGTGGGAGAAGCTCGCGGCCGGCCGGCCCGAGTTCGGCAATCCCGCCGTGTTCAACGCGTGCATCCCGGAGTCGAGCTTCGAATCCTTCACGGTGACCTGCCGCAATCCACGTTTCTTCGACGCGATGCAGGCCTTCAGCGGCAACGTCGCCGGCACCGGCGGGCTCGTGACCTTCACCGACTCGAACTGGCGCATGTCGATCGTGCTCTATACCCAGCCGTACTTTCCGAACCAGCCTGACGACATCCAGATCTTCTGGGGCTACGGCCTGTTTCCCGATCGCGTCGGCAATTTCGTGCCCAGGCCGATGTCCGAGTGCAGCGGCGCCGAGATCCTGAAAGAACTATGCGGGCACCTGCGCTTTCCGCTCTCGGTGTTCGCCGACGCGAGCTGCGTGCCGTGCTGGATGCCGTACATCATGAGCATGTTCATGCCGCGCAGCTATGGCGACCGGCCACTGCCGGTGCCGCTCACCTCGCAGAATCTCGCCTTCATCGGCCAATATGTCGAGCTGCCCGAAGACGCCGTTTTCACGATCGAATATTCGGTGCGCGCGGCCATGCATGCGGTCTATCAGCTCTTGAAGATCGACCGTGCCATTCCGCCGGTCACGCCGTATGATAAATCGCTGAACGTTTTGCTGCAATCGGTGGTGAAATCATTCGCATGAGGGACCACGCGAGATCGTGATCACCGCGCGCCGCGGCGGTTGACCTGGATCAGTTCCGCCAGGGAACACAGCGGCTAAGCCCCGGATCGCAACAGACGATCCGGGTGAACCATCATGAAGGCGTATTTCATCGGCAGCGGCATCGGCGCATTGGCCGGCGCGGCATTCCTGATCCGTGACGGCGGCGTCGCGGGACGCGACATCACCATCTACGAGAAGCGTCTGCCCTATGGCGGCAGCCTCGATGGCGCGCGGCTGCCCGACGGTTCCTATTCGCTGCGCGGCGGCCGCATGCTGACGACCGATCACTACGAATGCACGTGGGACCTGCTCTCCACCATCCCCAATGCCGGCGATCCCGGCCGCACCGTGCGCGACGAGACGCTCGCCTTCAACGAGGCCCATGTCGCGCATTCGCAGGCGCGCCTCGTCGATCGCAACCGGCACAAGGTCGACGTCTCCACCATGGGCTTTACGATGCAGGATCGGCTCGAGCTCGTCAGGCTGACCGAGGCCTCCGAGGACAAGCTCGGCAACTCCCGCATCACCGACTGGCTGTCGCCGCCGTTCTTCACCACGAATTTCTGGTTCATGTGGCAGACGACGTTCGCATTCCAGCCCTGGCACAGCGCGGTCGAGTTCAAGCGCTATCTGCATCGCTTCATGAACGAGTTTCCGCGCATCGAGACGCTGGCCGGCGTCAAGCGCACCGTGTTCAATCAGTACGACGCGATCGTGGTGCCGCTCGTCAAATGGCTGGAGGGCCATGACGTGAATTTCGCCGGCGGCGTCGATGTCACCGACATCGAGATCGCGACGGAAGCCGGCAAGCACGTCGTCAAGCGCTTGACCCTCGATCGCAACGGCAAGCCGGAGACGGTCGTGGTAGCAACCGACGATCTGGTCTTCCTGCAAAACGGCTCGATGACGGATGCGACCAGCCTGGGCACGCAGGATGCGCCGCCGCCGCGGCTCACCAAGCAGGACAGCCAGGGCTGGACGCTGTGGGAGAAGATCGCAAGGGGACGCCCGGAGTTCGGCAATCCCGCCGCTTTCAACTCATCGATCCCCGAATCCTGCTGGGAGTCCTTCACCGTCACCTGCCGCAATCCGCGCTTCTTCGACGCGATGGAAGCGTTCACCGGCAATGTCGCCGGCACCGGCGGGCTCGTTACCTTCACCGAGTCCAACTGGCTGATGTCGGTCGTGCTGTATCACCAGCCGCATTTCGCCGGCCAGCCTGCGGACGTGCAGGTGTTCTGGGGCTACGCGCTGCATCCCGACCGCATCGGCAATTTCGTGCCGAAGGCCATGGCCGATTGCGGCGGCGCCGACATCCTCAAGGAGCTGTGCGGCCATCTCAACTTCGACCTTTCGGTGTTCGACAACGCGACCTGCGTGCCCTGCCGCCTGCCCTACATCACCAGCATGTTCATGCCGCGCAACACCAGCGACCGCCCGCTGCCGGTGCCGGCGAATTCGAAGAATCTCGCCTTCGTCAGCCAGTTCGTCGAGATTCCCGACGACGTCGTGTTCACGGTGGAATATTCGGTGCGCGCGGCGCAGATGGCGGTCTATCAGCTGCTCGGCATCACCCGGGCGATTCCGCCGATCACCCGCCACGACAAGTCATTCCGCGTGCTGATCGAGACGGTGGAAAAGGCCTTCGCATAGCGCCGTGGCCCTTCGCATCTGCAAAAACGCGCGCCCGGATCAGGCTCGATCCGGGCGCTTTCCATCTCGCGAGGCAGAGTGCGCCTCTATGCTTGCGTGAGCTATCAGTAGCCGAGCAGTGCGAGACCGACCCAGCTGACGGCAAACAGCGACACCACCGAGGTTGCAGCGGCGAAAACAGACAGCGACACTTTCAAAGTCCTGAGGACCATACGCGCCTCCTTCAACGACAATGAACAGCACATCGAGGTGAACCCCGATGTCAGTCTGAAATTTCCTGAAACCCGACTCCGCGACGAGCCGAACACAGGTTTGGTGCGCGCGTGCGCGCAAAGGTTCAATGTCAGGGTGTGGGCCCCGACTGAGCTGCTTGATCGTTAACGACATGACCGGATCGCGGTTCCCGGACGAGAACTGGAACCGCTCCAAGGTCGGCCCGCTCCCCCCGAGCCCTGCATGCGGGACTCGCGGGTTGAGACGGCTCTTGGCTACACGTTTTAGGAAGGGTCGGCCGTCAGGGGCTATTTCAGCGGCAGGAACAGGTCCGCAGCCGTCTCGTGCTCGGGAACCTCCGGGAAGAAGTTCAGCCGCTGGCAATAGATCGGGAAGTCACGCGCCTCCTCGCCGCTGGCCGGAAGCCAGTCGCGATAGAGAAACAGCGCGGCCGGCTCCAGATTGTGGGTGTTGCCGACGACGCGCAGCACGGCGCAGCGTCCGCCGGGGATCTCGCCGACCCTGATTGTCGCGTCATCGGTCTCGACCGGCCGATCGGTCCCGACACAGAGATCCACGCTGTAATCGGCAGGCGACGCGGGGCGCCGCTCGGAGCGCCAGACCGTGAAGGTCGGATTGGTCCTGGGGTGCAGGCCGGCAGCCTTGCGCCAGGCGATGAAGCGCTGGATCGTGGCGCCGAGCGTCGCCGGGTCGCCGCGATGCTCCATGATCGCCACCGGCGTGGTCGGCACCTCGCGAATCGTCACGTCGTCAGGGGTATAGGTCGTCCGCATCAGCTTGCTCCTTGCTTCGTCGAAAGGCCCGAAGGCCGCAAGCCACGGCTCCCAGTCGGGAGATTTCCGGAACGATGACGGCGATTGCCCGAACCGTTGCCGAAAGGCGCGGGCGAAGGCGTCCGGTGCATCGTAGCCGGCATCCATCGCGACCTCCGTGACGGTTTGGGCATCGCTGTAGGCCAGCTGATAGGACGCCCGCTTCATGCGGGCGAGCTGGATGTAGCGATGCACGGACAGCCCGAAGGTCGCCGTGAACTGCCGGTGGAAATGATATTTCGAGTAAGCCGCGATGCTGCTCAGCGCGTCCAGGTCCAGATCATCGTCCAGATGCCGGTCGATATGATCCAAGACCCGCTGCATCCGGGCATGGTAGTTCTGCAGCGCCGCCTTCATCGTTCAGTACTCCGTGGCCGCAGCAGCTAAGCGCGCTCAACGCTGACGCGCTCGACCGATCTTGCGGCTTTGCCACGGGGTCAAAACCAGCACAAAGGATCGGGTCACCTCTTGTTGGCCTGGTCCTTTCTGCTCGCGCATATCTTCACGAAGACTGGATAAGCGGCGCCTGTTCCATGCTCATACAAATTGAAAATGTAGCGGCCCGGCTTGTCCGTGTAGATGATCCGATCATCCGCCTTGCGGTAGCCATCCTTGAGGAAACCATCAGGACCGTTCACCCAGACCTGCGCGCCACTATAGACAACCGCCTCCATCCCACCTTTCTCGTTCAATTGCTGCTCGACAATCCCGACGGTCAGAGCTTGGCCGCCCGCAAAGTTGCCGTAAAATCGCGTATCCAATCCTTGGTAAGACCAGCATTGTGAGCCTGGCTGCATATTGATTTGAACGTCGGCCTTCGCCGCCGACAGGAAGCCGACCAACACGGCACCGGCTGAGAGCAGTCTCGTCATCTTGCACATCTCGAAACGCGTTCTTTCTGTCGCATATGCGCTGATCGTAAGCTCCGCGCTCGCATAGATGGCGCCGCGCTTGGGCTCCGGCGCGGCCGTCGCATTACGGATCGACCGCAGTCACGATCCAGAACGATGCCGGCACCACGACGCGCGGCCCCTTGGCGTAGCGCGCCAGCGCCTTCCTCACGGCAGCGATCGCGGCCTCCGTGGCCTCGGACGGCTGCCCGGCCACGGCACGGCCGGCGGGCCCGATCGCGAGCGCCGTCTGCACCGCGCTGTCGAGGCCGGCGCCTGCGCCGAAGTCGAGCGCGATGTCGTGGCGCTCCAGCCGAATGCGCCGCAGCCCGGCATCGGTCATGACCTTCTCGATCCATTCGGCGGCTCCGAACGCGAAATCGTCCGGCGCGTGCGGCGGCAATCCCGGCAACTTCGGCACGTGGTCATAGGCCGCCTGCAGCGGCTCCAGCGCCCACGGGTTGTCGCGCAGCTCGCCCCAGCAGGCGAAGGCGACGCGCCCCTCCGAGTGCAGCGCATTGCGGATGTTGAGCACGGCGCGCACCGGATTGGCGAAGTACATGACGCCGAGGCGCGAGATCATGAGATCGGCGCTCGCGGCCTTGAAGTGATGCACCATGGCGTCGCCCTGCACGAAGCTCACCGGCGCATCGGCGGGGGTGAACTCGTGGGCCGCGGTCAGCATGGCTGCGGACACGTCGAGGCCAAGCACGCTGCCGCCGGGGCCGACCTTCTCGGCCGCCGCGATCAAGGTCGCCCCGCAACCGCAGCCGATGTCGAGCACCCGCTCGCCCGCCTGGATCGCCGCACGCTCCAGCAGCGCCTCCTGCACCGGCGCCAGTAGCGCATCGATCTCGGCGCGGCGCGCGACCCAGCGCCCGCCGCCCGCACCGTTCCAGAAGGCGATCTGCTCGGCGTTCTCGAAATGCCCAAAGGAGATGTCGGCGACGGCGGCGTCCATGGAAGAACTCGGCACAATTGCAGAAATAAAAAACGAGGCCGGCGCGTCTAACGCGCGGGAATCCCGTCGCAGATGTTAAGCGGCCCTCACTGAGTTGGAAAGGTGCGGCGGGTCCGCGCGTACAGCGCATTTTTGGACCAGCGGGCGCAGGACCGCGGCGGCATGGTCCAGCTCAATAGTGATATTTGCACTGGGCAATATCGAGCCGTTGCGTGTCTCCTTGACCCGTGACGCGATAAACCAACCTGTGCTCTCCGGTGATACGCCGAGACCACCAGCCGTGGAGCGCATGTTTGAGGGGCTCTGGTTTCCCCAACCCCTTGAACGGGTCTCGTTTGATGTCCTTGATCAACGTGTTAATGGCCTGGAGAACTTTCTCGTCGTCCTTCTGCCACTCGAGATAGTCCTGCCAAGCGCCTTCGGTCCACGCGATAATCATGTGATCGGATCAAACCGACCTCGTCGGCTCAACCGGCTCACGCTCCGTCAGTTTACCCTCGTCTGCCTCCTGGATCGAACGCAGGAGATGAACGGCGTTTGCCGGGCTCCTCAGAAGATGGACGGTCTCCATAAGACCCTCGTATTCCTCCTCTGACATCAGCACCACGCTTCGTGCGTTCTGACGCGTAACGACGAGCGGTGCCCGTCCATCGCAGACCGCATCCATATAGGTTGCAAGATTGTTCCGCAGCTCGCTGTAGGAAACGTGAGCCATCATACACTCCCCTTTCGAGGCACACTTTCTTGTACAGATATTTGGCAATCCAAGTAAAGCAAGAGTATCGTGGCACCTGAAGGCGACGCTGTCAGCGTGAGCTGAGCCTCCGATGAGGATTCCCAACCGCCGTCCGGCTCGCCGTCACGGGGCGAGGCGCTTCCGCCAAGAGTCGTGGATCCGCAATATTTGATCACTTCGACGGAGGGATGCAGAGGATCGAGCCCCGGATGAAAACAGAAGCGATCCCGAAAAATGGTCGGAGCGGCGGGATTCGAACCCACGACCCCTAGTCCCCCAGACTAGTGCGCTAACCGGGCTGCGCCACGCTCCGATGGCCGATCGTGTAGCCGTGATCGGGATGGGATGCAAGGCACGGCGGACGGGTTTCGTTGGCGCGCTGGATAGAGCGGAGGTCTGACCGACCGGGTTGATCCCTGACATTTTGGACCGGGCTGATCCCTGACACTATTCGATCACTGCTGTGTTGTCT
>NZ_JAUEUE010000033.1:0-9049 GCF_032485055.1 Bradyrhizobium sp. SZCCHNRI20481
TTCGCTAGACTGCGATCAGTGCCGAAATCGCCTTTCACTTTGCTGACAAAAAGCTCGATTGCGGCACTCAGCTCGACCGAACGAGCACGATTGAACGCTAGCCATGTCAATGGCTTGCTGATCAACAGGCGAGCCGCTTTTATCTTGCCATCAGACCCTACCCTCTTCTCACCTGATCTTTCGGCAAAAATTTCTGTCAGATCATTGCTAAGAGGCTTACGGTCGAGCCGCAAAGAGTTAGCAGGCAGATCGATTTCCGTGGCGAGAGCGCACCATCATCGGTTGGCGGTGATATCGTTCAATTGCGACTATCATCTCGCTTCAGACCTGCACCAGGGGTGCATAGGGTGTGAAATCTCCCTTCCCTTCCTTCCTTGATCCTTGGCTTGGCTTCTCGTCCTCTTCCGTGGCTTGTGGATCAGCCAGATCTCAGCGGACAAATCGCTTAAGTCCTGCGGTCGGCAAGTCGATATGGCTACAGTTGCGCTGCCAACAAACTGCCTTCCGAGTGCGAAGTTCGTGGAGGCTCTTTGCATTACGATCGGGCGAGCATATCCCTACCCCCGTATAGCAATGAGACTATCTCGGCAGTCCCGTTGCAGACCGATCGCGGCTCGCAGCGGCCGATCGATCCTGGGAATCGTCAGCCTGATAAATTGGACCAAGACGATTCGGCGCCGCGGGGCCAAGGATGAAGCCGCTTCCAACGCGTGGCAACTGACGCACGCCGCCTGACTTTCTGCCCACCCACGGCAAATCAGATGTCGGTTGTCAGTCGATTTTCGGCCAGACGTCAGCACCAAGCTCGCCACTGCATGCCGACGTCGTTGGCGATATCGTTCCGTGCAGGATGCGCACTAAGCCCATGATCTCGCGAAATTGGCAAACCAGCGCGATCCAGAAACGTCGGACGAATCGTTCGTCCGCCTGCTCAGGCGGCACGCTCCATCAGGCGCCTGGCCTTGCTTTCGAGCTCGAGTCTTCCGTCCTGATGCGCCTTGCTTCGGGCCACGACGGTGATGCCCTGCACGAAGTCGAAGATGCTCTCCGGCTTGCGGTTCTCCTCGCCAAGAACGGCTTCAATGACCTTCGATGTCTCGGCATTGGAAAAGCCATTCTTGCGCAGAAAGCTCTCCCGGTCCTCATCCGTGCGAGCAACGATCCGCTGCCGTGCGGCTGCAATACCAGCGACAAACGGCGCGGGCGAGGAATTGGCAAAACTCGTCAATGCCGGTGCAGCTTCATGCGCAAACCGCTGCGCGGCGAACTTCGAATGCCGGATGGTGATCTGCTCAAAGTTCTCCACGCCCCAGAGATTGCGGTTCATGCAGACGGCGCGCAGATAGAAGCTCGCTATGCCAAGCGTCTTGCTCCCGACCTCACTGTTCCAACAGTAGAAGCCCCGGAAATAGACATCGAGCGAGCCGTCCGGCAGCCGTCCCGCCTCGATTGGATTGGTGTCGTCGACCAGAAACAGGAACACGTCGCGATCACTGGCATAGAGCGTGGTCGTATCCTTGGTCACGTCCACGAAGGGATTATGGCTCATGCTCGACCAGTCCAGCACGCCCGGCACTTTCCATCGTGTGTCACCGGTGCCATTGCCGGCGATCTGCACAACGGCGGCAACGAGTTCAAGCCGATCAATGCCGTGCAGACGATCTGCGTGGTGAGGCCGGGTCACTCTCGTCGAGCTTCATTTCATCCTTCGGCCCGACAAAGCGCGAAAGCTTTCTGCTTAAAATCCGGCCGACGTCGTCCATGATCGTAAAGGCGGCCGGCACGAATACGAGGCTGAGAAAGGTCGAGGCGAGCAGCCCGCCAATCAATGCGACCGCCATGGGGGAACGGAATGCGCCGCCTTCGCCGACTCCCAATGCAGAAGGGACCATGCCTGCGGTCATAGCCGCTGTGGTCATGATCACGGGCTGAGCGCGCTTGCGGCCGGCTTCGATCAACGCCTTCGTGCGCTCCACACCGTTCGCCACCTCGGTGATTGCGAAGTCCACCAGCAGGATCGCGTTCTTCGTTACGATTCCCATCAGCATGAGGAAGCCGATAATGGCCGAGAGGTTGATGGCATTGCCGGTCAGAAGCAGCGCAAGGAACGCTCCGCCGATCGAAAGCGGCATGGAGAAGATAATGGTGATCGGATGCATCGCGTCGGCGAAGAGAAGAACGAGGACGGAGAGCACCATGAGTACGCCTGCAGCGATCGCGAGCGAAAAACTCGAAAAAACTTCTTCCATGATCTCTGAATCGCCGAACCTTGCGATCGTCACACCGGCTGGCAAGTTTCGCGCCGAGGGCAGCGCCATAACCTGCTCGATCGCCTCGCCGAGCGGGGTGTTTCCGACGAGATCGGCCTGGATCGCGACGCGACGCCTGCTGTCATAGCGTTCGATGGTCGTCGGCCCCTCGCCGAAGCCGACGTCGGCGACCGTGGCCAACGGTACGGTGCCGTTCTTGGCCCTGATTCGCAGCATATCGAGGGTCGATAGATCGCCCCGCGCCCGCTCGTCGAGTTGCACGCGGATCGGTACTTGCCGGTCGATGGCCGAGAACTTCGCCAGATTTGCGGATGTATCTCCGATCATCGCAATCCGTGCAACTTCGGCGATCTGCGTCCCGGAGATTCCAAGATCGGCAGCCTCCTCCAGCCTTGGCAAGATGCGAATCTCCGGCCGGGCAAGAGCCACAGTCGAGACGACATTCGCGAGAACGGAGACGTTCTGCCGGACGTCCCGCTCCACCGCGAGCGCCGCCTGCTCAACTGCGGCGCCATCGGGTCCGGAAAGGATCAGCGTGAACTCGCGTCCGCCGCCGCCATTGCCGAAGCTGTAACGTATGTCCGCGATCGCGCTGAGCGTCGCGCGCATGTCGTGCTCGAATGCCTTCTGGTCGTGCGACCGGTTCCTGCGCGCAACGAGCTCGACGATGATGGTGGCCTTGCGGACGTCACCGGCGGTGACGCTCAGCCCGTTGGCGCCGGCGGCGCCGCCGGTGACATAGACGCTCCTGACTTCTGGCCGTTTCGCGAGCAGGGCCGTGATGCGGTCCGCGGCGGCCGCGGTATCCGCGATCGTCGAGCCCGGTGGCAGCTCGATCTGGAGAACCGAACGCGACAGGTCATTGGTCGGCAGAAAGCCAAGCGGTAAGGATCCTGCGACCATTAGCGAGCCCAGGAAGACCAGCGCCGCAAGCGCGAGCGTGACGAAGCGGTGGCGAAGCGACCATTCGAGCATGCGAAGATAGTGCCGCATGATCACTCCGTGCCCTTCGGCATGGCGCTGACGGTCGCGAAGGAAATATGCCGCCAGTAGCGGCGTTATCAGCCTTGCGACCAGCAGAGAAAACGCCACTGCAATTGCGACCGTGAGGCCGAACTGCTTGAAGTATTGACCGGCGATGCCGCCCATGAAGCTGACCGGCACGAACATGGCGACGATGGTCATGGTCGTCGCGACGACCGCGAGCCCGATCTCGTCGGCCGCCTGGAGCGCGGCGCGATAGGGTGATTTGCCCATCCGGATGTGCCGGACGATGTTCTCGATCTCGACGATCGCATCATCGACCAGGATGCCGGTGATCAGCGTGATCGCAAGCAGACTAACGGCGTTCAGCGAAAGCCCGATGAGGTCCATCGCCCAGAAGGTCGGAAGTATTGACAGTGGTATCGCGAGCACGGAAATCGCCGTCGCTCGAAGGTCGCGCAGAAAAATCAATACGACGATGACCGCGAGGATTGCGCCTTCGGCCAACGTCTGCATGGTGGCTCTATAATCGGACTTGGTATAGCGCACCGTGCTGTCGATCTCGGACACGGACAGGTCGGGATGCTCGTTGGTGAGCGCCTGCAACTTCTTCGCGACCGCCTCCGCGACGGCCACGTCGGAGAAGCCCTTTGCACGAAAGACACCGAAGGCGACCACCGGACTCCCATTGAGGCGAGCAAAGCTGCGTGCTTCGGCTGCGCCATCGGTGACCGTGGCAATCTCCTTCAACGCAGCCCTTCGACCGCCCGGCAGCACGATCGCGCTATTGGTCAGTCCGTCGATCGTCGCGGCCCCCGCGAGCATCCGTATGGTTTGCTCTCCCGACCCCACTTCACCGCGCCCGCCGGTGAGATCGACATTGGTCGCTCGCAGTTGCTCGTTCACGTCCGCCGCGGTGATGCCAAGTGCGATCAGCCGGTCGGGCAGCAGCGATACCCGGATTTCACGATCGGCGCCGCCCGCACGCTTGACCTGCGCGACGCCCCGAACGCCCTGAAGCGCCCCCGTGATGACGTCATCGACGAACCAGGACACCTGCTCGGTCGTCCAAGAGGGAATCGACACGGCATAGGTAACGATTGCCATCCCTTCGACCTCCACCCGCTGTATCGAGGGTTCCTCGATGCTCTGCGGCAACTCCGACCGGATGTTAGCCATCGCATTGCGGACGTCGTTGACCGCACGGTCCGCCGGCGTCCCCAGTTGAAACTCGACGGTCGTCACGGAGACCCCGTCAGAGATGCTCGACGTGACGTGCTTGACCCCGACGACCCCGGTCGCCGCATTCTCTACGTTCTTCGTGACCTGCGTTTCCAGCTCACTCGGCGCAGCGCCGGTCTGGGCGATCGTGACGGTCACGATGGGGATGTCGATGTTGGGCATCTGCGTTATCGGCAGGGTCTTCAGGCTGACCGCGCCGAGCACGATCAGGACGCCAAACAACACCAATGACGGAATAGGCTTACGAATCGACCAGGCGGAGATGTTGAGGGCCATATCAATCTGCCCGCCCTGGTCCGGCATCGCTGCGGACCGGCAAGATCCGTTCGCCTGGCCTGACAAAAGCGGCGGCTCGAACGACGACCTCCTGACCTTCGATCAGCCCGTCGACAATTTCGACACGGGTGCCGCGTTTGAGGCCGGTCTGGACCTTGCGGATTTCGACGACATCGTTGGTCGCAAGCTGAACATAGGTGCCATTCTTGCTGAAGCTCACGGCGGACAACGGCACAGTGATGGCTTGTCGCTTGCCGATTGTAATGCTGCCGCGGGCAAAAACACCGGCCCTCATGGCCGTATGCGGCGGGAGCGCGACCGCGACGCGGCCGAGACGGCTCGATTTGTCTACAGTGGGATCGACCAGCCGCACATGGCCGATGACGGCCTCGCTGACGCCGGGCAGCCAAACCTCGACGTCTTGGCTTGGCTCGATCTGTGGAAGCACCGTTTCCGGAACCTCGGCATCGAATTCGATTTGACCGTTGCGGACGAGCCGGAATAGAGGTTCGCCCCCCGTGCCGGCCACCGCGCCCAGGCGGGCGGCGCGGTACGAGATAATCCCCGCAGACGGCGCCTTCAGTTCGGTTCGCGCGATTTTCAGCTCGATCTCGCCACGCTGCGCCTCCGCAAACGCTTCCTGGGCTTCGGCCATGCGCAAATTCTCCGCAGCGGCAGCGGACTTTGCCGCGGCGACCTTGGCCTGGGTCTCACGCGTCAGGAGTTGCGCTGGAGATATCGCGCCGGTCGCGTTCAAGGTTTGCGTGCGTTTCAACGTCTCCGCCGCTTCCGCTTGGTTGGCTTGCATCTCCGTCAACGACGCGTTCATCTGCGCGACCGACGCTTGGGTTATCGCGATCATCGCGGTGTTTTGCGCGAGCTGTGTCCGGAGCAGCGTGCTGTCGAGGCGAGCGAGCACCTGCCCTTCTTCGACGCGATCGCCGACGTCGGCCAGCATCTCGACGATACGTAACCCGTCGACTTCCGCACCGACAACATCCTCCTCTCGGGCCACGAGGGATCCGGTCACCGCGAGTGTCTCGGTGATCGAATGCCGTACGGCTCGGGCGAGCGTCGTGGCGATCGGTGCGGCCCCCGGGCGCTCGGCTGCGTCCCGTCGCGGATCGGAGATTTGCGTTGCGACCGCTTCGGCCTGCTGGCGCCCCGCGCCGATCACAGCGAAGATGTAGACGCAGACCGTGACGGCGAGCACTAGGAGGGCGATCCAAGCGAACCTTAACACCAGCCTTTTCACCCGACTACCTTCCTTTGGATCCGACCGCGAAGCCGGCATGATGTGAATCCGACGGCCGGCGTCAGCATCCGCGATCGACCGCTTTTCGAATGAGTATGGCGTACGCCGTTCGAGGATCAGGACGGATCAAACCGTTCCCAACGTCCCGCGTATCAAACCAGCGTCGACGTCGATCGTCCGGCGGCTGGCGGCCTCCGCAGGAGTACCGACAGGGTCGAACCTGTGACGCGGATTTCCCTGAGAGCTGGCCGACGATCCGCCCGCCGCAAGCCGTTCGACCAGTTCCGCAATCTCGTCACGAGCGTTGTGGCGGACGAACGCGGTGCGTAACGCTTGCGCACCGCGTCGGTATTGCGGCTTGGTGAGCACGGCGCGGACCGCCTCGCGAATCTGCGAGGCGGATGGCCGGCCGGTTCCAAGATTGATGCCGGCGCCTGCCCATGCGACCCGCGCAGCGATTTCCGGTTTTTCCTCACTATCCCCGGCAACCACCAACGGCACACCGAGACTGAGCGCGTGATTGACGGCGCCATAACCGCCATTGGTCACCATGACGCTCACCTTCGGGAGCAGGCGGTCGAACGGCAGGAATGTCACCGCCTTCGCATTGGGCTGCAACACCACCGGGATCGATTCGACTGGTGGGCCGCCGGTGCATGCGATCACCGTCAGTTCCTCGTTCGCCAGGGCCGTCAGAGTTGGTCCGACAAGCTGCCCAAGATCGCCGTTTGCGAGAGTGCCTTGCGTGACGAGTACGATCGGACCCGCTTTGTCGACGTCGTCCCACCAAGGCGGCGGGTGGAAGCCGATCGATGGCGGTGGCAGCAGCGGTCCGACGAAGCGGATGCTGTCTGGCATCTTGCCACGCGAATATTCGAACTCCTTGGCCGTAAGCTGCAAATACAGATCCGGCAGCGTGATCATGCTATCGAACAGAAATGCCGGCAGAGGGCGCGCCCCGTTCTTCACCAGGACATCGTTGAAGTATTGCTGCACCGAGCCGAAGATCGCTTGTTGCAGGTGGCTGTTCATTGCAGCATTGCGCGCGCGATCGGCTGGCGTGATGGATGGCGGGAGCGCGGTGCCGAAGAATGCGGTGTCCGCGCTCGACAAGGCGAGAGCGGTGATCCCGAGCGCGACGATCGGGGCTCTTTTTTCCGGCGGCCCGAGCACGAGCGGAAAGGTCCCGCAGAACATCGTATCGGTGATGATCGCATCGAAAGGAAAGTCGCGGCGCAAGTCGCGTATCCCGGCGGCCTGATGCGGCATTGCATCCGCAAAGATGTGCTTCAATCCGAAGCAGAGCTGAGCGGGGCCAGGTGCAATCTTGCGGCGTTCGGGAAAGCGCTCGTCGAGCTTCCGATAATCGACGTCGATTTCCGGGCGAAACGCGACGAAGCGCGCGCCGGTCGCCTCCACTCGCTCTCTGAACAGGCTCCCGCTATATACGACGACCTCGTGGCCGCGACCAACGAGGAGTTGGGCAACGGCCAACAAGGGAAATACGTGACCGGGTAGCGCGGTGACCGCGATGAGAAACCGCGCCATGTTGTGCTCTCCTATCCTAACCCACCAACCGATCGCTGTTCATTTCGCCGTTTCTGGCAACCGCATCGGACACAGTTCCTGCGAGCCGCAGATTGACAAAATAGCGTTCGAGAAGGGCCGCGCTGACCGGAGCGATCGCCGCGCCCACCGCAGCCAAGTGTTCCTGCGTGAAGTCCGAGGTAATTTCCGGGTGCGATCGCGACGTGTCCTCCTTTGACACGATCGACAGGACGGCTGCGAGATCATCGTCCTGTGTTTCGGCAAGCCGCCGTCGTCCAATGTCGATCCATTGATCGAGCGGCACGAGGTCGAGCCGAAGGCCGAGCCGGCGAAAGATCCGTGGGACCTCCCGCACATCAATTGGCTCACGGTTCATGAGATGATAGACGCTTCCCCAGGACGCTTCCCTGCCCGCGAGCCGGACGATCGCTCGCGCGACGTCATCGGCCGGCGTCATGTTCAACATCAGGTCCAGGTCGGGAATCGCGCCAAGTTCCGCATAGAGCCGGACAAGGCGCCAGATCAGATCCGTTTCGTTGCAGATTCCGTTCGCGCGATCACCAGTGACGCTGCTGAGGCGATAGATCGACAGCGGCAGGCCGCGAAGCTGCGCCTGCCGGACGAGCGTGTCGCCGACCCACTTGCTTTGGCTATAGCCGCTCGCGAGACCCTGCCACGAGGTCAGATCAGTCTGCTCCGACACCGGCCCAGACTGATATTTGTCGATCACCGCAAGGGTGGAAACGTAGTGCAGCCGCTTTGGTCGTCCACTCACGGTCCAATCGAGCAGCGTGAGGACGCTGTCCACATTGGCGGGTTTTATCGCAGCATAGTGATGGAGGAATTCGACGCTCGCGCCGCAATGATAGATCGCTTCGCACTCGTCTCGCACAATGCGGACACCCCTCTCATCGAGTCCGAGAGCCGGATGTCCGAGATTTCCGGTCAGAACCTCGATACGATCCTCGTCCCAACACGCCGAAAGCTTTCGCTTATCGAGCGCCTGCCGCAAACGGGCTTCGGCCGATTGCCGATCTGGGGCGCGAACGTGGCAGGCGATTTGCGCGTCCGTCTCCTGGATCAGCGTGGAGAGAAGATGACTGCCGACGAAGCCGGTGGCGCCCGTCAGGAAAATGCGTTTGGGCTTCTGCGGCGTGCGCCCGCCGATCAGCCTGATGTGCGTCGGCAGGAGAATGTCGCGGGACAAGTCCAGCGGCCCCTCCGAAGGTCCGTCGAGATCGAGCTGCGCTGCGAGGTCCCGGACGATGGGCGTCGCATAGACCGCCGTGATCGGGAAGTCCGGCTGGATCTCGTCGCGGATGCGGCGGCCAAGACGGATGGCGAGCAGCGAATGGCCGCCGAGATCGAAGAAGTTGTCATGGATCCCGACGCGCTCAAGCCCGAGGGTCTCGGCAAACAGAGCGCAGAGTTTCTCTTCGCGTGGTGTCCGCGGCGGGGTGTATTCGGTCACGGG
>NZ_JAUEUE010000034.1:0-2349 GCF_032485055.1 Bradyrhizobium sp. SZCCHNRI20481
GCGTCGTCAATGTCTGCTCCAACGCCCTCGCGCTTATTCGAAGAATGAGCTGCTCATAACCTGGCTCGAACACAATCCTGTTGGGTTCGCCAGGCGCAACTATGCAGGACTGCCGCTCGGTTATCGCGATCGCCGTGCGATTCAGAACGGTCAAAGCGCTGCCTTTGAGGCCAATTTGCAGGCGCGCGAAGTCGCTCTCCGGGAACTTGACGACCGCCCTCGCCCCGCCATATGCACAAAAGCCCAGGCCGATATTCGTAAGCTGAAGGTAGTTGCCCACCCCCTGGAAGCCATCTGCTTTGGTGACTGCGAAGCCAGTTGCCCCGTAGACCGTACGCAACGCGTGCTCCATCGCCTCCGGATCGTCTGTACGAATGACGGGAGCGCGGCTCAGCAGGCTTACGGATCGGTCCAGGTTCATCGAAAGATACTATCTCAGATTGATCAAACTCAAAACCGGGAAAAACCCGGTCAGCGGCGAGGTGCCGCAACTCGATCTTCTTCATCGCCGATATAGCTTGAGGTTCCAGTTTCTGAGCGACCTTTGCTGCTGCCCCAGCGCTCTTGGGAATGGTCCTGGCCGACGCTTCTATAAGGCGAGCTAGGCGGCGCGCCGCGAGCGCGACAGAGTATCGGATGGAAGCTCACCGAACATGTCGCGATAGTCTCTTGCGAAGTGTCCGAGATTTCCGAAGCCGCAATTGAAGGCGACTGCAGAGACGGAGGTGCGCTGATCTGCCCCCGAGAGCATCTGCTTTGCCCGTCGCAATCGCACCGTTTTTGCAAACGTCGTCGGAGAGTATCCGCGGCTTTTCTTAAACGCCGCATACAGCGCGCGGATGCTGACGCCTGTCTGCGATGCCAGTTCCTCGATCGTGATGGCGCGCCCACAAGAGGCCTCGATATACTCTTCGGTCAGCCGAACGATCCGCGGCGCGACGTCCTTTTCGTCTCTCTCCAACAGCTCGCTGAAATTGTGGCGGTGAGCCGACAGGAAGGAAACGATGAGAGCCTGCTCCAGTTCGGCCAGCACCGCGCGTGGCAGCTCTGTAGCCGTCGCATCCAGCTGATGAGCGAGGAACATCGTCAGATCGCGCAAAACCAGAGCGTTCGGCTGCACCGCAGCCGCCATGGGATCGAACCTGAGGACGCCAGCCGGCTTTGCGCCCAGGAGCGTCGTCAACGACCTTTCCAGCGCCCCCGTACTTATTCGAAGAATGAGCTGCGCATAACCTGGCTCGAACACAATCCTGATCGGTTCACCCGGCGGAATTATACAGGCCTGCCGCTCAGTTATCGCGATCGCCGTGCGATTTAGAACGGTCAAAGCTCTGCCTTTGACGCCAATTTGCAGGCGCGCGAAGTCGCCCTCCGGGAACTTGACGACCGACGTTCCCCCGTCATATGAACAAAAGCCAAGGCCGATATTCGCAAGCCGAAGGTAGTTGCCCACCCCCAGGAAGCCATCTGGCTTGGTGACTGTGAAGCCAGTTGCCCCGTAGACGGTACGCAACGCGTGCTCCATCGCCTCCGGATCGTCTGTACGAATGACGGGAGCGCGGCTCAGCAGGCTTACGGATTGATCTAGGTTCATCGGAAGATGGTACCTCGGTTTGACCGAACTGATACTCCGGGAAAACACCGGTCAGCGGCGAGGTGTCGCAGTTCCATCTTCTTCATCGATGCGTTTCAATTTCCTTCCAGATTACTACTTGGCCTCATCTCATGAGGTCTGCGCTGGACGACGCGGCAACCCTCCCGCCTACCCCCGAGAGAATATCCGCCATGAAGTTGAAGCTCGCTACGCGTATCCAGCAGCGACGTCAGGTGAACGCGACACGAACAAGTTGAAAAGCGCGGCGCTTTCTACGAGACGAGAATATTCGAAAGGCCTGACCCGCTTCTTGGCGCCTCGCCGCAGTCGGACAGCGTCATCATGATTGGCTCTCAGCTTGAGTTGGCGACCCGCGCTTTGCTTCGCCGCTGCCCCAGCGCTCTTGGGAATGGTCCTGACCGACGCTTCTGTAAGGCGAGCTAGGCGGCTCGTCGCGACCGCAACAGAGTTTCGGATGGAAGCTCACCGAACGTGTCTCGATAATCTCTTGCGAAGTGTCCGAGATTTCCGAAGCCGCAATCGAAGGCGACTGCAGAGACGGAGGTGCGCTGATCTGCCCCCGAGAGCATCTGTTTGCCCGTCGCAATCGCACCGTTCTTGCAAACGCCGTCGGAGAGTATCCGCGGCTTTCTTGAACGCAGCATAGAGCGCGCGGATGCTGACGCCTGTCTGCGATGCCAGCTCCTCGATCGTGATGGCGCGGTCCCAAGAGGCCTCGATGTACTCTTCGGCCA
>NZ_JAUEUE010000035.1:0-2262 GCF_032485055.1 Bradyrhizobium sp. SZCCHNRI20481
CATCGCATTTCGCTGCCAACGTCCGTGACGATCGCGATACGTCCCCTGCCGTGCAACGAAACGCGGGCATCATAAGCGTGATTTTAAAAATCGTAAAGTGATTTATATTTTTCAGAAATCCTTGACAGCGGCGCGGCAGGCTCCAATAAGTCGGCGCTGGCCGCCGGCTCGATCTTCTCGGCCAACCCGCTTCATTCTAGTCATGCCGCGCATTCTCTGAAAAGTATTGAAGTTGTCCTGGCGCGCGCGTGCGCCTCACCGTGCCGGCGCCAAGTCGGCCAATCCAACTGATGGGGACGCAGTTCGGCACGCTGCCATTTTTGACAAGCACGATGGCAGGAAGACTGGGGAATGGGCCGCAAATTGTTCATGCGCTCGTTGAACGTATTGGTTCGCGCCTTTTGAAACGGGCATCATGACCACGTCAGCCAAGTCCATCTAAGTGTCACTTTGCGGAGCTGCAACAATCCACATCCTTGGCACTGCTGTTGGGGAGTAACGGCTAATGCTCTCAAAGGTATCGAGGGCAAGGGCCTGACCTACCTTTGGACTCACGAAAATTGTCCATCCCAAGCGGCTGAAGAGCGCCTTCTGAAGTGGAAGTGTTGTCAAAAAGACTCGCCCTAGTCGGCAATTTGAGTCACTAATCGTCTTGCGAGAATACCTGATTCGCCTATCCGACCGAGTGGCAATGGCTGCACAGAGGGCCACAGCCCCGGAAGGAGGTGTATTGATATGGCTCGCATCGGTCGTAGCGCCATCACTGGTCGCTTCACCACGGTCAAAACGGCGAAGGGGAAACCCAACACACACGTCGTTGAGACCATCAAAAAACCCAAGGGTTCTAAGTAACCCGTAAGTTTCGGCGGCTTCGGTCTCACCACCGAGCCGCCGTTTTCGTTTAGGTGATTCGCGACGAAAAAGAATCTGCTATTTTCGCTCGTCACTCTCTGGGGGCACTTGGAAGCCTATTGCCAAGTTTCATTTCCTCATGCGGTTTTGCCCTTAGTATTCGCACGAGCGCGCCGATCAGGCGCTTGCTTTCGTCTGTTGATCTTAGTTCGTCATTCTGCCGCCGCGATAATGCCGGTCACCAACTTCATTTCGGTCTGGCCAGCGTGATCGCGCATATCCTTTGCAAGCTCTGTCATGGTTACGATACTAAGCTTGAACAGAGTGTCGGCCGCCATTTCATCCAGGGTATCACTCGGATGCATCAACGGATTGCGGTCAAGCTGCCGCATTCGATCCAGCATTGCAGCCACCTTGGGAGAAGGAAACCTCGGCTTTATTCCGTTTTCGTCGGCCTGCTCCAAGTCGGTGAGCGCTTCAACATAATCATGCCAGCTACGGAACGCTTTATCCTTGCTGCTGATCTGCTTATAGTAAGCAGCCATCACGACCTCAAGACCGCGAAGTATGTGGAAACCGCACGCCGTATAGCATTCTAGTGCTAAACAGCGGCCGGCAGAACGAACCTCATCCCTAACGCCGGACGGCAGAACGGCCAATGCTTCAGCATGAAGATTCTCTTCGGCCGTGTGTAATAGCGTCGATATATCAAAACCGACTTTTTTATCTATGAAGTAGGTCTCTGATTTCCTGCATTCGGCCGCCAAAACGTGGCGAAACTCATCCATCTTGGATCGCGTCGAATAGAAGCTCCAGCTTTGAAACTCTTGCTCAAAAGCATTGGACTTCAATTTTTGCCGCGAGACATCATCCCAATAGTGAGGCCATATGTCTGTCTGGAGCGCCGTTAGCACCTGCCTGGCGCTATCCCTCGTTAAAGGGAAAGCCGTTTGATCAGACTCAAACTTTCGAAGCATATTTTCAAGCTGGACAGCAGGAAAGAAAATGTCTGACCCTTTGGCCTTCTCCGCGGAAAACGACGTGCGAGCCGTAGAAAAGGCCTCCGCCAATTCGAACAGGTCCAATACTTCTAAACGTTTCACGGGAGCGTGCCTCCTCGATTCCGAGTCGAATAGAGACGTTATCACAACTCCTGAAGCTGCGCCGGGATGACGGTCAACGGAGCTCCGAATTTCACCCGTTTTTGTCAAGCGTATAACTCTCCTCAAGGGCCGGGCACAGGGAAGGTCAGGGGATGGCTGCATCCGTGGTCCGTCTGCAGAAAAAAGGCGGCAATCACCGCAGGTTCTGAGCCGATCATCCGGCCTTCCCTGCGCGATGGTGTTAACGCTTATACGTGCTCTCCTCGGGGACCGGCTGTCTTGCCCCCGTCGCCGGCGGATCATCACC
>NZ_JAUEUE010000036.1:0-2021 GCF_032485055.1 Bradyrhizobium sp. SZCCHNRI20481
TGAGATTTGATGCAGCCAGCAAGATTTGCTTTGTCGTTGCTTCGTTGCTGCGCTCCTCGCAATGACGGCCATCGGCGCTGAAGCGCTCATTTCATGAACGACTTCAATGACAAGACCTGCTTCAAGAGGCCGCAGGAAAAATAAATCGCTTCTGAAAATCAGCAAATCAGTCGTATGCTACGCACCGTTCCGGTCCGGATGAGGGACGTACGCGTCGTCACGATACGTTGGACCGGCAATGCGGTGGACGTGAGAGCATCGCGCGCATCTTGCGCGGACGAGCAATGCTTTCATGGACGGCGAAATCGCGTGGTCCTGGCGCCCCGGTGCTGGCGCCCAGCGCGACGCGCATAGCGCGTCGTCGCGACACGGGGGCAATCAAGCCGGTCCCCGAGGAGAGCGCGTATAAGCCGTAAGCCATCGCGCAGGGAATGCCGGTTGATCGGCTGCACCTGTGGTAACTGCCGCCTGCTTTTCTTTCGCAGGCGGGCCATGGGTGAGGCCTTCACCCGGCATTCCCCATAGGCGTTAAGTTTATGCTTGAGTGTTGGAATCCGCCGTGATTCGAACAGGGGATGGCAGACGAATCGCTCCTGAACGAGGACTGGACGAGAGTGGTTGCGCAGCTGGGCGGGGCTGCGCAGCTCGAGAAAACTGCGCGCCAGACGAAGGCCTTCGCGCGTCGGCGGCAGATTCCAGATGCGGTGACGTTACTTCGGCTGATGCTGGCCTATTGTTTGGGTGAAAGAGGGCTGAGATCGACAGCCGCATGGGCGGCTTCTGTTGGCCTTGCCGACCTCACCAGCGTGGCGTTGTTCTATCGGCTGCGTCAATGTGGTGATTGGTTTGCGGTGCTGGTGGAGGGCTTGCTCGCTGCGGCAGCTCCGAAGGCGAGCCAAGGCCGCCTGATCCGCATCATCGATGCGACGACAGTGCCTCAGGCGGGACCGGCTGCGCGCAAGAACAGTGAGCTTTGGCGCGTTCATAGCGCATTTGATCTGCCCTATGAGCGCTTTGGTCACTTCGAGCTGACAGATCAGCAAGAGGGCGAAACGTTTGACCGGATACCAGTGGTCAAGAACGAGATCCGCATTGCTGACCGCGCTTATCTGCAACCTGACCGCATTGCGGCCGTCCGCGAAGCCGGGGCCGACGTTTTGATCCGAGCGGGCTGGAAGAACGCACGTTGGCTTGACGCCAAAGGCCTTCCGTTCGATCTGATGGCCCAATTGCGTGCCGCGAAGGCGCGCGGACTGGTCGATCGGGAGATTTGGATCAAGCGCAAGGGCGGCGCGCCTCTGGCTATGCGTCTGGTCGCAATCAAGAAGCCCACCGGTGCGGCTGCTGCTTCTCGGCGTAAAGCCCGGCAAGACGCAAAAGATGAAAACCGCATCATCTCCAAAGAAACTTTGGAGGCTGCGGATTGGGTCATTCTGATCACGTCGCTCGCGCGGGACGAGTTCTCCACCAAAGATGTGCTTGCGCTCTATCGATTGCGATGGCGGATCGAGCTTGGGTTCAAGCGACTGAAGAGTCTGATTGGCCTCAAGACGCCGCCAGGAACCGATCCGCGCTCTGCCAAGCCCTACCTGCTGGCCCACCTCCTGATCATCCTGTTGCTCGAGCCGCTTGCCAGCGACTTCGAGGACTCTCCCCACTGGACGCAGGCCGCTTAACGACGCCTGGCGCTTGGCGGGTCCTGCAGCAGCTCGTTGCATCCTTGCTGCAAGCAATCATTCCACAACCAACCATCCGTTGCTTGCGCCGCAGAAAACGCGCGTTGGGGCGCCACCTTCGCGAGCCTCCTCGAAAACGCAAGTATCAATCGATGCTCGCGCTACCTTAACGCCTATGCGGCATTCCCTGCGCCCTCGCATTTGAAGAGGGACCTGAAGGATGCATCTCTCGGGCGCAAGGCGCCGCGAGATCGCGCAGCTATGCCCGGTGATGATGACAGGACGAATGGCAGCTTCAATCGGCAGGAGGACGTGATGTCCTCACGCGCCCTGCGCCGCATCCGG
>NZ_JAUEUE010000037.1:0-1699 GCF_032485055.1 Bradyrhizobium sp. SZCCHNRI20481
TCAGAGACGGCAATATCGTCGGCGGCACCGCGCGCACCGTGTCATTCCACTCCGCCAGCACCCGACGCCGCTCCGCCACGTCGAGAATGTCGATTGCGCCAATCGGCTGATCCGGCGCGGCGGTTGCAGATTCGAGCAGGCGCACCAAACGCGTGGCGATGGCTTCGACGGCTTTCCGCTCGAACAGATCCGTACTGTATTCGATCGTGCCTTCGATCCCAGCTGCCCCACCGTGCTGGCCACGACTCTCTGTCAAGATCAAGGCCAGATCGAATTTGGCAGCTCTGCTGCTCATCGGTTGCGGGACGATGGTGAGACCGGGCATATCAAGGCTGAGCGTACCAGCGTTCTGTAACGCGAGCATCACCTGGAAGAGCGGGTGGCGTCTCAGAGACCGTGTCGGATTGATCGCCTCGACGAGGCGCTCGAACGGCAAATCCTGATTCGCGTAGGCATCGAGATTGGCGGCGCGCACGCGATCCACCAGTTCGCGGAAGCTTGGATTTCCAGCGGTGTCGCTGCGCAGTACCACGGTGTTGACGAAAAATCCGATCAAGTCGTCGAGCGCGTGATCGCTGCGCCCCGCCACCGGACTGCCGATTGGGATGTCCGTACCTGCGCCCAGCCGCGTGAGCAGCGCAGCGAGGCTGGCTTGGAGCACCATGAAGAGACTGGCCTGCTGTTCGCGCGCCAGCATCAGCAGCCCCTGGTGCACTTCGGGGGTGATCTCGAACGCGACAGTATCACCATGATGGCTGGGAACAGGCGACCGGGAACGGTCAACCGGCAGCTCCAGTTGCTCCGGCAGGCCATGCAGCGCCCTCTTCCAATACTCCAACTGGCGCGCGACCGGGCTCTCGGGATCCTCCTCATTGCCGAGCAGCGCGTGCTGCCAAAGCGTGTAGTCGGCGTATTGCAGGGGCAGCGGCTCGAAGACAGGCGCGCGCTTCTCACTACGCGCAGCATAAGCGGTAGCGAGATCGCGAGCCAGCGGCCCGAGCGAAGCTCCGTCGCCGGCAATATGATGGATCAACAGCAGCAGAACCTGGTCGCGCGGCGCGAGGACGAAGAGATCGACGCGGAGCGGCGGTTCGACGGCGAGATCGAAGCCGCGGCTCGCGGCCATGTTGAGCGCCTGGGGAAGCTCGGCCTCAGTGGTTGCCGCCACCGCGAGGATCGGCCGAGCGATTTCAGCATCGAGGATCAGCTGGCGGGGTGTGCCCGCCGTCTCCGGGAAGACGGTTCGCAGACTCTCATGCCGCTCGATCAAATCGGCGAGGGCGGCTTCGAGGGCGTCGCGATCGAGGGCACCGCGAAGACGCAATGCGAGCGTGAGATTATAGTGTGGGCTTTGTCCTTCGAGATGGTTGAGGAACCACAGGCGACTTTGCGCGAACGAGAGCGGGATCACCTCCGGACGAGGGCCCGGCCGAAGAGTCGGTCGTGCTGCCGCCTCGGCCTGATCGAGCCGTTCAGCGAGCCCGGAGATGGTCGAAACTTCAAACAGCGTACCAAGCGGCAGCTCGACCCCGAAAGCAGCACGGATTTTCGAGACCAAATGCGTCACGAGCAGCGAATGGCCGCCGAGATCGAAGAAGTTGTCATGGATCCCGACGCGCTCGAGCCCGAGGGTCTCGGCAAACAGAGCGCAGAGTTTCTCTTCGCGTGGTGTCCGCGGCGGGGTGTATTCGGTCACGGG
>NZ_JAUEUE010000038.1:0-1663 GCF_032485055.1 Bradyrhizobium sp. SZCCHNRI20481
CGGCTGAACCTTGTATGGGGAGTAAGTTGTCAAGAGGGGCGTCGTTTGTTGGGGGCGGTCTTTGGCGCCAAGGAGAGGCGCGGTCAAGGCTGGCCGAAGGCCACCGCCGGAGGCGGCGCGTCAGCGGCCTTGAGCGCGCCGAGCTTGGCGCCATCATGGCGCGCCCGCAACGCGCGGTGTCGCGATGGCAGGCCGGACGTGATGCGAGGATTGGGCCGTGAACGACAATGCGGAACGACCGCATCACCTTGTATCCGGTCGGGCGCGAGGCCCGGTACCCTGATCTTTCATGCACGGGGGAAGGTAAGGCCCAGTCAAGACGGGACCCCTCTGTGAGAGCGGGAGGTTTATGCCCCCGGTTCAGCACGGTCACGCGTCGGTCCTGGCTCACGTCGGCTGTCATGGCGCGCGCAGCCGTTTACGAAGTTGGACGCAGCACGGCGCCTTCGGGAACAACGCCGGTCACCAGATAGCGCCACAGCGCCACCATCAGCTTGCGTGCCAGAGCGACAATGGCAATTCGCCGGATGCGTCCCTTGATGTCGCGCACCCGCTCGCGGAACCAGCGTGTCAGTGCGCTGTCCGGCTGATGAACGGTCCATAGCCACGCCAGCTCGACCGCGAGCTCACGGGCGCGCCGGTTGCCGGCTTTGCTGATGCCCTGCTCACGGCTGCGCTCGCCACTGTCATAGGGCGTGCCGGTGAGACCAAAGTAGCTGCCGACCTGACGACGGTTGTCGAAGTCGCGATAGAACACCTCGTTGACCAACTTCTGGCCGCCGACCGGGCCGATGCTCCTGAGATCCATGAGCTGCATGATCCTGGCTTCCGGCGAGCCGGGCCGAGCGGCGCACAGCTCGGCTTTGCTTTTGGCCTCGAGCTCCTTGAGCTGCCGTGCCACCAGGCACAGTCGCTCGTGTTCGCGCTCGATCTCTTCCTTGAGCCGCACCGGCAGTGGACGACCGTCGCCAGTGCGCAGGCTGGCAAGGCTTTCCAGGAACGAGCGATCGAGCGGGTGGACGTCGCGAATGCCCTGGCCGTGCAGCAGTCCCTTGATACGGTTGCTGTGAGCCGTGCACTCCTGGATCAGGCGATCACGTTCACGGGGACGGCGCTTGCGATCCTCATCCTCGACGCTTGGCACGTGGACGATGCTGCAGACCCGAGGCTCGCCCCGCAAATGGGCGAGGAACGCCCGCATCAGCTTCTCCAGATCGATCCGGTCGGTCTTGGCGCGCCGGGCACGACGGTTCACCTCGATGCTGGAAGGGTCGACCTCATGATTGACGATGCCTTGTCCGCTCAGCCATCGGTGCAGCCAGTGGCCATCCAAGCCTGCTTCGTAGCATGACAGGATGCGCACCGGCCGGCCGCCCGCGGCAGCCGCAGCCTTCTTGCGCATGTCCGCAAGCCGGGCCGCCAAGGCGGCCAAGTCACCGCCGCCGATCGTGTACCGGCTCAGTTTCTGCGAGCCAGGAAGCAGCACGCCGAGCTTCCATTTCGCTTTGCTCAGTTCAAACGCGAGGTAAACCGTGGCATGCTCCGCCGCGGCGGGTGTGTCAGTGCGATCGAGCTTGATCATCTTGATCCTCCGAGGGCCGGATGGTTCGGAAATCCAATCCTAACCCTTCTTGACCACCCGCCGCCCCATAGGATCTGTGGT
>NZ_JAUEUE010000039.1:0-1605 GCF_032485055.1 Bradyrhizobium sp. SZCCHNRI20481
GGCGTTGCTGATGAGCTGCCTGCGGGTGATGGGGGCAAGACAGCCGGTCCCCAGGGAGATCGCGTATAAATCGTAAAGCCATCGCGCAGGGAGGGCCGGGGGCGGATTCAATTGGTCGTCGCAACACTCGATGAGGAGGTTGCGATGGGCATTCGAAAGAAACGGTCAACGCGGGGCAAGCTGGGATCATTGGGGCGCCCACCAGTTGCGGGGCGTGCGGAACAGCAGAAATTTTGGCGTGGGATTGCCGCTGGGTTGAACAGCGAGAATGCTGCGCTGGCTGCTGGATTATCGGATGCTGTCGGCCCCCGATTATTTCGAAAAGCGGGCGGCGTGGCACCGGCAATGTTCCGACCTTCAGCGAAGCCGCTCTCCGGACGGCACCTCTCTTTTTCTGAGCGCGAAGAGATTGCGCTGCTGAATGCGCAGCGCCATTCTGTACGAGAGATAGCGCGGCGTCTCAATCGATCTCCCTCGACCATCTCCCGTGAACTCGATCGCAATGCGGCCACGCACGGCGGCAAGATGGCCTATCGGGCGACGGCCGCCCAGTGGCATGCAGATCGATCGGCCCGGCGTCCTAAGCCGAGCAAGCTTGCAAGCAACGCCGCCTTGCGCGCTTATGTTGAAGAGCGGCTTGCAGGGTTTGTCGCACCTCCAGGCGGCGTTCGGCGGAAGGCCGGTCGTGCGGGCTCTAGCCAGGATCAGGGGTGGACGAAAGCGTGGAGTCCCGAGCAGATTGCCCGGCGCTTGCCGATCGACTTCCCGGATGACGAGGCGATGCGCATCAGCCACGAAGCCATTTACCAGGCGCTTTTTGTTCAGGGCCGAGGAGCGCTGAAACGCGAGTTGTCGTCCTGTTTGCGAACGGGACGTGCGCTGCGCGTGCCCCGAGCGCGTACGCGGAAGCGCAGCAAAGGCTTCATATCGCCAGAGATCATGATCAGTGAGCGTCCGGCCGAAGTCGCGGATCGAGCTGTGCCGGGACATTGGGAAGGAGATCTGATCGTCGGCTCCGCCAGCTCGGCAATCGGCACGCTGGTCGAACGCAGCACGCGGTTTACAATGCTCCTGCACCTTCCACGGCTGCCGGGGTTTGACGATGGCCCACGTACGAAGGATGGGCCTGCGCTCTCCGGACACGGAGCTGAAGCGGTACGCGATGCGATCACGCGCACCATCGTCACCTTGCCCAAAGAACTCCGCCGCTCGCTAACCTGGGATCAGGGGACCGAAATGGCTCAACACAGTGACCTCAAGATCGATACAGACCTTCAGATCTACTTCTGCGATCCAAGAAGCCCCTGGCAACGTGGCACGAACGAGAACACGAATGGCCTGCTGCGGCAGTACTTCCCGAAAGGTACCGATCTGAGCGTCTACGATGCTGACGAGATCGCCGCCGTGGCCGCAGCGCTCAATTCCCGACCGAGAAAGACGCTAGGATGGAAAACTCCAGCAGAAGCGCTTGACGAGCTGCTGTCACGAATGAAAACACTTGGTGTTGCGACCACCGCTTGAGCCCGCCTCCCGGCATTCCCCGCGCGATGGTTGGGCGGCTTATACGTCCTCTCCCCGGGGACCGGCTGTCTTGCCCCCGTCACG
>NZ_JAUEUE010000040.1:0-1596 GCF_032485055.1 Bradyrhizobium sp. SZCCHNRI20481
CCATCGTCGACGAAGCAGCGATGATCGACGCCCTGCGCTCCGGCCACATCCGCCACGCCGGCCTCGACGTCTTCAACACCGAGCCGCTGCCCGCCGGTCACGTGCTGACCACGATCCCGAACGTGACGCTGTCCGCGCACTCGGCCTTCCGCACCCCGGAGGCGAGCGAAAACCTGATCCACGCCGCGTGGGAGCACTGCCGGCGGGTGGCGACAGAGTAAACGCTCTCTCCTCCGTCATTGCGAGCGCAGTGTTCAGCCCGGAGACATAGCTTACACCTGTTCGGGGACATAGTTGACAGTTTTGGGGTCGCGCAGATCAATCGCTGCGATCTGATGTGCGGCAAAGAAAATTCCGAACTTTCCGTCGGCACTGAGTGGCCGGATAGCCAGCCGCTCACCTCGGAAGGCTTGCGGGACTTTCCAGAGCCGCCCCTCGAAACTGACGTAGGCCTTCGTGCTCGACACGGAACGGATGCTCTCACCCTCGTCGTATTCGACGATCGGAAGCCGGTCTGGCATCGCACGTTGGCTCGGTTGATAGCGGCTTGCCGGCACGTCGAAGTTCAAGGCCTCGTGCGGCCGGTCGAGATTGTAGACGGAGCGCCATCCGTCGAGTGCCCGCTGGACATCGGGAAGATCACGGTAGCGCCTGAAGGCAAACACCTCGGCCTTCAGACTACGGTGGAAGCGTTCGTTCTTGCCGCGGCTCTGAGGATGGTAGGGCCGGCTGTGGATCGTTCGAACGCCGAGCTTCAGAAGCCAGACCGTCAACGCGGTCCAGGGGTCTTCGAGGGTAAATCCCCAGGGGCCACCATTGTCGACGAACATCGCATCCGGCAGTCCATAACGGCGGAACGTCGTCTCCAAATGTCCTTTGACCGTAGAGCCGCGCTCGTTGTCACAAGCCGCCAGGCACAACGAGAAGCGGGAGTGATCGTCCAACGCTGTCAGCGGATGACAGGACACACCATTCTCCAGCGCACTGTGCCCCTTGAAGTCCATCTGCCACAGCTGATTGGGCGCATCCTTCTCGAACCGCGTGTAGGGCTGTCCGGGCGTGCCTGCAGGCTCGACCACTCGATCGTAGCGGCGCAGGATGGTGTGCACGGTAGATATCGCCGGGACAGCTTGACCATCACGCTCAAGACACCGTGCAAGCTTGCGCGCGCCCCAGGCCGGGTGAGCATCGCGCAATGCGACAATCTGCTGCTCGGTCGCAGCCGCGGTGCGCTCCGGACTTCGATGAGGCCGCCGCGACCGATCCGCCAGCGCCGTGTCCCCAGCGTCATGCCGCTGGATCCATTTGTAGCCCGTCTGAGGGCTGATGCCGAACCGCCGACACAGCTCCCGCCGGTTCGCCCCTTCCTGCTTGGCAAGCATCACAAACTCTCGTCGCTGGTCCATGACAGACACCTCTCGCCACGGCATCGCTCGCCCCTCTGCTTGACGAATCGAGCCGATTTTGAAGTGTCAACCATCTCCCCGAACACCCGTCAGCTATGTCCCCGGGCTGAACACTGCGCTCGCAATGACGCGGAGAGAGCGGCGCAAGAGTCCGATATACCTATCAAACAGCAACAGGCCGCGCCAAACA